>JADHTP010000166.1 GCA_016784945.1 Deltaproteobacteria bacterium | reverse complement strand
CTGATTCTCGCGAGTATAGGGCCGGCTGCCATTACCGGACTCTTGCTGTACAATCGTTTCCTGGCACGCAAGGAAGGCTGAGACATGGGGCGTTTCCGACAGGCCTGGCTGGTGGCGCGTTTCGACCTGGGCACCGCCCTGCGCACCCGCCGGGCACTGGCGGCGGTGCTTCTCTATGTCCTGGTGGCCGTGGGCACCGGGGCCGGGCTGGTCTGGGTGGACATGGAACTGGGACGCCATTTCGACACGGCGCGCGTGGCCGTGAACATCGCCTCCACGGCCGATTCCAACGTACCCAGCCTGGACGAAGTGCTTTCCAAACTGCCCGGCGTGGACGCGGAAATGGCCCGCCACCTCCTGGACATGCCCCTCATCGTGCTGGGGTATTTCTCCATCACCCTGTTCCTGCTTCCGTTCCTGGTGGCCCTTGTTTCCTTCGACATCGTCAACTCCGAGGTGCGAAACCGATCCGCGCGCTTCGTGCTTTTGCGCTGTTCCCGGACCACGCTCCTTTCCGGCAAGTTCCTGTCCCACGGCCTGCTCCTGGCCACGGCCACGCTCCTGGCGAACGTGGCGATCTTCTTCTATGCCTGGTGGCGAATGCCCGATATCCCGGCGGCCAGAACCGCCCTGCTGCTTGGCCAGTACTGGGCCCTGTCCCTGGTGGTCGGGTTCTGCTATCTGTCCCTGGCCACCCTGGTGTCGTCCCTGGTGGACGGTGGTGGCCTGTCAATGGTGGCCATGTTCGTGGTGCTCATCGCCCTGTCCATCCTGTCGTCCAGCGACGCGGTGGGTTTCCTTTCGCCCTCGAACTACAAGCTGGCCCTCTGGTCTCCGGAGGCGCTGGTGGTGTTGGGCAACCTGGCGGCCCTGGCGGCCTTCGGCACGGGTTTCCTGGCCCTGGCCTGGCTCCGGATCCGGTGGAGGGACCTCTGATGGGCACGGCACTCAGCACCAATGGCCTCACCAAGCACTACGGTGGCACCCGGGCCGTCGACGGCCTGACCTTCAACGTCCCCGAGGGCTCCATTTTCGGATTCCTCGGGCCAAACGGGGCAGGAAAGACCACCACCTTTTCGCTGCTCTGCGGATTCGCCCGCGCCACCCGGGGCAAGGCCACCATCCTGGGCGAGCCCCTGTCCCGTCTGGACCTTGTGCGCCACCGCATGTCAGCCCTGCCCCAGGACGCCCGGTTCCACCCGGCGCGCAAGATCCGCGACGGCCTGCGTTTCCTGGCCGAACTGGGCGGCATGGAACGATCCGACGCGAAAAAGGAGGCCGACCGGGTGCTGGAAGCCGTGGGCCTGCAGGACGCCAGGTCCGTGAAAGGCCGCGCCCTGTCCCACGGTATGGCCAAACGTTTCGGCATCGCCCAGGCCTTCCTGGGCAAGCCGGAACTGGTCCTTCTGGACGAACCCACCGAAGGACTGGACCCCCGCACGGCCCACAAGGTCCGGGAACTCATCGCGTCCCTGGCCCACAAGTCCACGGTTCTGGTCAGCAGCCACAACCTGTCCGAGGTGGAGGACCTGTGCGACCACGCCGCCATCATCGACAAGGGCAAGCTGGTCCGACAGGGCACCCTGGCGGAACTGACCGATGCGGACGAGGTCCTTATCGTGAGCCTGGGCACCGGCAGCCCCGATCCCACAAAGGTGCTTTCCGCCATGGGTGAAGTGGTGACTGTGGAGCTGTCGCCCACCCGTGACAAGGTTAGACTGACCCTGAAGCCCGGCGAGGACACCCCCGTGGAAGCCGCCATCACGGCGGTGCTGAAGACGATCATCGAATCCGGCGCCACCATCGGCGACCTGCACCGGGGCCGAAGCCTGGAAGAAAGATTCCTCGAACTGACATGATTCGGGGTAGGTTTCATCCACATCTGCCGCATCCATCGTCCAGTTCGAACCAGATGGGAGGGTCAGGAGACCGTTCCCTGCAAGGGTTTCCTTTGCAGGGGCGGCACGCCAGGGCCCGCCCAAGATTGGCGCCCGGAGCATCGACGGAGTCGCCCCTACAAGGGGGGTCATAGGGGGGCTGCGCCCCCCTTGAGCAAGAGAAGCGCCAAGCGCAGGGCGGCACGCCAGTGCCCGCCCGAGATTGGCGCCCGGAGCATCGACGGAGTCGTCCCTACAAGGGGGGTCATAGGGGGGCTGCGCCCCCCTTGAGCAAGAGAAGCGCCAAGTGCAGGGCGGCACGCCAGTGCCCGCCCGAGATTGGCGCCTTGTAGAGTGGGTAGCCCCTACAAGTGCTTTCTGGCCACCGCGACCAGGAATCCCCCGAAGCGACCCAGGGGCGTGCGGGCCAGGAACCGTTCGTGCCAGGCCAGGACCGGCCCCAGCACGGGCGCCTTCATGAGGACCGCCAGGGGCATGGCGATGCGGATGCCGTGGGTCCGAACCAGTTCAAGATCCGGCGGAAGGTAGCCCCGGATGTCCGCCAGGCTGTCGTACCGGGTGAACACGTCCGTGTCGTCCACGTCGCTCGCAACCGACGACGGCGACTTCAGGCGCTTGATGGCGGTCCGGAGACTGTGGCGGTTATAGAATTCCAGCGCCACGTAGCCGCCGGGCTTCACGACCCGCGCGATTTCGGCCACCGTCTCCCGGATGGGCGGCACATGGGCCAGCACCTTGAAGGACACCGCCACGTCGAAGGTATCGTTGGGAAAGGGGAGTCCCGTGGCGTTGGCCTGCACCACCGAAGGCACCCGTCCCACGGCGCGCAACAGCATTTCCCCGGACAGGTCTGCCCCCACCACGCTGTCGGCCACGCCCGCCAGGCGGGACAGGATCAGTCCCGTGCCGCAACCCACCTCCAGCACGTCGGCGCCGGTGACGAGGTCGGCGACGCAGGCCACCTCGGACTCGTCCAGAAAGACATGGTAGCCCCGATGGCGTTCGCGATCGTACCCGCCCGCCATGGCATCGTAGTAGGAACGGTTGTCCAGACGATCAGTCAAAACGCAGCACCTCGTTGTACAGGTCGGCGTGCGCCCGGGCCATGGACCGGGCCGTGTGGTGTTCCAGCACGTAACGGCGACCCGCGTCACCCAGGGCTTTCACCCTCCCCTTTCCATCCAGCATTCCCACCAGCGCCCTGGCCAGTGGCTCGGGATCCATGGGCGGCACCCCCACCGCCGCGCCCGCGGACTCCAGTTCTTCCATGGGTGTCTGTCGGGCCACCACAGCTGGAATCCCGGCGGACAGTCCCTCCAGGAGCACCAGGGGGATGTCGGTCTTGGCATAGGTGGTCTCGGCGGGCAACACCTGGACGTCCACGCACCGCAGCAGATCCTTGAAGGACGGCACCCGCTCCAGGATCCGCGCGTATCCCCTGGCCTCCAGGCCGGTCACGTCCTCCCGCAGGCATCGCTCGGCCGCCTTCGATGCCGAGGTCTTGCGCCGACAGGCGAACAGAAACGTCGCCGGCACCCTTTCCACCACCTCTGCGGCGGCCGCGGCGGTCACCTCGGCCCCGCTGGAAAACTCCAGGTCTCCAGCATACAGCACCAGGGGCCGATCCGCCGGAAGTCCGAGCTCTTTTCGGGCCTGTCTACGGGATTCCGGGGTCATGGGCTCCAGGGGCTCGATACCCGGCGGAATGTGCACCACCCGCGCCCGAAGCCCACGGGACCGCACGGCCTGGGCCGCGATACCCGCCGCCATGCGGGACCAGGTCACCACAACGTCGGCAAACACCAGGCCGCGCAGGGCTTCCACCTGGGCCGGGAGGCTCATCACGGTCTGCACCACCTTGACACCGGGATTCAACCGCCTGAACAGCCGGGCGGCCCGGGTGGTGGGCCGGTTGGGCGAAAAGAAGAAATGCACCAGGGGCGGCGTGGTCCGTCCCAGGAGACGCAGCAGGAGCCTGGCCTTTTCGGTCATGGGCACGGTGAAGGAAGAGGACGCCCGGTAGATCTCCTCGCTGCGCACACCGGGCAGTTCCAGGGGTCGGCCCCGGGGTGTCATGGCGGCCAGTTGGACGCCATCCATGTACTTCGCCACCAGGTACGGCAGCAACTTGCCCGAATCGTCCCAGGGCGGGCACAGGGGTTTGCTGACGAACAGCACGTCTGTGGGATCTACCGGCATGGTTCAGGAATCCCGGATGGAAGCGCCGGACTCCCGGGCGGCGGCCACCACCCGGTCCACGGCGGTCTTGACCTCTTCTTCGGACAGGGTCCGGTCCGGAGCCTGGAAGGTCATGCTAAAGCTCAGGCTCTTGAACCCCGCGGGCACCGGCGGCCCACTGTACACGGCCACCAGTTCCACGCTGGCCAGGTCATCCCCCCCATTGGCTTTCACCAGTTCTTCCAGGGTGCCTGACGGGGCTTTTTCTTCGACCACGAAGGACACGTCGGACTGGATGGAGGGGAACCGGGGCACGGGCGCGAACTTCCTTTCCCGCACCACCAGGTCGGCCACTGCGTCCAGGTCGATCTCGGCCACCACGGCGTTCCCGAGGACATCCAGGCCCTTGAGGGTGGCGGGATGGACACCGCACTGGGCCCCCACGGATACGCCGCCCACGTCGATGGACACGGTGCGGCGGGGATGCATCCAGGGCCGGTCCACGTCCACGGGATACTCCACCTTGGCATCGTGGAGGTCCAGGGACCGGACCAGCAACTGTATGATCCCCTTGAGGCGCTGGAACAACCGGGAGGCGCCGTCTACCTCGCGGGCCGACCGATCATAGAGTGCCAGACCCACGTGGGGCGTCTGCACGGGAATCCCCTCGTCGGTGTGCTCACCGCTGAACACCCGCCCCACCTCGTAGATCCCGAATTCACGGAACCGCTTGGCGTTCTTTTCCACTGCGGCCAGCAGGTTGGGCACCAGGTCCGTCCGCAGGGTGGCCATGTCGGAAGACAGGGTGTTCTTCAGACACACGGGACACGGCGGTTCGAACCCGATCCGTTCCAGGACTTCCCGGCTGTCGAAGGAATAGGTCAGGACCTCATCCAGCCCGCAGGAAAACGACAGGACCTTGCGGACCCTGGAGGCCAGCACGCGGGCCGGGTCGCGGGGCACCAGGGCCACGGGCGCCGACGGCGGCGCGGGCGGAACCTGGTCGTACCCGATCACACGTCCCACCTCCTCCACCAGGTCTTCGGGGATGGACACGTCCCGGGTCGCCCTGAACGTGGGGACAGTCACCTCGAACGCCCCGCCTTTCCTGGCGACCACCTCGAATTCCAGGCTCTCCAGGATGGCCCGGGTCTTCTCCGCAGGCACCGGGACGCCCAGGCGCGCGGCCACGTAGGCCGGGTCCAGGGGAACCTTCACCGGCTCCAGGCTGAAGCCGGCCACGTCATAAACGCGGGAAGAAGGCGCGGCCCCGGGGCTCAGTTCCAGGAGAAGGCGCGTGAAAAGCGCCATGGCCCTGCTGGGCAGGTTCGGGTCCAGGCTCTTTTCGAAACGCGCGGACGACTCGGTGCGCAGGCCGTGCCTCACTGATGTCTTGCGAACCATCCCGGGGTGGAAGGTGGCGCACTCCAGCACCACGTCGGAGGTGTCGTCCGAGATCTCGCTGTTTTCACCGCCCATCACGCCCGCAAGGGCCACGCCCCGCTCGGCGTCGGCAATGAGCAGGTCGTCTCCGGTCAGTTCGTGATCCAATCCATCCAGGGTGCGGAAGGGCTCTCCCTCGCCGGCACGACGGACCCGGATGGTGTCGCCGTTCAACTGACGCATGTCGAATGCATGGGTCGGCTCGCCCGTGGCCAGCATCACGAAGTTGGACACGTCCACAACGTTGCTGATGGGTCGCATTCCCACGGCCCTGAGCCGCTGCCCCATCCAGAAGGGTGAGGGGGCCACCTTCACGCCCGAGTAGCACATGGCCATGTACCGGGGACAGTCGGCTGCGTCGTCCACGATCACCTGCAGAGGATCGGCGTCGATGGTAGGGAACTCCGTTTCCAGGGGTTTGAGAGGCAGGCGCAACATGGCCGCCACCTCCCGGGCCACGCCGTGATGGCCCCAGAGGTCGGGCCGGTGGGTGATGGACTTGTTGTCAACGTCGAAGACCACGTCTTCCAGGGGCAGCACGTGGGGAAAGGACTCGCCCAGACGGGTGTCCGCCGGCAGTTCGATCACCCCCGAATGGTCGTCCGACAGCCCGGTCTCGCGCTCGGAAAGGACCACCACCTCGCTGGTCACGCCCCGTACGTCGGTGGCCTTGATTTCCATGCCACCGGGCAGCCGGCAGCCGGGAAGCGCCACCGGCGTCACCAGACCCACCCGGATGTTCGGGGCGCCCGACACCCCGCGGACCCGGCGATCACCGAGGTCCATTTCCACCACCACGAGCTTGTCCGCATCGGGGTGGGGCTCCACTGCGGCCACCCGCCCCACCAGGACGTCCTTCAGTCCGCAGCCCGTCTCCTCGACGCCTTCGAGCTCGGCCACCGTCAGGGTGAACCGATCGGCCACGGCCCCCGGGTCGATGCCGGCCAGGTCCACGTAATCCGACAACCAGTTCCAGGAAAATTTCATGGGTTGTCCCCTGTCATCTCGTACATCCGATCAAAACTGGCGCAGGAAGCGAAGATCCCCGGACATGAGCCACCGGATGTCGTCGATCTCGTACCTCATCATGACCAGCCTGGACAGGCCCACGCCAAAGGCCCAACCCTGCCATTCATCGGGGTCCAGTCCCCCGGCCCGGATCACGTTGGGGTGCACCAGGCCGCAGCCCAGGAACTCGACCCAGCCGCTCTGCTTGCACACGGGACAGCCCTTGCCGCCGCAGACCATGCAACGCAGATCCAGCTCGAACCCGGGCTCCACGAAGGGGAAATAGCCGGGCCGCAGACGCACCTCGACCTTTCTCCTGAACACGCCCTCCAGCAGCTGGGTCATGGACGACCGCAGGTGGGCGGCCGACACGTGACGGTCGATCATGAGGCCCTCGATCTGGTGGAACGTGTGCTCGTGGGACGCGTCCGTGGCCTCGAAACGATAGACGCGTCCGATGAAGATGGCCCTGAAGGGCGGCGTCAGATCCCGCATGGCGCGGACCTGGCCGTTGGACGTGTGGGTCCGTAGGAGGTTCCCGTCTTCCAGGTAAAAGGTGTCCTGCATGTCCCGGGCCGGATGGTCGCCAGGGACGTTGAGGGCTTCGAAATTATAGAACTCTGTTTCGGCCTCGGGATAGTCCAGGATGTGATAACCCATGCCGTGGAAGACATCTT
>JADHTP010000165.1 GCA_016784945.1 Deltaproteobacteria bacterium | reverse complement strand
GTGCCCGTGTGTGCGGGGGCCGAGGGTTTCCTGTGCCCCTATCCCGAGGGCTGGGAGGAAACGGAGACGACCTGCGACGGCGTGGACAACGATTGCGATGGCCTGACGGACGAATACCTGCCCCTGGGGGATGACTGTCTACAGACGGGGATCTGCCAGGGATCGCAGCTGGAGTGCCAGGGAACCGCCGGTCTGGGGTGTACCTATCCGCCGGAATTCGAGGCGGAAGAGGTGACCTGTGACGGCCTGGATAACGACTGCGACGAGGAGACGGACGAAGGCTTCGGTGTGGGCGAGTCCTGCGTCACCGGACTGGGTGCCTGCACGGGACACGGAAAGCGGATTTGTGACACCAGTGGCACGGGGGCCGTCTGTGACGCCGCGAAAGGGACGCCTTCCGATGAACTGTGCGGCGACGGCGTGGACAACGACTGCGACGGTGAAACCGACGAGGGGTTCTCTGTTTCAACCAACTGCACCGTGGGCCTGGGCGCCTGTTCCGCGGTGGGAAAGCTTCGCTGCACCCAGGATGGCACCGGCGTGGTCTGCCAGGCGGTTCCCGGCGACCCGGAGTCGGAAGTCTGCGACGACGGCATCGACAACGATTGTGACGACGTCACCGACGAGGGCGAATGCCAGGATTCGGGGGGCGGGGGCGGCGGATGCGCTCTGTGGAAAACCCATGCCGGCGTCCGGCCCGTCGGAGTCCTGGTCCTTCTGATGTGGATGGTTCTGGCCGGCGCGGTGGTCAGGCGGGCGTACCGTCCATGAACGACCCGGGCCTGTCGCCCAGTGGAATCCGGTAACTCCTGCCCAGTACACTGGACATCAACACAGTAAGGAATGCCAGCGATTCCCCCCGGGGCGGCAAAGAGGTCAAGTCTCCCTGGCCGATGCAGGCCGCCAGCACGTCGGGCCGCACCGGTGTCCCGGCCTGGCCCGATGCGCAGTCCGTGCACACGACCACGCCGTCCGACAGGAGGTAGGCTTCTCTTCCCTGTGCGAAGCTTCCCTGGCAGGCGGGGCATAGCAGCGAACTGGGGGCGTGCCCGATCTGGGCCAGCAGTTTCATGACCAGTGTCACCATGGCCATGTGGGCATCGTCGGACGAGGAGTTCTCCAGCGCGGTGAAACCCTCGACCAGGGTGTCGAACGTGGCGGAGCCGGCCGGCGCGTCCCGCAACAGGTCCCTGGTGACGGCCAGCATGGCCTGGCCCGTTTCCAGCCTCTCCAGGCTCTCCAGAATCCCGGGGAACTGCCGGGACGGGTCGGCGCCCGCCAGGGTGGAGAGGCGACCGGGCGGCTTGATCCGCAGGCTGGCCTGGAACACAAGGAACAGGTCCAGCGCACCGCCGAAACGGCGCTTGCTTCCGCGGGCCGACCGGGCAATGGCCGACACCACGCCGAACCGGCGTGTCAACAGGGTCAGGATCAGGTCCTTTTCAGAATACAGGACACGATTGAGGATGAGGGCCTGGGATATTTCGTCAGCCATGGGGCCGGTTTGCGGGCGCGGACTGGTTGGTGGCGGGCCCACCCTGCACCTGGGTCACATCCTGGCTGCCGCCGGTGCCGACCAGAAGGACGGCAATGAGAATGCCCACGGCGAAAACGAGTCCGATGGCGAGGTAGGTCCAGCTGAGGACGGAACTGCGTCCCGAGCTGACCAGGATGTTGGTGGGGCCGGGTTCGGGAACCGGGTGCGCCTTTTCGGTCTGTCGCCGATAACGGACCACGGTTGCGAGGGTTTCCAGGGCCGGGCCGTCGTCCAGACCCACGGAGCGGCAGTAGTTGACCACGAAGCCCCTGACAAAGGCGGCCTCGGGGAGATCCTTCCATCGTTCCTGTTCCAGGGCCTGTACGGCTTTGACCGGGATGCGCGTGACGCTGGACACGTCCGAGGCGCTCATTCCGGCCTGCTCACGGCCAGAAACGAGATACGTTCCGAGATCCGGCATGGACTCGAATTCCTCCGCATTGCAGCAAAATCTAGCAACGGGGGATCGCCGTGTCAATGGTTTTTCTTCGGCCTGCTCCGGGGCAGCCCGGGCCCTTGCAATGCCAGTCACCGGCGTGCAGAATCGTAGGCGGAAACGGGTGAATCGATGGACGAAGAACAGCCAGACCCCAAGGCCCGGGAAGACCTGGACGAACTGATGGTCCGGCTGGCCATGATCCGGTCGGAAATCGAATCCGAGGGCCAACCGTCCCGTCGTCCTACGGGTCTCATCGCCCTTGTCGCCCTGCTGGCCGCTCTCGCCCTGTCGCCCCTGCTGTTTTCCGGCCCCTGCATTCCCGCCGAAGCCAGGGCCGACGAAGCCCGGGCGGAACTGCGGAAACGGGTCTATGGCGTGGATGTAGAGGACAACGTCCTCTATTCCGCATCGGAGTTCGGCCTCATCATCACCGATGTCAGGGATCCCGGCGCGGCGGTTCGCCTTGGCGAGCTGGAGATACCCGGAACGGCCCTGTCCGTGACCGTGAAGGACCATGTCGCCTACGTGTGCGCCGGACCGGGTGGGTTGTACCTGGTGGACGTGAGCGACCCGGGAAAGCCGGAGCGGCTGGGTCACCTGGACACGCCCGGATCGGCGAACCAGGCGGTGGTCGGCAAGGGGACGGCCTTTCTGGCGGACGGTACCATGGGCACGGCGATCCTGGATGTGAGGGATCCGCGCAAGCCTGTGGAAGTGGGCCGGTTGGAAACCGCCGACTACGTTCGAAGCCTGTGGTTGCAAGGCCGGCGATTGATGACGGCGGAGGACCGGGCCGGGATGCGTCTGTGGAAGGTCAGGGGACGCCGCCGGCCCGTGCTCGAAGCCACGGTGAAGATACCCGGCCAGGCCCGAGGCCTGGTGGTGCATGACGGCAGGGCCTACGTGGCGGCCGGCACGGCCGGTCTGGCCGTGGTGGATGTTCGTCGGGGGCGGCGGACCCAGGTTCTGGTGACCCTCCCCGTGGACGACACCGCCCGGGGCCTGGCCCTCCTGGGTGATGATCGCCTGGTTCTGGCCGATGGCGGGGAGGGATTGAAGGTCTTCGACCTGTCCCGGCCGGTCGGTTCACGCTGGGTATCAAGGTTCGCCGCCAAGGATGGCAGCGCTCTGCGGGTCACCACGGCGGGCCACCTGGCCTTTGTCGCCTACGATTTCCGCGGCGTTCACTTGTGGGACCTGACCGATCCGTTGAAGCCGCTGGCCCTGGACCTGTCCTGGTAGACGGGCCCGCTGAATCCCGGGAAACCGATAGTGTAATGGCATTGAAGCGGGGACAGAGGGTCAAGTTCAGGCGTCGTCGGGATCGATGATGACCACACCCCGTTCGGATTCCTCGTCGTCCCGGTCCTCGGGCGGTGGCGCATCAAGGTAATCGATGCTCGGGACATTGAGGCGCGGCCTCTCGTCCTCACGACGGCGTCTTTCCTTGTCTTCCTCTATCTTCTTGATGATCAAGACGTCGAACATGGCCGTTCTCTCGTGCCCTCTCCTACTAATATAGTAATTCGGTCGCTGTGGCGCAATCCTTAGATGTGGGACGGTTTTGCCGTGTTAGACTTGATTTCCACACGTGTGGAACCCGGACTACGAGGTCGGCTTGCAAAGGGTAACCGTTCCAATCCTGTTCGCGTGGCTGTTCCTGCCCGGAGCCGTCGACGCCTCCCCCGGGGTTCCCCAGGCCCTCATTCTGATGGACCGGGCCGTGGCGGACTCCGCCGAGGCCGACCGCCTGGCAAAGGTGATCCGGATACGCACCGCCGGGTTGTACGCACCGGCCATGGCCTCCGATTTCGAGGCGATCTCCGGAGTCGGGGGAAGCTGTTCCCCGGAATTGATTTCGGACGACAGGCTGCGCCTCCTGGCGGGGATTCGGGAGGGTGCGGATCTGTTCTATGACACCACGGCGGTCCACGCGGCGACCCGCACCCTGGACACGGCCCTGAACGACTATTTCGAGCGTCCCTGCCTTCTGGCCGGTGACCTTGCGGGTCTTGGCCGAGTCTGCGAGGGGGCGGTCCTCCTGGTTCGCCTGCTCCTGGTGCAGGATCGGACCGTGGAGGCCGGGGCCGTGGCACGCCGGATGGGCCGGGTCTTTCCGCTGGAGATGGTGGAAAGCGTGGATGCGCCACCGGACGCGGCCCGGTTCCTCCACGAGGCCGTGCTGGAGGCCCGGTCGGTGGAGGCCGAGGTCCTTGTCGTTGTGGAACGGCCGGACAGGGCCCGGCGGGTTCAACTGTACCGCGATGGCTTTCCCATTCCGGGCGTGTCGCCCTGGCGAATTCGCGTTTCCCGAGGGCCCCATGAATGGATGCTGCGGGTGGAATCCGGCCCGACCCTGACCCGCCGCCTGGAGACCTCGGGTACCGACGGCGCGATCCGGTTCGATCCGTCACTGGCCGGTTCGGTGGTGACGGGGCCCGCCGGCACCCTGACCATGGCCCCGGGCTGGAGCGGCGACGATGCAACGGGCCAGGCCGCGGAACGGATCGCCGACCTCACCGACATGGTGGTGCTGATGGTCCGGGGGTCCTGGGCGTCGGACGGCGCGGACGGCATCCGGGTCACGGAAGTGGATTCCTCGGGGGCCGCCGGAAAGGACCTGATCCGATTGAAACCCGGTGAAGAGGGGACCATGGAAGTGCTGGTCGCGTCCGAGGGGCCCCTGGCCCGGTCCGTGCCCTGGCCCTGGCCATGGGTGACCGGGGGGTTGTCCGCGGGTTTCCTGGCGGCCGGCGCCTACCTGAACTGGGCCGCCAACAAGGACGCCTCCGCGGTGAACCGGGGCGAAAACCGGGTATCGAGCTACAAGAAGAACCGGACCTGGGCCATCGTGAACTACACCATGGCGGCGGTCGGCGGCGGGACCGCCCTGGTCCTGTACTTCCTCCAGCCCGGCAAGAAGTCGCAATATGTCCTGGGCGCCGCCCCGGTGGGCGGGGGCGCGGCCATGAGTTTTTCCACGAGTTTCTGAAACTGTTGAAATCGTCTGAAAGCGGCAGCGAGCTGCCGCACTCCAAGGGCCGCTCCGCGGCCAGACTCAACTGAACCGATTTGGAGTGCGCAAGCTTGCTTGCGCTTTCCTGCGGCGCAGACCCCAAAAGAGAAGTCCCGCCACCAGGAAGGGCACGAAGGGTCCGAACCCGGTGCTTCGGCCAGCCACGGAACAACTCCCGCCGGACTTGGAGTCCCCTTCACCGGGTACGTCGATGAACATGGATCCGTCGGTCTTCGGGGGGAGATCGCCGGCGTCGGACTGGGCTGTCGCGTCCTGGACTTCCGGGTTCACAACGGGAGTGTCCTGGGTCGCGGCAGTGTCCCCGGGACCGGTCTCACCAGGGCCCGTCTCCTTGGACGCATCGGTGATCATCACGTCCTCGGCCACATCGGGCATGGGTTCGGCCACCACTTCCGACACGGACTCGGGCCCCGGGTCCACGGGCGGGATGGGCGTGCAGGGATTGGGCCCGGTGACGGGCTTTTCGATGGTGAATGTCTCGATCACCTTGGAATTGGCGTCACTGGTCCCGATCAACTGGGTCTTGGTGGCCTGGGCCGTGTAGGTGAGCTTGTTGTAGTCCAGGTCGATCTTCACGAAGTGATGGTCGCCCGAACAGACCTTGCTCCCCGCCGTGCTGGGACAGAACAGGTTCACTATCACGTTATAGGCCATGGCGCCCGCCCCGCCCGTGACCACGTACACGGTCCCGTCCTCGTAGGACCCGACTTCCTTGCCTTCCGGCTCTCCCCCCTGGCTCTGCAGGGGCCCCAGACGTTCGTACCAGTGGTTATGCCCGTAGAACACGATGTCCACGTGGTGCTTGTCGAAGAGGGGGGTCAGCGCGGCATTCTGCTTCTGCTCGTTGGGTTCGTGGACCAGGCCGAACCAGTCCTCGCTGCAGTAGGTGGGGTGGTGGAAGAACACGAAGCGCCACATGCGGGGATTTTCGGTCAGGACCTGGTCCAGCCATGCAGCCTGATCGGCGAAGGGGATGCTGCCGCCCTTGAAACTCTGGGTGGACAGGGACACCATGATCGCGTTCCCAGTGGTGAAATAATAGTAGTCCTCGGTCCCGGTAACCGTGTTGCGCGGCAGGTGGAAGATCTGGTTGTAGTGGGCGCCGTCACCTTCGCCGGGCCCGTCGTCGTGGTTGCCAATGGTGGGCATGTGGGCGGCGAAGGCCAGGGCCGGGTCGGTTTCTTCCAGCCAGTGGTCCCACTGCTGTGATTCGCCGCCGTCCTTGACCAGGTCCCCGGAGTTGAGCACGAAGAGGGGGAACGTTTCCATGGCCTCCATGATGATGCCGTTCCAACGGGGGTTGGGCCCGTAGTCGTTGTCGCTGCGGTCGTCCCCCAGGGCAATGAAGGTATAGGGGCTGCAGCCGTCTTCGGGCGCCGTGACGAAGGCAAAGTCGTCGGACCAGGTGCCGGGCCCACCCACGCGGTAGTGGTAGGCCGTGTCCGGCTCCAGGCCGGTGAGCGTGACCTCGTGGATGGCCTGCAGGTCACCGGAGCCGCTGAACGCCGTGCCCTGGGCTTCACTTCCGTAGGTGTCGTCAAAGCCGTACTGCACGACCGTGGGGTCGCCCGCCGAGTTCGTGGTCCAGGCGATCCCGATGGCCGTGGCCGCGTCCGCCTCGGGATAGGACAACCGGACGTACCGTGGGGAAGAAGCCAGGGCGCCCACCGGCAGCAGGAGACCGGCCAACACCAGGAAGTACAGTATGAATGATATTTTCATCACGCCCTCGTTAGCTCGCAACATACAGGTTTGACAGACGATTCTCAAGCTCGGAAGACAGCGAATGCCGGAAATTACTCGGTGTTTACAACGTGAGCCTGGGCAAAGAGCATCCCCAGGAATTGCGCCAGGCGCTGGTCCGCGTTTTCCATGGTGGGGAACCGCTTTTCCAGGTCGCGGGCGATCTCCCGACCGCTGAGCGCCCCGTTGCATTTCTCCCATATGAAGGAGCCGGTTTCGTCCAGCCGGATCGGCAGGTAGGGTTTTTTCAGCCTGGGCATGATCCAGCGGCCCAGGAGGCCGGTGAACCGCGGGACCAGGATGCGGACCAGGCCGTCCTCGCCCCGTTCCCATTTCCGTGCCGTGGCCGGGCGCAGCTCCAGCAGGTCCTGTCCAGGCTTGCCTCGGGGGGGCGTCATGGGTGTCCTGCAGTGAGAGGCGGTCAGTCGTCCTTTGACTTCGCCAACGGGATGCGGATCAGCAG
>JADHTP010000164.1 GCA_016784945.1 Deltaproteobacteria bacterium | reverse complement strand
GAAAAGACCCCCGAGGGCGCCGTTGTCTATGACGGTGACAAGTGCCTGGGGTGCCGCTACTGCATGATGGCCTGCCCCTTCGGCATCCCGCGGTACGAGTGGGAATCCGCCGTGCCCTACGTGCGTAAGTGTACCCTGTGCTGGGAAGCGCGGGTAAAGGACGGGAAGCAACCGGCCTGCACCGAGGCCTGCCCGGAAAAGGCCACCATCTTCGGTGACAGGGACGAACTCCTGGCCGAGGCACACCGGCGCATCAAGGAAAATCCCGGCAAGTACCTGGACAAGGTGAACGGCGAAACGGAAGTGGGCGGCACCAACGTGCTGTACCTGTCACCCGTGGAACTGGACATGCTGAGCCTGGGCAATCGGCTGGGCGACAGACCCATGCCGTCACTGACCCGGGCGGCCATGCAGGCGGTGCCCCCGGCCTTCGTGGGGATGGGCGCCGTCATGGGGTCCATCTGGTGGGTCATCGAAAGGCGGAACCGGCTCAGGGCCGAGGCGAATCCCCCCGAGGTTGAGCCCGTCAAGGTCTCCGACGGCGAAGCAGAGGCGGACCAGGCTGAAGAGATGAAGGTGGAAGAATGAAGCGCGTAGTGGCATTCAAGAGTTTCCTGTTCTTCCTGGTGGGTGTGGCGGTGGCCATCGCCCTGTTCCGGTTCTGGCAGGGACTGGGCGCAACCACCGCCCTGACCGACCTGACCCCCTGGGGTTTCTGGATCGGTTTCGACGTGATGGGCGGTGTGGCCCTGGCAGCCGGCGGGTTCGTGGTGGCGGCCACGGTGTACATCTTCCACCTGGACAAGTACCACGCCATCGTGCGCCCCGCGGTTCTGACGGCCTTCCTGGGCTACCTGGCCGTGATCGTGGGCCTGCTGTTCGACCTGGGGCTGCCCTGGCACATCTTCAACATGATCGTGTTCTGGAATCCCCACTCGCCCCTGTTCGAGGTGGGCTGGTGCGTGATGCTGTACACCGGTGTGCTGGGCCTGGAGTTCGCACCCACGGTGCTGGAGATGGCCAAGCACCCCACGTTGTCCAGGGTTTACGGCTTCCTGAAGAAGGCCACGCTGCCGCTGGTGCTCCTGGGCATCATGCTGTCCACGCTGCACCAGTCGTCCCTGGGCTCCCTCATCCTGATTATGCCCCACCGGTTGCACGCCCTGTGGTACACACCCATCCTTCCCATCCTGTTCTTCGTGTCCGCCATCGGCCTGGGAATCATGATGGTGACCGTGGAGTCCCTGCTCAGTTCCTGGCTGTACGAGCAGAAGCCCGAAATGCCCCAACTCAAGGGGCTGACGAAAGCGGCGGCGTGGGTCCTGTGGATCTACACCGCCATCAAGCTGGTGGACCTGGGTGTGAGGGGCGAACTGGGCACCCTGTTCGCCTTCAGCTTCGAATCGAACCTGTTCCTGTTCGAGTTCCTGCTGTCCGCCATCATTCCCGCTACCCTCCTGTCCATCCCCGCGGTGAGGGCCAGTTTCGGCTGGATGGCCACAGCCGCGGGCATGGGGGTGATCGGGTTCGTGATGAACCGGGTGGACGTGGGCGGCGTGGGCATGATCGGGACCACCGGGACCCGGTACGTGCCGGCCTGGACCGAGATCGCCGTTTCCCTGGGGATCGTGGCGGGCTTCGCCCTGATCTACTTCTTCGTGGCAGAGCGGTTCAACCTGTTCCACGCCGGGCCCATGAAGGCCGAACGATTCCGTTTCACCCTGCCGGATATCGATCCATCCACGGCCACGGTCAGGCCCGACCCCTACTGGGGAGGCTCCGTCCGTTATTCCCTGCTCTTCGTGGTGGGTTGCGCCGTGGCGGTGGCCATGCTTCCCGACAGCGCGTTTTCCGGCAATGCCCTGAAACAGGACCCGGTGACCGCGCCCGGATTCGGGGAGCGGATGATCCTGGACGGCAATCGAACTGGAGAAGCGGTCCTGTTCGAGCACGCGAAGCACGTTGACCGGGAGGGAGGCCAGGCGTCCTGCGCCACCTGCCACCACCTGGTGAGGCCCGGGGAACAGGCCACCGGGTGTGCCCATTGCCACCGGGACATGATGGTCCCCACCTCCATATTCGACCATGACATGCACGCCGATCGCCTGGAGGCCGGTCCGGGTTGTACGGTATGTCACGCCAGCGTGGACGACGCCAAGGACCTGGCCCACAGCAAACCGTGCCTGGACTGTCACACGGGCATGGCGGTCAAGGGTTCCAGGATCAAGCTCGAGTCCGCGCCCCGGATCGGATACGCGAAAGGTTACGCGGATGCCATGCACGGTCTGTGTGTGAAGTGCCACGAGGAACGCGCCCTCGACCCGAAGGTGGGCAAGCCGGTTCTGGGACAGTGTGCGTCCTGCCACGCTGGCAAGGCTCCGGTCCTCGATCCCATGAAGCCCGATCAGAGAATCCCGTCAGTGGCCGAAGGCTCCGAAAGCGGAAGTTTGCGATGACTGCATCTTCAGTACTGCAGAACTGGATTCGAACCGAATTGTACGATCTCGTGCCCAGTGCCGTGGCTGTGATTGACGGGGACTATCGGATCGTGGAGGCCAACAGCACTTTCGAGGAAATGTTCGGTGAGTGGGAGGGCCGGAGGTGTTACGAGGTCTACAAGAGCCGGAAGCGGAAGTGCGCCCGCTGCACGGCTGCGAGGACCTTCAAGGACGGGAAGGTCCGGACCGTCCACGAAGTGGGTATGGACCGCAAGGGAAAAGAGGCGGACTACGTGGTACACGTGGCGCCCGTGCAGCAGACGGATGGCCCGATCCAGTACGTGGCCGTGATGTCCACCGACGTGACCCGGCAGAGGGTCCTGAAAGATGAACTGCACGTCGAGCACCACTTCAACCGGGCGTTCATCGATATCTCGTGGGACGCCGTTGTGGCCCTTAACAATAAGGGACGGGTCAGGCTCTGGAACCCGGCGGCCACCGAGATGTTCGGGTATGACTTTGAAGAGGTCAAGGGCCGCAAACTGCCCCCTGGTGTCATGCCGGACGAATTCGCCGAAACCGAAGAGCGCGGGTTGGTCCACTGCGTGGTACCGGAGACCAATGTGACGCGCAAGGACGGCAAGTCCCTGCCGGTGCGGTTCTGTGGCGTCCTGCCCAAGCACAAGGGCAAGCCCCTGGGCAGCGCCGGCTTTTTCCAGGACCTGCGCGAGGTCAAGCACCTGGAGGGCGAGAAACTGGAGGCGGAGCGCCTGGCAGCGGTGGGACAGACCGTGGCGGGCCTGGCCCACGGCGTGAAGAATATCCTGACCGGCCTGGAGGGCGGCCTCTACCTGATGCGGTCCGGCCTCCAGAAGGGGAAGAACGACCGGGTGCAGGACGGCTTCTCCATGCTGGACAGGAACATCGACCGGGTCTCTCATTTCGTGCGCACGCTCCTGGATTTCTCCCGGGGCAGCGAGCCCGAGGTCCAGCGCCTCGACCCTACCGTCATTGTCCACGAGACGGTGGCGTTATACACGGAAGCGGCGGCGGCCCGGGGCGTGAAGGTCAGTGTGGACAGGAAGGGCAACTTGGAGCCCGCGCCGTTCGATGCCGAGGGGCTCCACACCTGCTTGGCGAACCTGGTGACCAACGCTGTGGACGCCTGTTGCATGTCGGAGAAGAAGAAGAATGATGTCGTAGTCCGGATCTTCGAGGAGCCGGACGACTACCCGTTCAGGACACCGCCGGACGTGCCGCCCACCCGGATCGTGATCGAGGTGGCGGACAACGGAATCGGTCTGGACTACGAGGTGAAGCAGAAGGTCTTCACCAATTTCTTCACCACCAAGGGTGAAGGCGGGACGGGCCTGGGCCTGCTGGTCACCCGGAAGATCGTCCAGGAACACGGGGGCTCGATCGTGGTGGAATCGGAAAAGGGCAAAGGCACGGTCTTCCGCATGGTCTTCCCGAGGCGAAGGCTCCCGGCCGTGCTGGAATCCAAAGAAGGCGGACCCTCGGGCCCGGAGGAGAATTGAAATGGCTGAACCGAAAGATTTCCTGGTCCTGGTGGTGGACGACGAGGACGACATACGGCGGTACCTCAGTGTCGCCCTGGAGGACGCGGGCTTCCGGGTGGAGACCGCGTCCAGTGGAAAAGAGGCACTGGAGAAGGTGAAGGCGGCGCGACCGGATTTCATATCCCTGGACCTGGTCATGCCCGGTGGCAGCGGGATCGCGTTTCTTCACGAACTGAGGCGCAAACGGGAATGGATCAACATCCCCGTGATGGTGGTGACCGGCCACGCAAGGGACGAACTGGGCAAGGCCGACCTGTCCCAGGCCCTGGAAGGCAAGCTGCTTTCCGGTCCCGGCATGTACCTGGAGAAGCCGGTGACTCCCGGCAAATACATCGCAGCGGTTCAGAAGACCCTGGGACTGGAAACCGACGAGCAGGCCGTGGAGGAAGAACAGACCATGCGGGACGAGGTCAGCGAGGCCCTCAAGGACCTGCCAGCCGACAAGCTGCAGGAGGTCCTGGCGCTGCTGAAGAACAAGTAGTGGCGATTGGCAGAAAAAGGGGATAGCCCCCTTTTTCGCTGGAGGTGAATCATGACGGGAAATCGGAACATCATCGCGGTGACATGTGACGGGATGGATGGGATGGACGCCAACGTGTTCGGCCACTTCGGCCATAGCCCGGCCTTCCTGTTCGTGGAGGCGGTGGACGGCGCGATCAAGGACTGGCGCGTGATGCCCAATCCCGCAGCCGAGCAGCACGTGCCCGGCCAGGTGCCCAAGTTCGTGCGCCAGCAGGGGGCGGACACCATCCTGACCGGCAACATGGGCGAACACGCAATGAAGATCTTCGAGCACTTTCACATTCACGTGGTGCGCGGGGCCTCGGGCCGGGTCCGGGACGTGGTGAACAAGTACCTGCGCGGCGAGGACCTCGGTCCCATCATGCCCTGCGGCCATGGCCAGGGTGGGGGACACGGCGGTGGCTGCGGGGGTCATGGGGGAATGTCAGGGAGGAACTGAACATGGCGCATCGAACCTGGCCGATCCCGTGATATCGGGCAGGACCCCTGCGGTTTCCTCAGGGGCCCCAGGGACTGGAGCGAAGATTTCGCGCGGACCTCGGAAGAACCGGTTCTGGTCCAATGATTCAGGGAGGTGTTCATGTCGTTGATCTTGAACATCGTCTTCTTTGTCCTGTGCGGTATTTTCCACAGATGTGACGAATAGGGAGGGATTCCATGAAGAAGAAGATCGCCATCTTCTATTGCAAACGCATCAAGGACCACACCTGCATCGCCTGCGCCAAGTGCTACAAGGGGGCAGCAATGAAGGCCGGCGAGTTCGCTCGGCACGACGAGGACATCGAAATCGTCGGCATGACCGACTGCGGCGATTGTCCCGGCCTGTTCATGCCGCGGTCCAAGATGGTCATGGACATGCTCGATGGCATGGATCGGAAGCCCGACGCCATCCACCTGGGCACCTGCGTCAAACTGGCCTGCGAGCACGGGGAATGCCCGCTGAAGCCCGACGAGCTCAAGCTCAAGGTCGAGGCGAAGTTCAACATTCCCTTGATCATAGGCACCCACGACTACACCTGAGGGGCGACTGCCGTCCACCGTCCTCCGCCTGCCGTCCACCGTTGACCGGGGACCGTTCCGCGGCTAATTTGAAGCAGGTTGAAACAGGAGGACGGCTCATGATCCGGCACGTGGTGCTCATCAAGTTCAAATCCGGTGCACCGAAGTCCATCGGGCGACAGGTGAAGGAGGCCCTGGAGTCCCTGCCGCGGCAGATCCCCGAGATCCGGTCACTGGAAGTGGGTGAAGACGTGGTGCGCGGCCCCAACAGTGCGGATCTCGGTCTGGTCGTTGGCGTGGATGACCTGGCGGCCCTGGACCGATACCGTGTCCACCTCGACCACCGGCGCATCGTGGAGGAACTCATCGCCCCGAACCTGGAGCGGATCGTGGCCGTGGACTTCAAGGGCTGACGGGCCGGCCGTTCCTGTCCACCCGGCCCCACGTGGTGCATTCCACCCGCCGGTGCTCACCGTCAGGCACGAACTCGCATCCCGACCCGTACCGGGCATGCCCCTTCGGGAAAGGTTCGACCCATTCGAAACGCGGGGAGATGGTTACGCGGCCCGTCCGATCGAAGAATCCGAATTGTCCGTCCCGCTGGAATCGCGCCAGCCCTTCGCTGAAGCCGTCCGGCCCGTTTTCGAACTGGATGGGCGCGGCTGCCGAACAGGCCAGGGCGAGGCCCGCCAGACAGGAAAGGAACACGGGGCCGGTCTTCTAGTCGCCACAATCGCCCCATTTTTCGATCCATTCGCCCTTGTCGTTGCATTCCACCCAGTACTCGTAGTTGGTCAGGGCGAAGATGTCGTCGTAGATCTTCAGGATCTCCTCCGCGTGGGCGGCAAAGAAATAGCCCCCGTCTTTGGTCACCGTCTGTTGCAGTGCGGGTGTGTTGACCGCGTACCCCAGTCCCAGGATGTAGACCCGGATTCCCTTGGTTTCGGCCTCCAGTTTCAGGGTCGCGGGTACGTAGGCGTCTGGGTCGGTGGTGTCGTGTCCGTCGGTGAGCAGCACCACCACGTCCTTGGCGTCGGGATCCAGGAACACGCTGAAGGCCTCGTAGAGGGCCCCGTCGATGTCGGTCGCGCCGCCGGCCCCCTGGCTCCTGGCCTGCTCCAGGAAGGCCAGGAGGAGGGCCTTGTCATCGGTGGGAGGGCCGAAATGCTGCACCTGGTCGTCGAAGGCCATGATGTGCCCCGTGTCGTTGTCCATGTTCTGGATGAACACCTTGACGGCGGCGTAGCGGATGTCGTGGGGGTCGCTCCCGGTCATGCTCCCCGAATTGTCGGTGACAAAAACGAAATCGAACGGGGGGCATGGCGTGGTGTTCTTCCTCTCACCTTCGCAACATACCTTGCCGCCGGCGCTGCACGGGGTCCACTGGCCGTTTTCGCATATCTCGACGCCGGGTTTCCCGCAGTTGTCCATGCAGTCCTGTACCAGGTCCTCGTCCGTGGACCCGTCGCAGTCGTCGTCCACGAGGTTGCATAGTTCAAGCGCTCCGGGATAGGTGGTGGGCGTTTCGTCATCGCAGTCCATGACGAGACCGTCTTCGAAGGTCAGCAGGAAGGTGTAGCCGGGGGGACAGGACACGCCCGGTACGTCGGCCTCCACCGTGGTGCCCTTCACGGGCCAGCCGTCGGAATCCTTGTCGGGAAAACACCGGTCCGAAACGTGGAT
>JADHTP010000163.1 GCA_016784945.1 Deltaproteobacteria bacterium | reverse complement strand
GACCGCCGCCGTGTCCGGCGTCATGTTACCGGAGGCCTCTGTCTTCAACTTCCAGTTGCAGTAGTCCATCACCAGGGAGGTCTCTTCCCGGTCCATGTGGTCCAGCAGCAGGATGTCCGCGCCGGCCTCCACGGCTCGCTTCACCTCGTTCATGGACCGGACTTCCACTTCGATCCGGCACAGCGACGGCGCGTTGTCCCTGGCCCGTCGGATGGCGCCCTTCAGGTCCCCGCACAGGGCGATGTGATTGTTCTTGACCAGGACGCCGTCGGCCAGCGACATGCGGTGGTTCCGCCCGCCACCCACGCGTACCGCGTATTTTTCGAGCACACGCAGACCCGGTGTGGTCTTCCGGGTGTCCAGCAGCACGGTCTTGGTGTCCTTGAGGCGATCCGCAAAGATGCGGGTTGTCGTGGCGATCCCGGACAGTCTCATGACGAAGTTCAGCAGTGTGCGCTCGGCGGTCAACAGCAGGCGGGCCGGGCCCTGAGCCCGCATCACCACGTCTCCCGATTCCACGGCCGTCCCGTCATCGGCCACGTCGTCCGTGACGATCCCGGACCCCACCTCGTCGAGGACCATGAGCGCCACCGGGATCCCCGCCAGGACGCCGCTTTGACGGGCGATGACCTCGCAGGCGGCCCTCGCCCCTTCCGGGACGATGGTGGCGGTGGTCACGTCACCCATGCCAATGTCCTCTTCAAGGGCCGTCCGCACGATCCGCCTGACGGCCGGAATATCGGTCAGCATCGTGTGTCTACCTCTCTGGGAGCCTGTCGCCCATTGCGATCTACTGCGGTTCCGACTGCATCCCGACATGCTGCGTCGCTTTCCCCGAAACGTCCTCGACGTAGGTTCCAGCTACGCCTCCGGCGTTGAGGGGCCCCTGCTCCTTGCCTGACGGACACATCCGAAACCTCGCTACGATCTCAATCGTCCGACAGGCTCCTGTGGATCTGTTCTGGCGCATTGTAACCCACGGACCGGGGGGACAACAGTAGATGGGCTATTGGCGACCGGCCAGGGGCGGCAGGCGGCCCGTCCCTGTCAAGGCAAACGCATCTAATACGTGGTCGTGGACGCTTTGGCCAACCTTTGTCAACATCGAGCCGTTCGTAAGCCAACATGTCAGCACCTTTCGTCCACGTTCACGCTCACGTTGTCTATCGGTCGTGCGTAGTTTCTGTTTCAACATTATGATGCGTTTGCCCTGCCCAGCACCCCCGTATTCCTTGCGGTAAACGCCCGCGTCGAGTACCCTTTTTGGCCATGGAGCGCCCTTCCAACAACGACGGCAGGGGCCCCTCCGGGAGGGGTGTCGCGCGGCTCGTAACGGTCCTGGCCGCGGCCTGTCTCATCGCCTGGGCGGTCACGTCTTTCCAGTTCGAAAACCGTGCGGTTGTCTTCGATACCCTGGGTATAGGGAGCGCCGAAGCCGGCGAGAAGACCCGGTCCAACCTGGCCCGCCTCCGTCTTCTGACGCGGTGTGTCGGTTACATCCGTTCCAATTACGTGGCGCCGCCCCGGGTGAAGCCGCTGTCCATGCTCATGGGCGCACTCAAGGGGGCGGAGTCCCTGGTGCCTGACCTGATGGTCACGCCGGACTCCGATGAGCCGGAACTCACCCGATCGGTCGTGGTGAGGGTGGGGGACCGCCAGCGCCGTTTCCAGTTGTCGGGGATCACCGACCTGTACGAAATGAACTGGAAACTCCTCGACCTCTTTGAATACATCGCCACGCACCTGCCTTCGGACGTGAAGGCGGACGAAGTGGAATACGCGGCCATCAACGGCTTGCTGGCCCCCCTGGACGAGCACTCGGTCTACCTCCCGCCCCGGGCCTACAAGGAGATGAAGCTCGACACGGAAGGGCGCTTCGGCGGTCTGGGGATCGTGATCACCACCCGGAAAGGCCTGGTCACCGTGGTGTCCGTGTTGCCCGATACCCCGGCGGCGAAGGCCGGCCTGAAGTCGCGCGATCAGATCGTGGAGATCGACGACGAATCCACAGTGAACATGCGGCTGAACGACGCGGTGAGCAAGCTGCGGGGGGTGCCCGGGACCACGGTCAACATCCTGGTCCAACGAAAGGGATGGGCCGAGCCGCGACCGTTCACCGTCCAGCGGGCCGAGATCCGCATACAGAGCGTGTCCAGCGAGGTGCTGGGCAAGGGAACCGGCTACGTGCGCATCCGGCACTTCCAGGAAAACACCAAGGCGGAGCTGGAGAAGCACCTGCTGGAATTGCGTCAGAAGAAGTCCCTCGATCGCCTGGTGCTGGACCTGCGGCAGAACCCTGGCGGATTGCTGGAGCAGTCCGTGGAGGTCGGAGACCTGTTCGTCAAGGAAGGAACCCTGGTCATCACCGAAGGCGAAGGCCGGAGGATGCGGCAGGAGTACCGCGCCGATGGCGAGGCGCCCTTCGCGAACCTGCCAATGGTGGTCCTCATCGATATGGGGACCGCCAGTGCCAGCGAGATCGTGGCCGCGGCCATCAAGAGGAACGACCGGGCCATCCTGGTGGGTGACGGCACCTTCGGCAAGGGTACGGTCCAGGTCATGTACGAGGTGGGCGAAGGGGCCCTGAAACTGACCGTGGCCCAGTACCTGACCCCCGGGGCGATTTCCATCCAGGGCGTGGGCATCGTGCCCGACGTGGACCTGGTCCCGGTCTCCCTGGATCGCGAGAATCCCTACCTTGGGACGCAGGACCTTCGACGGGATCACGATCCCAAGCGCGAACTCGAGCCATTCGGAACCTTGGCGGACGAGAAGCCCATCGCCCGTTTGCCAGTGTTGATCGAGGTCCCCGCCGAGACCGAAGACGAAGACGGCGAAGAAGGCCCGCCCATCCGGGAGGACAAGTTCGAAAGGGACGAAACCATCCGGCTGGCCGAGGACATTGTGCGGGGCCTGGTTTCCCCCACCCGTTCGAAGGCCCTTAAAGAGGCGGGCGATGTGCTTGCCGGCCTCATTGCCAGGCAGGACCGACGTATCGTGGAAGGCCTCAAGGGACACGGCATCGATTGGACCGCCGGCGCCGCCCGACCCGAAGCCGGGGTGGAGGTTCGGTGGGAGCTGGAGGGAAAGCAACCGGTCCTGGCCGGCGAAAAGGTCAAGGCCCGGGTGACCGCGATTAACAAGGGATCCGAGCCCTTGTTCCGGCTCCACTGCCTGTCCGAATCCGACAACGTGGCCTTCGATGGTCGGGAATTCATATTCGGACGCGTGGATCCCGGGCGTTCCGTGACCCGCGAACTGACCATCAAGGTTCCAGGCGATTCGTGGGACCGCGTGGATCAGATCCGGTTCCACCTGTTCCAGGGGAGCACGGAATGTCCCCGGCCCGAACCCGTCACCGTGGCCACTCGAAGCCTGCCGAGGCCGCGTTTCGCCTATACCTGGCAGGTGCAGGACCCCAAGGGAAATGGCGACGGCCTGCTGAACCAGGGCGAGTCCGTGGAACTGGTGCTCGACATCCGGAACCTGGGTGAGGGCGCGGCCCGGAAGGTCCTCGTGACCCTCCGGAACCACAGCGGGGAAGGATTGTACGTAAGGGACGGACGGGTGAACCACCGGGAAGGCATCCCCGTGGACGGTGCCATCCAGGCGAAGTTCCGCCTGGACCTGCGTCCCGGGCACCCCCTGGAAGAAGTAAAGGTCGAGGTGGCCGTTCTCGACTTCGTGCTCAGGGAGTACATGTCGGAGGAGCTGGTCATTCCCGTTTACGAGCCGCAGACCTCGGCTTTCGATGCCACGGAGCGGGCCTTGCGGGCGATGGAAGGCGGCGTAATAGTGCTGTCAGCCGCCGACGAGTCGTCCCTGCCCCTTTTCGCGGTCCCCGAGGGATTCGTCTTCAAGTCGGATGCGCGGATGGGTGACCTCTACCGGGTCCATGCCGGCGACGACCGTTTCGCCTTCGTGCCGTCCTCCCGGGTCGAGCTGGCAGGCGCGGCACAAAAGGCATCGGTTCCCCCCGGTCCCCCCGGACTCAACCACGTGGAGCCCGCGCTGGACCTGAAATTCGTCGGCGGCGGTCCCTTCAGCACGGTGGGAAGCGAGGTCACCCTCACGGGCACGGTCCGCTTCGCCGCCCGTCCCGATGATCAGAAGATGCGCCGCAAGATCCTGGTCTATCGGGGCAACAACAAGGTATTCTTCTGGACCCGCAAAGGGGAAGGCGACGAAGCGCAGATCACCGTGGACACCGTGGTGCCGCTGGTCAAGGGAATGAACGACATCGCGGTCTATGCTATCGAGGGCAAGGGCCGTTCCGCGGTTCAGAGGTTCACGGTTTTCAGTGAATCGGGAAAAATGGAGGACGACGGCGTCTCGGTGCCATCGGCCACGGCTGTTCCCACCGATAATACTGGAGGGGGTCCATGAGCCCAACGTCTGGAAAACCCGAATGGCAGCGTTTGAATGGAGCGGGAGTAGCGGTCCTGGCCCTCGGCCTGATCGTGGCGGGGGTCTCCATGCCCCTTCCAGCCGAAGCCGATCGGTATGACTCCCTTGTCCGGAAGGGCACACACCAGGTCCGGAAGGGACAGTTCGGCAAGGCCATCAAGTTGTTCAAGGAGGCGGTCAGGGAGGACCCGGCCGAGTCCTGGGGCTACTTCAACGTGGGCAATATCGCCCGAAAGGCCAAGAAATGCCGTGACGTGCTGATCTACTTCCGTGCATTCCTGTACCTGAGCCCCGGCACCGATGACGACAAGATTGCGCGCAGTGCCATCAAGACCTGCGCCAGGGAACCGGCCACGGGCAGTCTGTCGGTTGCCACGGAACCCACCGGAGCGGAGATCCTCCTGGACGGGGTCGTGATTGGCCAGTCCAAGGAATCGGAGATCAGACTGACCGCCGGGACCTACCGGTTGGAATTGAGTCACCCGGACGTCGAGGGATTCTCCCGCGAGATCACCGTGACCCAGGGCGAAGAAACCCTGATCAAGGAAACCCTCAGGTTGAAGCCAGCCTTCGGGTTCCTGGCCGTGAAAGTCGACCCCCCTGACGGGGTGAAGGTGTACCTCGACGAAAAGCCCATGGGTGTTACTCCCATGGACGAAGTGAGACTGGAGACCAGGAAATACCTGCTGAGGCTCGAAAAGGCCGGCTACGACCGGTGGATAAGAAATGTAACCATCCGGAAGGACCGGACCTACACTCTGCAGGCCACCCTGGAAAAGCTGGAAGAGACGCCGCCGGCGACACCGGCTGAAAGGTGAATGGATGGCCAGGAATGCCCCGAAATCGAAACCTGATCGTGAAGTGGCGGAACGGGACGTGGTGGCGCGCGGTTCGAATACCAGGATCGTAGAGGCCGCCTGGGTCAAGATGCTGCGTACCGGTCGGATCGTGCTGGCCGCTTCCCAGGAGGTCCGGTTCTCCCGGGGTGACGTGGTGTTGATCCACACGGAGCGTGGCGACGTGCACGCCCGCGCCATCACGGATTCGGCGAGGCAGACACTGAGCCCGGCCGTCTACCTGCCCGTGAGCCGCAGGTTGCAGGTGGGCGAGGTGGACGCGGTCCTCGGGCGGGATCGGTCCCGCGAGGAGGAGGCCCGCCAGGTCTTCATCAGGGAGGTCCGGAAGCACAAGCTCGACATGCGCCTGTCACAGGTGGAAGCAGCCCATGGTGACGCCCGGATCATCTTCTACTTCACGGCGCCGGGACGGGTGGACTTCCGTGGCCTGGTCCGTGACCTGGCCAGTTCCCTGCATTCGCGAATCGAGTTGCGCCAGATCGGTGTGAGGGACGAGGCACGGTGCGCCGGCGGACTGGGTCCCTGCGGACTCCCCCTGTGCTGCGCCACCTTCCTGATGGACTTCGCCACGGTGACCATCCGCATGGCCAAGACCCAGGGGCTGGTCCTCAATCCCCAGAAGGTGTCCGGTCTGTGCGGCCGCCTCATGTGCTGCCTGGCCTACGAGCACGAAGTGTATTGCGACATGAGGAAGGAGTTCCCCCGGGTCGGCAGCCTGATCATGACTCCCAAGGGTGAAGGAAAGGTCAAGGACCTGCAGATCATGCGCCGCGTGGTGAAGGTGTCCCTGGGGCCGGGGCACTTCGAAGAGTTTTCCCTCGACGACCTGGAGGTCAAGTCGGGATGTGGGCAGAAGTGCCGGCGGGCGGCGCCCGAAGAAGGTGCTGGAGAGGAACGCCCGGGGAGTCCCGACAAGGCGGGGGAAAAACCGCTGGAGCGGGAAAGGAAACGGGAAAAGACGCAGAACAAGGAGTCCGGCAGGGATTCCGGCCGGCGTTCCGGCCGGGACGGTGGCAGGACGCCGGGCAGAAACCGGAACAGAAGGACCCCTCCCAGGAAATGAGCGTATCCCCAAACCCAGACGATGGAACCGAAGCCGCGTGTTTCTTCGATTCCCACGCCCACCTGGATCGCCATTCCTTCGGTGACGACCTCGATGCCGTGATCCGGAGGGCATTCGACTCGGGCGTGACGGGGATCGTCACCATAGGCGCCGGGGCCGATCCCGCCGTCATGGAGGAAGCGGCTGAACTGGCCCGGGCACACCCGGCCATCTGGGCGGCCGTAGGCGTGCACCCGCACGAGGCGGACAAGGCCACCGGGAAGTCGTTTTCAACCCTGGAAGGGTTGCTGTCGGAGCCGCGGGTGGTGGCGCTGGGCGAAGTGGGCCTCGACTTCCATTACGATTTTTCTTCCCGTGAGGCCCAGCGCAATGTCTTCAGGCGCCAGGTTGAAACGGCCTGTGCCGCCGGCGTCCCCCTGGTCGTTCACTGCCGGGAGGCCCACGAGGAGTGCCTTTCCCTTCTGTCGGACGCCGACCTTCCGGAAAAACCCGGGGTGATCCACTGTTTCACCGGCGATCTGATCACCGCCAGGCGCTACGTGGCCCTTGGTTTCCAGATCTCCATTCCCGGCGTGGTCACCTTCAAGAACGCCGGGCCACTGGTGGGGGCGGTGGAGGGCCTCCTGTCCGAGCGCCTCCTGGTGGAGACGGACTCCCCTTATCTGGCGCCCATTCCGTGGCGGGGGCGGCGAAACGAACCGGCCTTCGTGCGGCACACCGTGGAGGTCGTAGCCGGGATCAAGGGGCTGAGCACCGGGGACATGGCCCGCATTACCGAATTAAACGCCCGGCGACTGTTCGGCCTGGATACGGCCGAGGGCATGCAGCCCCGGCTGGTCTACGCCATCCGCGATTCGCTGTACGTCAACCTCGGCAATCGCTGCACGCTGCACTGCACCTTCTGTGGG
>JADHTP010000162.1 GCA_016784945.1 Deltaproteobacteria bacterium | reverse complement strand
CAATCTTCCCAATCTCCTGTGCTTCGGTTGAGAGGTCCTCAGTTGCCTTTTTGATGTCATCTGATGATGTGCCATCTTTCTTATCACCACCTTCATCCCCAGGGCCGTGTCCATGAGGTCCGGTTCCGCCTCCAGCACCAGGCTCAGGAGCTGTTCGGAAGGCAGGAACACCAGGACGAAATTTACGGTCGGGGCCCCGGGGTCGATGTAGCCCCTCCGCGACACCTCCCTCACGTGGCCCCGCACGGCCGTGACCAGGTCCTTCAGCTTCGCGCTCCTTTCCCCTTCCTCCCCGGCATCCAGCCACGCCTTGTAGTGACCCAGGGGGAATTTCACGTCCATGTTCAGCTTGAGGTCGTTGGGGAGCAGGAATGTGAAGTCGGGACGGCCCGATTCCGCATCACCAGCCGATTGCTTCCGGTAGTTCACCCCTTCCTGGAGCCCGGCCAGGTTCAGGATGTCTTCGGCCATGCGCTCTCCCCACATGCCCCGCCGCTGGGTGCTACCCAGGATCCGGTGCAGTTCGCCCGTGGTCTGGCTGAGGTCGGCAACGGCCGTACCCAGCTTGCGGAAGTCACCATGCCGGCTCTTTTCGGACTCCTCCAGGAAACGGCGGACCTCGGCCAGCCTCTCGTTCGCCACCTTCAACGACGCGTCGATCAGGGCCTTCTTGGCATCCAGGGTGGTTTCCACCTCCTTCACCAGTCGGCCCGTATTGCTGTCCAGCGCGTCCACGGCCAGGGCCTTGAAGGTCTGCTCCGTCCGGGCCTCCAGGGCTTGTGAACGCAGGTGTCCCAGCAACAGGGCCAGGCCCACGCCCACGGCAAGACCGATGATGAATCCGACGAAATATTCCATGCGCCACTCCCCGGACGGTGATCACTCGAACAGCGGCTGACCCGGTATGCCCGCTTCCACCTTCATCAGGCCGCGCTTGTCGGCCGGGCTGAACGGCGGCATGGACAGCAGGGCCCCGGCGGAGCCCGACTCGGCGGGAATCCCGGCTATTTGCACCGTGAACGGTTCCACCGGGACGGACGTACCGCCGCCGCACGCTGTCATTGCCAGGCCAACGGACCCGACGACCGACAGGAACCAGGAAACTCGCATGGCACGCCATCCCATCAGTAATCAACAACAGTCATGTGGGGAGCCTATCACGGGGTGAGCGTAGTTGATCGTTTGATCGTTGATCGGTGATCGTTGATCGGTGAACGCATTGAAAAAAAGGGGCGCTTCACTTCTTCACATCCCTTTTCAGGCAACTCAGGATAGGCAATAATGCGCACAGATTCGTCAGGCCCTTTCCTCGGGGAGTTCAATGCTGATCGAGGCGGTCATCGCCGCTACCAGCCTTCTGGCCCTGTCGGCAGCCATTCTGGCCTTGCGAATCAGGCGGTTCACGGGACGGAGCCCGGTCCCCATGCTCATCGCCGGCGCCCTGGGCGGCGCCTCGGTCTACCATGCCATCCGGCTGTTCACCCGGACGGGAGAAGGCGACTATTCCCTGCCCGAGCTGGCCGCGGAACTGCTGGTGCTCCTGGTGTTCATGGCGGTCAACGCGGGCCTCCTGCTTATGCGCCCATTGTTCGAGACCGCGAGGAAGGCCACCCGTGCCCGTGAGGAAAGCGAGAGACGCTACCGCAAGATGTTCGAAAACGCCCACGTGGGCATCTACCGGACCACCCCGGACGGCCGGGTGATCATGGCAAACCCGGCCCTCGTGCAGATGCTGGGCTACGCGTCAATGAAGGACCTGGCAGGTCGTGACCTCGAAAAGGAAGGGTTCGGGCCGACCTACGAACGGTCGCGATTCAAGGAACTCGTGGAACGCGACGGCGGCGTCCGGGGTCTGGAAATGGCCTGGACAATGAAGGACGGCTCCCTGCGCTATGTTCGTGAAAACGCTTCCGCCATACGCAACGCGTCCGGCCAGGTACTTTACTACGAAGGCATCATCGAGGACGTCACCGCCCGGAAGAACGCCGAGTCGGAACTGAGGAACAGCGAGGAGAGATACCGATTCCTGGTAGAGCTTTCGCCCTTCGGCATCGCCGTCCACCGCAGCGACAAGGGCCTGTTCGCCAATCCAGCCGCGGCCCGCCTTTTCGGGGAAGACTCGCCCGATGTCTTCGTTGGCCAGGCCATCATAAACTACGTCCATCCCGACTACCGGGAAGCCGCCATCGAGCGCACCCGGCGCGTCACGGAACTGCACGAACCAGTGGAACTGATGGAGACGGTCTACGTACGGAAAGGCGGGGAACCCTTCGACGTGGAAACCGTGGCCGCCCCCATCACTTTCCAGGGCAAGGAGGCCGTGCTGACCGTCTTCCACGACATCACCGAACGCAAGCACGCCGAGGACCTCGAACAACAGTTGCAGACCTCCCGCAAGATGGAAGCGCTGGGTCGGCTTGCGGGCGGCGTGGCACACGACTTCAACAACCTGCTCACGGCCATCCTGGGTTTCAGCACCCTGCTGCTGGAACAGACAGGAAAAGACGACCCACGCCGCAGCGGGATCGAAGAGATCACCCGGGCCGGAAAACGTGCAGAGCTGCTCACGTCCCAGCTCCTGGCCTTCAGCCGCCGCCAAGTTCTCGAACCGACCAACCTGGACCTGAACCGCATCGTGACCGGCATGGAGGCCATGCTTCACCGCCTCATCGGCGAAGACGTGGTGCTGACCGCCCGGCTGGCGCCGGATCTGGGCATGGTCAAGGCGGATCAGGCCCAGATGGAACAGGTCATCGTCAACCTGGTGGTGAACGCCCGGGACGCCATGCCCGAAGGCGGGAAACTGCGCCTGGAGACCATGAACGTCGACCTGGACGGGACGCCCACACGGGAACCCCTGGAAGTGGAGTCGGGCATGTACGTGATGCTATCGGTGAAGGACACGGGGGCGGGCATGGACGACGAGGTCCAGTCCCACCTGTTCGAGCCGTTCTTCACCACCAAGGAACCCGGAAAAGGAACCGGGTTGGGCCTGTCCACCGTCTATGGCATCGTCCAGCAGAGCGGCGGCACCATCCGTGTGCACAGCCGGCCGGAGTCGGGCACCTCTTTCCAGGTGTTCCTGCCCAGATCCCAGGCATCCCGACCACGCCCCCGGTCCGTGGCGCCGGTGGCGCTGCCCATCCTGGGGACCGAGACGATCCTCCTCGCGGAGGACGAAGGCACCGTGCGTGGCCTGGCGCGAAAGGTGCTCGAAGGCCTGGGATACGAGGTCCTGGAGGCGTCCAATGGCTTGGAAGCACTGGCGGTTTTCGAAGAAGACAAGGCCCGGGTGGACCTGCTGCTGACCGACGTGATCATGCCCGAAATGAACGGCAGGGACCTGGCCGAAAGACTGCGGTCCGAGAGGCCGGACCTGCCCGTGCTCTTCATCTCGGGCTATACGGACCAGGAGACGGCCAGGAGCGGGATCGGGGTCGCCGGCGCCGCGTTCCTGCAGAAGCCCTTTACCCCTGAACGGCTGGCCCAAGGGGTTCGTTCCGTGCTCGATCGTGACAAGGAAAGCTGATGTTCCGCAATACCATGCACTTCTTCCAGGACCTGCTTGCCTACGCCTCCATGGGTTGGGACCGACGGTCTGCAAGATGCTGGTGGAAAAGATGGCCGGCGAGAGCGGCGTGGGGTCCGAGATCGACAAGGAAACCACGTTCCTGATCAAGCTGCCCGTCTCGATGAAGGAGGACGACCGGACTCCAACCAGGCCATCCTGGACGTGGTGAACTACTTCGTCGGCGACCTTCCCCTGACAAGCGCATCGAGATCGAAAAAAGCCTCTAGCCACCACCGAGCGCCCTGTCGATACCGCGGAGTCCCTCCAGGGCGCCCACGGGCAGAGAAGCGTGCGTGCCACCCGCCTCCGGTTCCCGTGGATTGATGCGGACCAGCAGCGCGTCCCGCCGCGCACAGATCCTTTCGCCCAGGTGACGGATCGTGGGGATGCCCGTGCCCGCCCCCATTTCGAGCACCACCAGGCGGCTGTGGTCATGGGTGGACAGAAAGGCCTCGAAGCGCCGTCCCTGCTCCTCGGTGCGGTGCCCCAGCCAGGACCAGTCGCCGAACATCAGGATGTTGGGACGGGCCACTGCGCCGCAGTCGGGGCACCGGGGCACCTGCCGCGATCGCATGGTGTCCAGGTCGACGCCGAAGGACTCGGTGTTGTCCCGGATTGTCGAACCGCAAGGCACGGTGCACTGGAGATGATGGATGGACCCGTGGACCTCCAGGACCCTGTCGGCGGCGAATCCCGCCTTCTGGAACTGCCCGTCCACGTTGGAGGTGACCACGAACCAGTCCAGGTCCAGGCGTTCGATCCACGAATGGATGATCCCGAAACCGGCGTGTGGCACCGTGTCGCGGTACAGGTTCGTCCGGTGACCGTAGAATCCCCAGCCAAAGGCGGGGTCATCGCCGAAATGCCTGGGATTGGCCGCGTCCACGAACGAGATGTTCAGCCGCTCGTACGGTGGATACGCCCGCCAGAAACCCTGGTCGCCCCGGAAGTCGGGCAGGCCGGAGTCCACACCCATTCCCGCGCCGGATGTCACAATTATGGCTTCCGCTTTCCTTAGTGTTTCAGACACACTTTGATATATTTCTTCAAGCATTAGTTAATCTTCTGACCAGGAAAATGACAACCGTCACTTCACCCCAGGCCGGCCCGGCCCACAACCACACGGAAAGTCCCGGCAAGACAAGATTGCGCACCGTGCCACCCCCTACCTCGCAAGCCTCACCTCGAAAGCGCCTCCCCTGCGTTCGCCCACGCAGAGCCACAGTTGCCCCATGAACACCACCACGCTCATGTATTTCGACCGGGAAGGCATCCGCTTCAGAGTGAGGATGACCTCCATGTGGTGGGAAAATCCCCCGGGCGGTGTGGTCGCCTTGCGCGGTGGCCCCGCGAGCTCCGACGAATCGAAGGTTTCTTCCTGCCTCAGGCGCAGGACGTACCGGGCGATGTTGAGCGCCGATTGCGGGTCGATGTTCGTCCGCACCAGCCCGCTGACCAGCCTGTCCACCAGTCGGGGGTCGGTTTTCTTCCCTTCCAGCGGATCCCGGGGATTGAAGGGGCCGATCTCCGTCATGAGCAGGTTCCGGGCCCGGTCCACCTCCTGGCCGATGACACTGAGGACCTGCAGCGTGCGGGCCCCCGCTTCACCTCCCACCCTGTCGCACTCCAGTCGATAGACAGTGGCGAACAGTCCCACCAGGCTGGGGTCCAGCTGAGTCCCTGCCAGATCCCGCATGAGTTGAAGGGCGTCAGCCGGTGTATAGGGATCGGCCCTGCCCCGGTAGGGCCGCACGGATGTCAGTGCGTCGAAAACATCCGCCGTTGCAATGAGGCGGGCCTCCAGGGGAAGTTCGATTCCCTTCAAGGGTCCCTCGGGATACCCGCCACCGTCGAAATGCTTGTGGTGCCACCGAATCCCGTCCGGTTCCACAAATTCCCTGGAAATTGGCAGATTTTCGGCCCCCATAACGGGGTGTTGTTCGATCTTTTCCCGGTCGGCCGTATCCAGCAGGCCGGTCTTGTGAAGGAGGTCGGAATCGAGGAATGTCTTGCCGTAATCGTGGAGCAGCGCCGTGATTCCCAGGCGGCGCAACCGGTTTTGCGAGACCCCGGGGACCTGGCCGGCCAGGAGTACGGCCCAATTCGCCACGCGAACGCTGTGTTGAAAGGTGCCGGGGTCATGGTCCTCGAACCGCCGGCGCACTTCTTCGGCGTCCTTGCGGGCCTTTTCGAACCGGGCCTCGTCCGTCACTGGACACCCCCTGAAAGAAAGGTACACGGTATTGCTTTAACGGTAAACGGTTGACGGCAGACAACGGACAAAGGACGTCGTCTATTGACGATTGGCGCTCGAAAAAAGACCATAGTCCCCAGGATAGGAGGAGCCATGAAACACAGAACACTCGTTCTCCTGGCATCGGTGGCTGTTGCAACCGGCCTGGCGGCCTGCGGAAGCGGCGACGGAACCGGGGGCGCCGACACGTCCAAGGACGTGATTCTGTATCCGGACAACCAGGGCAGCGACCAGCCTTTGGGCGACATCAACATCCCCGAGAACGCGCCCTTCGACCCGGGCACGCCCGACCCGGGTACCGATGTCCCGGTGGTTTCCGACGCGACCGACGTGTTCGACCCCGACATGCCGGACATTCCTGGAAAGGACACCGGCCCGGCCGATCCCAAGTGCCAGGCGCTGGCGGCCGGCACGGTAACGGGTTTCGACGTGGATGGCGTGGCCCGGACCTTCATGCTCCATCTACCCGGTGGAGCGGAAACCGGCGGCCCCTGGCCAGTGGTCTTCAACTGGCACGGATTCGGTGACACGGCGGCCAACATGGCATGGCTCCTTTCCAACCAGGTGGGGAACCAGACCTACCCCTTCATCCTCGTGACCCCCGAGGACACCAACATACAGCCTCCGGGCGGCATGGACTGGGACATCCTGACAATCGCCGAGCCCAACAAGGAGGTGCGGCTCTTCGACGAAGTCCTCAAGTGCATCGATCAGAAGTACGGCGTGGACTGGTCGGGCATCCATGCCGTGGGGTTCTCGGCCGGCAGCATCATGGCGGACCTCCTCGGTGTGCTGCGGGGCGACATGATCGCCTCCATCGCCACTTACTCCGGCGTGTATTTTTCCAACCCGCCCAACGTGGAGGCGCTGGGCATGCTGGCAGGGTTCGTGTCCTGGCCCGAAATGACCACCACCAACACCTATGCGCAACTGCTGGTCCACGGCAGCGCCAACGACAACTACAACATGATGGTCACCACCCTCCAGTTCGATCTAAGCGGCAAGAACGACGTGGCCTGGCTGAACGGTCGCGGACACGACGTGATCCATTGCGACCACGGCCTGGGCCATACCATCCCGTCGGCGTTCAATGACGGGGGCGGCAAGCTCTTGAGCTTCTTCGAACGTCATAAACTGGGTGTGACCGAGTCTCCCTGGGTGGCCGGCGGCCTGCCCGCGGGGTATCCCGACTACTGCGCAGTCAAGGCGGGGCAATAGTCGTTGATCGTTGATCGTTGATCGTTCAGGGATTGTAGGGGACGATCTCCAGACCGTCCCACGTACCAGAGGGCGACTCTCGGAGAGTCGCCCCTACAATGGCCCGTTGTGGGACTGGAGGTACTGAGCGAATTCGCCGGCCTGGCGGACAAGCGCCACCTTGCCATCGGTGTCCGTGGCCCGGGGACGGGGCAG
>JADHTP010000161.1 GCA_016784945.1 Deltaproteobacteria bacterium | reverse complement strand
GAGGAGGCTCCGTTTTTCCACCGCGCCCAGGGCGTCGGCAGCGATGGATACCCGGAAGCCCCGGCCGTCGGGATGTCTGAAAGCCTTGATTTCCTTGCCGTTCACCAGGTTCCTGACGATCACGTGATCCCCGGGGCTGATGGCGGTGGTGCGTGCAACCGGGTAATAGTGTGGCCATCCCCGGGGGCCGTCCCGGTATTCCCGGTGCTGGTCGTTGATCATGAGGGCGATTTCCACCGTGTCTTCGTCGTCGTCCAGGGGGGTGAACTGCACGAAGGGGCCCATCAGCGACATAAGCGCGCCCTCGGGAACGCCGGGATTGGTGGAACGGACACCCACGTGGATCAGGCCACCACCCCCGGAAATCGGCGTCGTGGCATTGACCGTGGGTTCCACGGCGGCGAGGAGCTGGGCGTTGAAGCCGCCCATGGACTGGCCCCAGGTCGGGTAGTACATGTTGTCCGCACCACCCATGTCCACGATACCGTCGCCGTTCCAGTCCCCCATGAGGTCGTCGCCGGCCCCGTTTCCATTGGTGTCGTACTCCCACTGGATGTCGCCGAGAGATCGCATGTTGCGGATGAACTGCATGTGGTCCACCACCGACTGCCGGATGTTGTCCCGCAGGTGGAACATGTCCCAGCTCCAGAAGTCACCCCCGATGTCGTGGGACGACAGGACGCCGTCGTTGTCCAGATCGCGGAGACGGGCGTCCCTGAAGGCGTCGAAGAACGTCAGCAGACCGATTTCCTCCAGGAACATGGGCACGATCTCGTCGTAGGGGATGTCCTCGTCCGCGGGCAGCGCGATGCCGTGTCCCACCCCGTCCAGTCCGCACAGGGCGTATCCGTACCGGGCGTAGCGTCCCGCGAATCCGAAGATCTCGAAAGGCGCCCCGGAAAATCCGTGGCCGTAGATCATCACCGGGAACGGCGGCTTGTATTCCTCGGTTTCCATGGGGATGGAGCACATGAAGGTGACCCGGCCCGGGCCGTGGATGGACTTGCCCGTGTCCAGGTCGATTTCGAAGCTTTCGTTGTTGTCGGCCGGGTACATGGGTGTGGCGATCCCGTCGCGGTCCACCAGGAAGGACGGTGATGTGAAGGAGCCCAGGACCCAGTAGTCCGTGTGCGAGGTGTCCGCGGAAAGCTCCTTGACCACGGCGTCCGGGTAACCCAGGAGGGGCCCGGCCATGTCGAAGATGGGCAGTGCCTTTTCCGTGGAAAGGAAATAGACGCTGTCGGAAAAGGCCGGGATCTGGTCCTCTTCCAGCACCTTCTTTGGCACCAGGCTGGGGGGATAGGCGCCTTCCAGCTCATTCAGGGGGCCGTGACCGTAAATTCCCGCCCGGATGGCCTCGAGCTCGGCCGTGATGGTCTGGGTCGTAAACGTCCAGGCAAAGGCCACGTCCTCTACGATCATGGCAATGTCCTTTCCGGCCAGCACCTCGCCCAGGGGCTCGAGGTCGGGCGTCTGGCTGGAATGGTTCACGTAGGGGAACGGTGACCGGATGGGCTCACCGTCGACGCCCTGCAGGTGCCTGGTCAGGACCACGGCGTAGGTCGTCTGCTGGCGCAGGGCCACCAGGGGCCACAACAACAGGGTGTCGGTCTCCTTTTCGTAGAAGGTGATGAGGTCGTCCACGGGGCGTTCCCCCCGATCGAGCCATTCCTGCACGTTCTCCGGGGTGATCAGGGGCGGCACCTTGCCCGAGAAGGTGTTCGGCTTGTCCAGCACGCCGTCGAAGTCGTAGTCTTCGTAGGGGTCGAGTTCACCGTTGGGAGGATCCAGCTCCCCGTCACCGTCCAGGTCCTCACCGTCATCCAGGATCCCGGTGCCGTTGCGGTCCTCGCCGTCTTCGTCGTGGGTTTCGAACAGCAGGTTCAGGGAGTCCGCGTGCTCGTCGTTGTCCCAGTACTGGTCGGGCCATTCCAGCCCCAGCGTGTAGTTGCCATGGCCCGTGTCCAGGGCCACGGCCTCTCCGAAGCCGGGTGAGTCGCGATCCACGTTGACCAGCAGGATCGCGTCGTCCGTCATGGTGTCGTTGTCCACGTGCCGCTTCACGATGTTGTCCAGGTCCAGAGGCCCGTTGAAGGAAACGGTGATGGGCGAAAACACCCCGAAACCGTCCAGTCGGTCGGCCTTGGTCCTCAGGCGGGTTTCAGCCCTGGTTTCGGCCACCAGGCTGAGGTTGATCCGGCGACCCGTGGGTGAATCCGGATCCATGCGCGTGGCCGTGTTGTTGGGCAGGGGCACTTCGGGCAGGGGCTTTGCCTGAAGGTCGAAATCCACCACCGGGCCGATCCCCGTCGGTGTCGCCCGGATGCCGTCCGGCGCCGGCCCCACGCAGGCGACGGCCAGGGCCAGGACCAGGGTCGACAGGGAAATGAAAATTCTGGACATGGACGGACCTCCCCAACTGGTAGAAAGAAAATCCAACAACAGGGCCTCATAGTCAACAGTTGTCGTCAGTAAATCGGTGGGGTTCCAATATACGGCCTGGCCTGCCTGGACGGGTCCGGCACCCTTGCCCGGATCTTGAACCCCCGGGGACGATGGGCTAGGTTGGCTCATCGAGAGGGGACACCATTGAACAGCCGGATTCAGAGATTCACGGAACTGTTTTGCGAGATCCACGACTTGAGCGAAATCGGAGGACTCCTGGAATGGGACCAGTCGGTGGTCATGCCGCCGAAGGGCGCGATCCAGAGAGGTCGCCAGACCGCCATCATTGCCCGTCTGCACCACGAGCGGCTCAAGTCCGCCGAACTGGGAGACCTGGCGGAGGAACTGTGGGCCGCCGGTGGCTTGGACGAAGAACTGCGGGCGGACCTTCGTGAAATCAGGCGGGCCCGGGAGCGGGCCCTGAAGGTTCCCGACGACCTGGTGGCCCGGCGGGCCGAGGCCTGCACACTGGCACAGGTGGCCTGGGAAAAGGCACGAGAGGATGACGATTTTCCGGCCTTCGGCCCCCATCTCCAGGAAGTCGTCAGCCTGACCCGCGAGATGGCCGAGGCCATCAACGGCGACCAACCCTATGACGCCCTTCTGGACGACTATGAACAGGGGACGACCGAGGCCGACCTGAAACCACTGTTGTCGCGGGTCCGGGACAGGACCGTGGCCCTTCTGGACCGGATCAGGGGATCCGTTGCGGCGCCACTGGACCGGTCCATCCTTGAACGGGCCTTTCCCGTTTCGGCCCAGGAGGCGTTCGCCAGGCGACTGGTGACGGACATGGGGTACGACACCGACGCCGGCCGCCTGGACCGTTCGGTTCATCCGTTTACCATCGGCACCTTCCGGGATGTCCGTATAACGACCCGGTATGACGGCAGCAACCTGGCCACGGCCCTCTTTGCCTCCATCCACGAGGCCGGCCACGCCCTGTACGAACAGGGCCTGGACGCGGAGCGATACCGGGCCCCTGCGGGGAGACCCTGTTCCCTGGGTATACATGAGTCCCAATCCCGTTTCTGGGAAAATCTGGTGGGCCGGTCCAGACCCTTCTGGCGGCACTATCTTCCCGTGCTGAAGGAAACCTTCCCCGGGGTGCTCGACGACGTGTCGGTGGAGGAATTCTACCGGGCGATCAACGTGTGTGAACCATCATTGATCCGGGTGGAGGCCGACGAGATCACCTACAACCTGCACGTGATCCTGCGGTTCGAGCTGGAAAGCGAACTGGTGGCGGGCCGCCTGGCCATCGCGGACCTTCCCGGGGCATGGAACCAGAAGATGGCGTCCTTCCTGGGAACCCAGCCGCCGGACAACCGCAAGGGGGTGCTCCAGGACGTTCACTGGTCTGCGGGGTTGTTCGGCTATTTTCCGACCTACACCCTGGGCAACCTGTACGCAGCCCAGTTCCACGAAAAGCTCCGTGAGGACCTGCCGGATCTCGACGATCGGTTGGGTCGCGGCGAACTGGCCCCCATCAAGGCCTGGCTCAACAGCCACATTCATCGACACGGCCGGCTCCATTTTGCCGGGGATCTCTGCCGGCGGGTGACGGGGCGCCCCCTGTCCGTGGATCCTTCCATGGGCTATCTGGAAGACAAGTTCGGCGAGATTTACGGTCTGTAGCGTCCGTGGCGTTTACCGCCCCGCATTTTCCATATACCGTAAGGCCAGGACACTTTGAAGGTTGGATCATGAAGACGTTACCGGTTCTGCTTCTCATGGTGGGGTTTTCGACCGTCGCACTGGCGGACGAGGGCATGTGGACCCTGAACGGGGTGCCCAGGGAACGCATCGAAAAGGCCTACGGGTTCAGCCCCCCGGACCAGTGGATCGATCACGTACGCCTGTCGTCCGTCCGCCTGGCGGGGGGGTGTTCGGGTTCCTTCGTGTCCGGGGACGGCCTGATCATGACCAACCATCACTGCACGTCGCCTTGTATACAGCAGTTGTCAACGGCCGAACGGGACCTGATGAAGGAAGGATTCACCGCCGCCAGGCGCAGCGAAGAGGTACGGTGCCCGGCCGTGGAGATCAACCGGCTGGTGGAGATCCGCGACGTGACCGACCGGATCCGCGGGGCGACCCGGGGGAAGTCCGGCGCTTCGCAGAACAAGGCCCGCAAGGCCGAAATGACTCGCATCGAAAAGGAGTGCGCCGCCGAAGGCAAGTGGCGGTGCGACGTGGTGACGCTGTACCACGGGGGGCGATACGACCTGTATCGATACCAGCGCTACCAGGACGTGCGCCTGGTGTTTGCGCCGGAGTTCCAGATCGCGTTCTTCGGGGGGGATCCGGACAACTTCACGTTCCCGCGCTATGACCTCGACGTGGCCTTCCTGCGGGTCTACGAGGATGGCCGGCCCGCCCGCATCGGCGAGCACTTCCAGTTCAGCCGGCGCGGGGCCTTGGATGGGGACCTGGTGTTCGTGACCGGGCACCCGGGACGCACCATGCGGATGATCACGGCGGCCCAGGGTGATTTCCTTCGGGACGTGCTGTTCCCCATGCGACTGCAACTGCTGGCCGAGATCCGCGGCGTGCTGACCCAGTTTTCGAGGATAGGGGAGGAATCGGCACGGATCGCCCGGGGCGACCTCTTCTTCGTGGAGAACTCGGTCAAGGCGTTCAACGGCATGCAAGCGACTCTGCTGGACCGGGCGTTCATCGAACGCAAGGCGCAGGAGGAAGCCCGACTGAGGGCGAAGGTGGACAGGGATCCCGTCCTGAAGGCGAAGTACGGTGAGGCATGGGACGCCATCGCGGGGACCCAGGCCACCTTGAAGGGCATCCTGAAGCGACATTACCTGCTGGAGGGTCGGGGTGCGGGCCTGTCGCGCCTCTTCGCGCTGGCGAAGGCCCTGCTGCGGGCGGAAACCGAACTGAAGAAGCCCAACGAGGAGCGCCTGCGGGAGTTCCGCGACACCAACCTGCCAACCCTCCAGCAGAGCCTCTTTTCGGCGGCGCCCATCTATCCCGAACTGGAGGAGGTGAAGGCCATCTTCTGGCTGACCAAGCTCCGCGAATTCCTGGGGCCCGACGACCCGGTGGTCAGGCGGGTCCTTGGCAGGGAGTCGCCCGAAAGCCTGGCCAGGGCCGCGGTGAACGGCTCGAAACTGGCGGACGTGGACTTTCGCAGGCGGTTGTGGAAGGACGGGGTCGGGGCTTGCGACGACCCCATGATCGAACTGGCGAGGCGTTTCGACGAGGCCGCCCGGGCTGTCCGGAAGCGGTACGAGGACGAAGTGGAGTCCGTGGAAAAGAAGAACGCGGAGCTTATCGCCCAGGCGCGGTTCGCGGTGGAAGGAATGGACACCTATCCGGACGCGACCTTCACCCTCCGCCTGACCTACGGCAGTGTGAAGGGCTACGACGAGTTCGACCGACACGTGACGCCCGTCACCCGTCTCAAGGGGTTGTACGAGAGGGCCACGGGGAAGTTCCCCTACGAACTGCCGCCCCGCTGGATCGAGGGGAAGGACAGATTGGACATGGACACGCCGGTGAATTTCGCGAGCACCTGTGACATCGTGGGCGGCAATTCGGGCAGCCCGGTGGTGAACCGCAAGGCGGAGGTGGTGGGCCTGATCTTCGACGGGAACATCCAGTCGTTGGGCGGTGCCTTCTGGTTCGACGAAAGCATCAACCGCGCGGTGGCCGTGGAAACCCCGTTCATCATCGAGGCCCTGCAGAAGATCTACGGCGCCAAGGGGCTGATCAAGGAGTTGCTGGGTAACTGAAATCCGTTTTGGAGTCTTTCACCATGGCAAGGGACATCGTCATCGGACTGGCCGGAGGCACGGGGTGTGGCAAGACCACCGTGGCCGACATGATCGCCCGGGAACTGGGTGAGGACAACGTGGTCATGGTCTGCCAGGACAGCTATTACCGGGACCTGGGCCATATGTCGCTGGAAGACAGGAAGGCCGTCAACTTTGACCATCCTGATGCGGTGGACGCCGACCTCATGGCGGCCCAGGTGGAGGCCCTGAGGGAGGGCAGGGCGGTGGACATGCCGGTGTACGACTTCGCGGCCCACACCCGGCGTCCGGAAACCCAGCGTGTGGAGCCGCGGGGGGCCCTCATCGTGGAGGGGATCCTGGTCCTGGAACTTCAGGAAGTGCGGGACCTGATGGACGTGAAGATCTATATCGAAACCGACGACGATATCCGGTTCATCCGTCGTTTGCGCCGGGACATCCAGGAAAGGGGACGGGACCTCGACTCGGTGATCGGACAGTACCTGAACACCGTCCGTCCCATGCACCTGGAATTCGTGGAAAAGAGCCGTCGCTACGCGGACTTCATCCTGCCCTGGCGGGTTTTCAACACCGCCGCCGTGGACATGGTCCGCAACATGGTCCGCGGCTTCACCCCCCGCAAGGACTGAGGGGGGGGCGTCTACCGTCAACGTGATCGTGCACGTGGGACGGACAGGTGTCCGTCCCCTACAATCGATCAACGATCAACGATGAACGCCCTACAACGCCCGCATCCACTCGGGCTTGAGGCTGGAATCGTCACCCGTGTCCAGGACCCGGTCCACCAGGGCCAGGAGTCGTTCCTTGTCCTCGGGGAGATCGCCCTTGATGGGCAGGTAGTTGGAGGCGTGGTTGGCAGAGAACCGGGCGCCGGTCACATCGATGCCGGCCAGTATGGCCCGCAACTCCCGCAGCATGCCCAGGGCGTCGGGCAACTGAAACAACCCCTTGCCGGCCCGGTTGGCCAGGGCGGTGCCTGGCACCAGCATGAGGGTCAGCAGTCCGATGTAGTCCGGGTCCAGTAGG
>JADHTP010000160.1 GCA_016784945.1 Deltaproteobacteria bacterium | reverse complement strand
ATCGTTGTTGTTGAGGATGGCCGCCGTGGCCGAGCGTCACACCGTCCGCAGGCCGCCGAAGGTGCACTTCGATTTGCTGCAGGATCCTTAGCGTTTCCTCTTGCGGTAGTACCTGACGGCCATGATCAGGTCCGGATTGGCTTCCTTGGCGTGCTCCATGGCGTCGATCACGTCCAGGGGCACCACCACCTCGTTGATCCCCAGCTTTTCCTGGGTGCTGTCGAAGTACTCCCGTTGCTTCCGGTTGAAGCCCTGGCCCTGGTTGAACCGGGGGTCCAGGAGCCTCTCCCAGCGCTGCCTGGGCCACACCGCCTTCAGACCCTCCAGGGACACGGATGTGCACTGGTGGGTGACGCCGTGGTAATCCTGCTTCAGACGATGCCGCACGTGTCGGGAATACCGCCGGGTCCACAGGGTCCGGCTGATCTTGTCCTCGTAGTACCGGTAGATGGCCTTCTCCTCCTCCTCGGTGACGTTGATCACGAAGGCGACGGAACTCCGGTAGGACGTCTGTTTGCGCAGGTACCTGGCAATGGCCTTGCGGCCACGCCACACCCGGATCACCCCCTCGCCGTGAAATCCCAGGTATCCCCAGGTGTCACCGTACCGACCGAAGTCGTAGATGACCTCCCGGTCATCGTCGAATGTCTTCACCCGCACGGCGGTGTGGCCGATGGCGTGCTTCCCGTAGGGCAGGCCCACGATGACCTCCAGGGCGCCCGCCTCCGACGCCAGGAACACGCCGGCCAGGGCCAACAGGATCGGGGTCGTCCGTTTCATGAAAACCACCGGTGAAGCACCATGTTGGAACTGGTGATGCGGAATCCGATCTTCCGCAAGATGGCCAGGGCATTGTAGTTGTTCATGAGGGTCTGCACCATGACCGTGTCCGTCCCCTGGCGCCGCAGCGAGGACAAGGCACAGCGGTTCAGGAGGTCTCCCAGTCCCCGGGACTGGGCATCGGCCCGGACACCCACGAAATCCAGCGAACCGTGCCGCCGCCCCGTGAAACGCTCGAGCCCGTGGTTCAGCTTGAAGGCAATGAAGCCCAGCACCTCCTCCTGGTGGTCGACCACCACCAGGGTCTCCGTGCTCTCGTCCTCGGCGTAGCGGGCCACCACGAGCCGGTACAGCTCGTCCACGGTCTCCCGGTCGAACCGGGGGTCGAAGGCAAAGCGATTGTAGCGATGGACCGAGCACGCGATGGCCGTCACCTGCTCCACGTGGCGCACCCCCATGGGAACCACGCTCAGGCCCTCGGGCACCTCCGGGTCCGGGTCTTCGAACCGGACAACCCCGACCACCTCGTCGGCCACCAGCCTGAACCCGAGGTCCTCCAGGGCACGAACGGCGGCCTGGTCCGAACAGGCCACCCTGGCCGTCACCACCTCCGCACCGGTTTCCGGCCCCGGGTCATAGGCATCCACCATGGCGTACACCAGTTCCCTGACGTTGTCGCCAGTGGCCACCAGGTGCCTGAGGCACCACATGCTAGTGCGTAGCCGCTCGCTGAGGAACCTGGAAGGCGCCAGGCAGGCCAGGCCCCGCAGCCGCGACCCCTCCCGGCCCAACATCAGGTGTCTCGTACCGTCATGGACCAGCCCGTCCTGCAGGTAGTCCGCCATGTCTTCCTTTTCGATGCCGAGGACGCGCAACTGGTAGTTCTTGTGGGGGTATTCCAGAAAGAGCTCGCGGATCTCCCGGAGCTGTTCGGGCGTGGGTTCCCCCACGCTCTCCACCACCGGACGGCAACTGGGGGAATCGTCCATCATCGCCGGATACGGGTACCATGGCGATCGGACCGCTGTCAAAAACACCACCGGAGCAGACGTTGACACGACCGGGCCCGAACTCCATACTTTCTGTCGTGGAACACAACCCCTTACCGGTGCCCCGGAGGCGTTCCGGAGACTTCGCCCTGAGCCCGGCCGTCCCGGGATTCCTGGCCCTGGCCCTCGTGGCGGGCTGCGCGGGAAACCAGGGGCCCGCCGACCCCGCGCCCCCGGCCTACGACGCGGTGGTCATCGGCGCCAAGGACGACGGAAACGAGGGGCCTGCCACGGCGGCCGATGACGGCGCAAAGGACCCTAACGGCGGGACTCTGGACCCCGGTTCCAGCGGTTGCAACGACTCTTCCGACTGCCTCAAGGCCGTTCCCATCTGCAAGCTCCCCGAACGGGTCTGCGTCCAATGCATCGTGAGCCTGGACTGCAAGGACGATTTGACCTGCGTGGACAACGCCTGCGTGACCCAGGTCTGTGCACCCGATTCCACCTCCTGTGTGGGCGACCTCCTGGAGACCTGCAGCGGGGACGGCACCGGCAAGACCGTTCATGACTGCTCGGAGCAGGGTCTCCCCTGCCTGGACGGGGCCTGCGGCGGATGCGAGCCCGGCACCCTGTCCTGCCTGGACAACGTAAGCCGGACCTGCAGCGACGACGGCACCTTCTACATCGAGGAGGACTGCCAGGACAAGTTCTGCGACAACGGCCTGTGCCTCGCCTGCCAGCCCCTCCAGAAAGGCTGCGTGGGCAACGACGTGGTGGAGTGCAACGAGGACGGGACCGTGGCCACCGTGGTGGAGACCTGCGATCCCACCGAAAACGGGCTCGTCTGCAAGAACAGCACCTGCGTGTCCCTGTGCGAGGTGGCGGGGGAAGAAAGGACAAACGCCGGCTGCGAGTACTGGCCCCTGGACCTGGACCAGACGTCGGAGAACGACGCGGAGAACTCCCAGTTCGCCGTGATCGTGAGCAACACGTCTGGCCAGTACGACGCCAAGGTGAGGGTGTTCAAGGGCGCCGACATCGAAAAGGAAGTGATCGTCCCGAAGAACGACCTGTCCATCATTCTTCTCGATCCCTACAACATCAGCCTGCCCGGCGTGGCCGACCTGGGCCGGCGCCTCAAGAGCACGGTGCCCATCGTGGCCTACCAGTTCAGCCCCCTGGACAACGTGGGCATGTACAGCAACGACGCCTCGCTCCTTCTGCCCACCAACGTGCTGGGCAAGGTGTACCGGGTCATGGCCTGGAAGCAGCGGGACGCGAGCCTGAGGTCGTATTTCACCCTGGTGGCCGTGGAGGAGGGCGAAACCCAGGTCCAGATCACGGCCACGGCCCCGGTGGAGGCGGGACCCGGCCTGCCCGCCATCGGAACCGGCGGTATGGGCACGGTGGCGCTCCAGCAGTTCCAGACGCTGCACGTCAAGTCCAACGAAAACTGTTCCGACCTCACGGGAACCCTCATCGAGGCTTCGAAAAAGATCGCCGTCATGGGCGGCCACGAGTGCGCGAACATCCCGGCCGGGGCCAACTGCGGCGGGGAGTTCTGCTGCTGCGACCACCTGGAAGACCAGCTGTTCCCGGTGGAGGCCTGGGGAAAGCACTACCTGCTCGGGCGGTCCTTGGAACGCCACGATGCCCCCGACACGGTCCGGGTCCTGGCCGCCGAAAACGGCACCCAGGTCACCATCAAGGGCGAGGCGGTCACCATCCCCGTGCTCCAGGCCGGCCAGTTCCACGAATTTCAGGTGGACGGGCACGTGGAACTGTCCTCGGACAAACCTTTCCTGGCGGCCCAGTACCTGGAGAGCCAGACGTCGCCCACGGGGTGCTCCATGGACTGTGACGACACCCTCCTGTTCGGCAAGAAATGTGACGGGAACTTCCTGAATCAGTCGTGCAATGATGACCAGGACTGCTGCCCGGGCGTGGCGGGAATCGGGGACCCGGCCTTCATCGTGGCCGTGCCCACGGAGCAGTTCCGGCAGGACTACCTCTTCCTGGTGCCCAACAAGTACGAGCTGGATTTCGTCAACATCATCGCCCCCGGGGGGGCGGCCGTGACCCTGGACGACACCCTCCTGGGACCCGCCGACTTCACGCCCATTGCCGCGGGCCCGTACAGCGTGGCGCGGACCGTGGTGGCCGACGGCGTCCACCGGATTTCCAGTTCCCAGAAGATCGGAATCATGGTCTACGGCTGGGACCAGTACGTGTCCTACGGTTACGCGGGCGGCATGAACGTGGAGTCCCTCAACAACTGACAGGAGCGCCCTGTACATGGCCGGCTGGATCTTCCTCGCAATGCTCGCCATTCCCTTCCTGGAAGTCCTGGTCTTCATCGAGGTGGGCGGCCGCATCGGACTGCCGGCCACGGTGGCGGTGATCATCCTCACGGCCATCGTCGGGACGGCGCTGCTCCGCATCCAGGGGCTGGGGGTTCTGAAGCGGGTGCGTGCCGGCCTGAACCGGGGCGAGGTACCCGTTGGCGAGGTGTTCGAGGGCCTGTGCCTTCTCATCGCCGGCATCGTGTTCCTGACGCCCGGTTTCGTGACCGATGCCATCGGCGCGTTGCTGTTCGTTCCACCCGTGCGACGCCTGCTCGGTTGGTGGATCGCCCGACGGATCGTGGCCTCCGGCGGGGTGCGCGTCCACGGGGGCGCGAGGCCCTCGGGCGGCCCCGTGCAGATCGAAGGCGAATACTCCGAGGTGTCCCCGCCCGAGAACGACCACAAGGAGGTGTCCCCATGAGTCTGACGAGGACTGTTTCCGGTCTGGTGACGGCCGGCTCGCTGACGCTGTTCCTGGTGGGATGCTCTTCCGACAACGACAACGGTGACACCGCAGCGGGGGACCCGGGACCCGTCGGGGAAATCGATCCCGGGTCGGATTCGGCGGGCGAAACGGCGGACGCGCCGGCTCCCGAATGCGACGTGCTGTTCCAGGACTGCATCATCGGGCAGGGGTGCTACCTGACCAGTGACGGCACCTCCTGTGAAGTCGCCGGGTCCGCCAAGGAGGGCGAGGCCTGCACGTTCCTCAACACCTGCGAACCGGGGATGGCCTGCGTCGACCTGGATGCCGGGTCCGTTTGCGCCCTGCTCTGCGATACGGAAGACGACCAGGACCCCAAGGCCTGCAAGACCCTGTGCGCCGACACCTTCGGGACCCTGGCGGACGTGGAAGGCGTGGGATTCTGCAAGGCCTCCGATCCCGTGATTCCCTGCGACATCCTCCTGCAGGACTGCCCCGCGGGGCAGGGGTGCTACCTGGCCATGACCGGCGTGGCCTGCGCCCAGACCACGACGGGACTCGACCTCGAAGACGACTGCGAGTTCGCCAACGAATGCAAGCCGGGACTCATCTGCCTGAACGGGGCGTGCACCAAGGTCTGTGACCCGGCGGCGCCGGACTGTCCCCTGCACCTGTCCACCTGCAACGCCCTGCCCGAGCTGGGTGCGGCCGGTATCTGTGCGGAATAGGGAGCGTCAGTCGACGAGGGCGGCCTTCAGCGCGTTCATCAGCACGTCACGATCGATCTGGAAGTCCAGCAGCGGCCAGAAATTGCGGACGTACCCGTAGCGGTCCACCACCCAGGTGTAGTCCTTGTCCGCCTTGTATTGTCCCCACACACTGTTTTCCCAGTGGTCCTGCAGCAACGGCAGGTCCACGAACTGGCCCATCTGCATGGCCTGGCCGTCGTCCTGGGGATGGATGATGACAAGGCCCCCGATGTCCTTGTAGCCGTTCTTGTCCAGGGTCTTGATGGCGTCCTGGAGCTTCTTGACCTGCTGCAGGCAGAAGGAACAGGTGGCCAGTGAGAAATAGACCACCGTGACGCCACCGGCCTGGTCCGAAAGTCGCACCACCTGGCCGTGGGTGGCGCTGTTGAGGTTGTGGTCCTCGAGGCCGAAATCACCTGCCATGTCCCAGCGGGTGGCGGCAATCACGCAGTCACGGCTGCCCGGATCGCATTTCTGACCCCAGGGGCAGACCTTGGAAGCGCAGACCGGCTGGTTGGCCGCATCAGGCAGGGTCAATGGGTTGTCGTCCACCACGTCGGCCCCGGCCAGGTCCGGAAACACCGGATGCACCTTGGATGGGCCGCCTAACAGCACGTCGGTGACGGAACCGTTGCAGGACGCCGCCATGAGCGCCACGGCCAACAGGATCGCGGTACTGGCCTTCAACATGGGCCACCTCCGGTCCGACATGATATCGTACCTTCTTCAAAGGAGTCGACCCGGATGGCCAAGCCCGTGTTCTCATCACCGGCGCTACCAGCGGCATCGGACGCTCGGCTGCCCTGGCCCTGGGCCTGCGCAAACCCCGTTCCTGATACCCATCTATTGAACAGGCCGTCGGTAAAACTGAAGAGGCCTGGAGGGTGAGTCCACGCCCGGCCGGCCCGCGAAGACCGACCGGGCGTCCACCGGCAGGTGAACTCGATTAAGGCTGCAGACCGGCGATGGTGGCCGCGGAAGCGCCGAACTGGAGGCACATGGACACGGCATCCATGGTGCCGTCGTCGTCCAGGTCCAGGTCGAACACCAGTGGCAGCGCCGTCTCGACGATGGGAACGTACGTGCACCAGTCGATGGTCGGAGTCGCGGCGCAGATGGCCTTCAACTGGGCCACGGCCACTTCGGCTTCGGTCTTGCCAAGCACGCCGGCGATGATGCCGTCCGTGATGGTCACGCCCGCGGCCACTGTCCCGGTGATGGAACCCTGGGTCAGGGCGAATTCCACGGTGTCGCCCTGGACCGGGATGGACAGGGTGAAGTCCCTGGGTCCCGCGGTCAGCATGCCGCCCGCGATGGCCGCGTCGGCAAAGTGGATCAGGGATTGGCACTCACCGTCGTAGGACAGCGGAGTCACCAGGTAGTCGGTGCCGTCGGACATGCCGGCCAGGCCGTTCAGGGCGAAGGCCGCGGTGTCGGCGAAGTCCGTGACGCCCACGAACTCGAACAGCACGGTATCGTACCCGATGCCCATGTCGGCCAGCATGCCGTTGAGGGCCGCACCGGCAGCCGCCAGGCCGTTGTCGCCCTGGGAATCGCCGCTGAAGTCGGGGCACATGGCGCCGTCCGCAGGAATCATGACGCTGTCGACCGCCGTCGCAACGTCCCACGCATCGGGGAGATCACAGCCCTGGGGCAGGCCGGAGCACGCATAGAAGTCCACCAGGCAGTTCGCCTCCAGGCACTCGCCGCACTCGGGGGCGGAGGTGTCGGCAATGCACTCGGCCAGGCACTTGTCCACGCCACAGAGGCTCGAGGCCCCGTAGCAGGCCGCGCAGCCGTCGGACAGGTCGATACCCACGATCGGCGGGTCCGTCTTGTCCGAGCCGTTCTGCACGCAGTCCACCACGCACTCGATGGTGGGGTTCGCCAGGCAGAGGTTCACCACGCAGTCACCGGTGATGGCCAGGGGCGCGTCCGGGTCCGCCGCGATCACGGCC
>JADHTP010000159.1 GCA_016784945.1 Deltaproteobacteria bacterium | reverse complement strand
TCAAACCAAGGCGATGGGTCTTGGCCACCCGCACCAGGGCGCCGCCAAGACTCGAAAAGTCCGTGGCCTCCCCCCCGCCGAAGACCAGGAGGGCCCTGCCGGGTGAAAGCACCGTGCCCGAAGGGAAGGCGAAGCGTGACATGACCGAGTCCGACAGGGACCATCCGGACAGGTCCACGTCCTGGTCACTTACGTTCACCAGTTCGACGAATTCATCCTTGTACCAGCTGACGACGCCATCGCCGTTCGAGTCCCCGTCGACAGGCGCCTTGCTGGGAGACGCAAACAGCTCATTCAGGATCACAGCCGGCCCGTCGGGCACCGGAGGCGCTACCTCGCAGGTCAGGTTGGCGGGCACACACTGGTGGTCCGTGACCCAGGACCCCACGGCCACCGGCATGCACTTGAAACCGTCGGGACAACCGTCGTCGGCAGTGCACAGGTAGCTGCAGAACTTCTCGGATTCCGACAGCTTGGTACACCGATTACCCTCCCCGCCGCATTCGTTGTTCGCCGTGCAGGGCACGCAAAGGTTGTCCCGGTCGGCCCACGGGTGGGCGTGGGGATTGTCGTCGATGCCGTGGACCCCGTACATGGTGTGGAACCAGTAGCTGTTGTTGTCAAGGTCCTTCAGGATTTCCCCGAAGGTGACGGCCTTGTGGGGGCCGTCCAGGTAGACGGTCCCGAAGATCGCGCCCAGGAAGTCCTTGACCGCGTTGGGCGTGGAAGCGTTGGAGTAACTGGTGGTGGTCAACACGTCGATATTGGTCGCCCCCCCCTTGGCCGGGTTCTCCCTGAAGGCCTCCCCCAGGGCATAGGTGTCGCACCCTTCGGCAAGGACCACCTGGTAGATGTCCGAGGGCATGTCGAGGCCCGCGATCTCCGAGTCGTCCAGGTCGCCTTCGTCGGTCTTTCGCCAGTTGGCCAGGGCGAATCCGTAGAATGGACCCGAGTGCCCGGAAAAGACGATGACTTCCCTCGTGGCCAGGGAGGCCTTCATGTCGTCTTCCAGCGTCTTCCCGCCGGCGGCGGTGTCCGGATCGGTTTCGGTCCCCGGCTTTCCCCAGTACAGCGAAACCTCCACCGCCACGTCCCGTCCGCCGGCCTGGATGGTCTTTGTCAGGGCCCCGGAATCCCGGGCCAGGTCGGCATATCCGGCCACGGGGGACAGGAATCCCTGGCCAACGAGCCAGTCGTAGACCGATTCCGAGTGTTTGAGGTGGTAATCACCATGGTAGTCCCACCCGAAATGCACCCCGATGGTCACCCGGCCATCGGCGAACAGACGCCCGTAATCGATCCAGGCATCCTGCGACCGTTCCTGCGCCCAGACCTCCAGGGAGACCGTGTCCAGCTTGGACTCGTCGACCTTGGACGGATCGAAGGCCGACCAGGGCGCCTTCCGATACCATTCCCCGTTGGTTTCGAGCTTGGCCATGTCCTCGTTGCCGACCTTTCCGATCTTCAGGTCGAACCGGGCCTTTCCGTCCTCGTCAGCCGTGGTGGGCAGCACCGCCAGGAGGTCCATCTTGCCGCCGAATTCCTGGCGGAAGGTGAAACGCCAGGTCGTGTCGTCCACCGGTTCGATGCCCAGTTCCTCGTAGGCCCCGTTCTTTGTCAGGGCCTGGAAACCACCGTAATCGGGGTTGGAATCATGGTCGCTCTTCTCCTTTAGGTACTGGTTCAGGAACCAGCCGATCACCACCTGTTTCAGGGGGATGAGTTCCTTGACCCGGGCCAGTTTTTCTTCATCGGTAGCATCCGCCAGTTCGGGTTCCAGGGTTACGGTGGTCTGTCCCTCCACCATGTATTCCTGGGCGCTCTGTGAAAAAAAGTTATCCTCTTTGCCTGGAAGCACCACCACGCCTTCTTCTTCCGCGGCGTCGCCGCCCCCGCAGGCCGGGGCCAGATAAAGCACCAGCACACCGGCAATCAACAAACGGATCGTCATCATTCGGTTCCCCTGTCCGATAAGATTGGGCTTGACTAGCACGTTTCCACCGGGACGGTCAATTGAGGCGGATCATCGCCTATCGCCTATCGCCTATCGCGCCACGATGTTGGACTGACCCTTGCTCCGGACGCACCGATGGTCTACAAAAGACGGCTATGGAAACGACAAACCAGAAAAAGCAGCAACCGGTATTCGCCTGGCAGGCACGGATCTTCATGCTCCTGTGGGGCGCCTACGCCTCCTACTACCTGTGCCGCCTCAATTTCGCAGTGGCGCAGCCCCTCATTCGGGACGAGTTCGGATGGACCGATGCCCAGATCGGGCTGATCCCGTCGGTTTACGCCGGCGTCTATGCCATCGGCCAATTCGTGAACGGCCAGTTGGCCGAGCGCTTCGGCACCCGGGCCATGATGACCTTCTCGCTGGTGGTGGCCGGGTCCATGAACCTGCTGTTCGCCCAGGCGGACTCCTACGCCGAGATGCTGATTTTCTGGGGCCTCAACGGCTGGGTTCAGTCGGCCGGCTGGTCCCTCGTCGTGGAAACCATGGCCAACTGGACGTCGGTGAAACGACGGGGCATGACGATCGGTCTGATTTCCACGTGCTACCAGGTGGGCAACGTGGCGGCCTGGCTCCTGGCGGGCTACCTGGTGGGCGAACTCGGCTGGCGAGCCGCCTTCTGGGTGCCGGGTCTGTGGCTGCTGCCCATGGCCGCCCTCTTCCTGCTCTTCCTCCGCAACCGACCGGAGGACGCCGGCTTTGCGCCCATCCGCGAGGACCAGGAACCCGAGGCCACCTCCCATGGATCGTCCCCGGCTCCAGATCGTCTGTCCGCCGCCCAGGTCCTGAAGATGACCCTGTCCAACCGCATTCTGTGGATCCTGGCCATCGGCTTCTTCTGTGCCAACTCCGTGCGTTACGCCTTCATGAACTGGTCAGTGACCTACATGAAGGACTTTCACGGCCAGTCCATCAAGGAAAGCGCCTTCATGGCGGTGGCCCTGCCTCTCATCGGATCCGTCGGGGCCATTTCCGCCGGTTGGGCATCGGACAACCTCTTCGGGAGCCGTCGTGCGCCCCTGTGCGCCATCATGCTGTTCGGACTGGCCGCCCTGTGCGTCGTGTTCGTGCAGGTTCCCCAGGGTGACTGGGTCCTGGGCACCGCCCTGCTGGGACTGGCCGGGTTCCTCATCTACGGGCCGGACATGCTGATGAGCGGCGCCGCTACGGTGGACTTCAGTCACCCCCGGGCCGCCGCCGCCGCCACGGGACTCACGATGAGCGCGGGCGCAGCGGGCGCGATTTTCTCCGGGGCCGGCGTGGGATGGCTCAAGGACGTCACGGGGGGCGACTGGAACCTGGTGTTCTACGTGCTGGCGGGCCTGTCCGTCATACCCGCTCTCATGATGGCCACCCTCTGGAATGTCCGACCCAAGGGAGCCAAGTAGTCGATAGTCGATAGTCGATAGTCGATCAAGTAACAGACCCCTTCACGAGATCCCCAACTATTGACCATGGACTATCGACCCTTCTTCCTGCCCTTGTAGCTCTTCCGCATGGCCAGCGAAATCAACGGTCTGAAGTGGTTGTTCAGGAACACGGCCAGTTTGCCGTGGGCCGTGATCACCAGTTCACGGTTCCCCGCCTCGATGCCGTCCACCATCTGCCGCGCCGCCTTCTTCGTGGACATGACCAGCCAGGGGGGGGCCGCGTCCTTCGCGTCGGGGTGAACCTTCCCCTTGCGGTCCACCTTCCGGATCTCGCTTTCCACGAAGCCCGGGCTGATCAGCACCGTACGGACCCCGGACGGCTCCAGTTCGCCGTGAAGCGCCTCGGCAAAGGCCCGCACCGCATATTTCGACATGGCGTAGGGCCCGGTGGTGGGCCCCGACAGGTGGCCGCTCACACTGCCCATGAGGACCAGCGTGCCCCGGTTCTTCTTCAACTGTTCGATTGTGGCATAGAAGGTCCGGAGCACACCGTACACGTTGGTTTCGAACTGTCGCCGGAAGTCCTCCAGACCCAGTGAATCCACGGTCCCGCCCACACCGAACCCGGCATTGGCCACGGCCACGTCAATCCGGCCGAACTCCGCCAGCGCCGCCTCTACCGCCGCTTCCTGGTCGCCATCTTTCGTGACGTCACAGGCCACGGCCAGCGCCTTTCCACCACCGGCCTTCAGTTCTTCCGAAAGCGACTGAAGGCGATCCGCACGCCTCGCCGTCAACACCAGTGAAGCGCCCCGGTCGGCAAACTCCTTCGCGAGCCCTGCACCGATACCACTGGACGCCCCCGTGATGAAGACGACCTTGTCCTTGAATCCACCCATCTTCACTCCCACCCTGCTCTAATCGGGGTCCCTGACCATCATCCATGGACCATTGACCATGGCCCCCTAGAACCAGTGCACCGGCCAGCCATTCTCCGCTGCGCCCCGCAGGAATTCGTTTTCGCCCTTGTCCCGTCTCGCCACCACCAGGGGCTGGTCCGACACCTCCATCATTTCCAGATCACCCCGGCTGTCCCCGCAGGCGAGGTCCGGCATTTTTCCGATAATCTCCCGGATGGCATCCACCTTGCCCCCACGACAGGTTACGGGACGTTCGACCTGACCGGTCAGCACCCCCCCCGACACCGGCCCCCGGATTCCCAGGACCCGCTCTGGATTGAATCCCTTGTGACCGGCCGCGGCCCGCACGCTCCACTGGTTGGTGGCCGATACCCACCACACCTCCACGCCCGCCTCCGAAAGGCCCCGCATCATCCGGAACATGGACGGTCGATAGTTCGGCCACGCCGCGGCCAGTTGCCGTGACCACCCGTTGACTTTTTCCTCGGGTATTCCCGACATGCACTCCACGGCCCAGGAGTAGCCGGCGCACTGGTCCCGGTCGACCCGGGCCTCGTACTCGGCATAGACGTCCTTGCTGCAATCGATGGTCGGCAGAAGGGCCCCCGCGACCAGCCACCTCAGGAACGCTTCACCCAGGTCCTCCGACCAGAGCGTGCCGTCGGCATCGAAACAGGCCACGCGCCGCCCCGGTTTCTCCAGGACGGGAAGAATGGCCTCCTGGAACTCTCCGGAAAACGGCTCCAACCAACTGGGGATAGCAATCACGTGACCTCCTTTGGACTGCGGGCACCGGCAGGTCATTTGACCCGTCAACCGTGACCTTGTCAATGGGCCTCACATTCACCCAAATCCACCGTCAAATCTGCGTCAGAGACGGCGGACACGAGTGCTTTGGCAAGGCAGCAAGCCGATTTGGGCGCAGGCGTACTGGATGTACGTCGAGCACCAAATTGATGAAGATAACGCAGCCAAAGTGCCGTAGCCGTCGTCGAATCGCGATGCAGGCGGTGGATTTGGGCATTCAACAGCATGGATGATGGGTGATTTGCGATGGAGGATGGGAAATCAGGGTACCAAGCCTATTATGAAGATCCTGGAACCATTGACCATGAACCATTGACTGCTCTGTGATTGGCTATCGCGTGGGCCGGGCGGTATTGCCTTCGCTGGCCACCACCAGGGTCGAGGTCTTGCAGGCCTCTTCCGAAGCGGCGATGTAGCGGGCCGGGAACAGCCCGACCCAGATGCTGATGAGGGCGGCCAGGCCGGCGCACACGTAACCCGGCATGCTGCGGATGGCCGTCACCGGCGTGCCGGCGGGCTCGCGGAAGTACATGTAGACCGCTATGCGCAGGTAGTAGTAGACCGCGATGAAGCTGTTCAGCACCGCAATGATCACCCAGGGCAGGTTGCCGTCAGTGTCGATGGCCAGGATCTCCCGGAACAGGTAGAACTTGCCCATGAAGCCCGCCAGTGGCGGGACGCCGGCCAGTGACAGCAGGCAGATGAGCATGAGCGCCGCCAGCACAGGGTGACGCTTGCCCAGACCCGCCACGTTGTCCAGGCTCATGTCCTCCTCGCCGCGGCTTCCCAGCAACGCCACGATGCCGAAGGCGCCGATTGTGGCGAACACGTAGGTCAGCATATAGAAAGGCACGCCGCTGTTGAGAACGGTGGCCCCCGCCGACTCGCTGGTGGCGTAGACACCCAGGAGGAGATAGCCCGCATGGGCGATGGACGAATAGGCCAGGATCCTCTTCACGTTGTCCTGCACCAGGCCCAGCACGTTCCCCACGAACATGGTCAGCACGGCCAGCACCAGCAGGATTCCAGGCACAGACACCGGCATCTCCAGGAACGCCGGGTTCTGATAGACCGTGAGAAGCACCCGCGCCAGCACGGCAAAGCCCACGGCCTTGATCGCGCCCGCCATGAACACCGTCACCGGCGTGGGGGCCCCGTCGTACACGTCGGGCGTCCACATGTGGAACGGAACGGCGGCCACCTTGAATCCCAGGGCCGTGATCATGAGGACCAGGGCCAGTTGCGGGAACAGATAGTCCCGGGTGGGGTCGTTGGCCAGGAAATAGCGTCCGATCTCCACCAGGTTGAGGCTGCCCGTGGCGCCGTACAGGAAGGCCACGCCGAACAGCAGGAACGCCGAGGCCAGCCCACCCAGGATGAAGTACTTCATGCCGGCTTCCGTGGAAGTCGGGGACGACTGCTTCAGTGCCGCCATGATGTAAACGGCCAGGCTCATGACCTCAAGACCCAAAAACAGGGTGATCAGGTCCGTGGCCGTGAGGAACACCAGGGCGCCGCACACCGAGAAGGACAGGAGGGCGTAGTATTCGCCACACTCCGAATCGTGTTCGGGCAGATAATGGATGGAGAACAGCGCCGACGCGGCCCCGGCCACCAGGATCAGCAGCGCAAAGAACAGGCCGAAGCCGTCGAAGGCCAGGATTCCCGACAGGAACGGCGCCTCCATGGCGTCTCCCGTCCAGTATGTCATGGCCGCCACGCCGGTCACGGCAAAACCCACGGTGGTCACGTAGGCCAGAAAGCCCCTGGAACCCTTACGCCCGGCCAGCAGGTCCATGGCCAGCACCAGGATGCCCGTGAGCGCGCTGAGCCAGATCGGTGACAACATCAGGAGGTCCTTCATCGCGCAACCTCCTTCAGTTCCGATCTCACCTTGTCGGCCGCCGCCACCCCGAATGCGCGGTGTTCCACCATGCGTGTCTTGTAGGTATCAAGGGTGGCCTTCACGCTGGCCTCGGTCTTCTCCAGGAAGAAGTTGGGATAGATGCCGATCCAGAACACCAGCACCACCAGGCAGCCCAGTACGAAGAACTCGCGGAAGTTCACGTCATCCAGGTCTTCGTTGACCTTGTGGGTGATGGGCCCGAACAGGACCTTCCGCACCATGGTCAGCATGTAGACCGCGCCCAGC
>JADHTP010000158.1 GCA_016784945.1 Deltaproteobacteria bacterium | reverse complement strand
TGAGGGGAGCGCTTCGGAAAAGGAGGCGGCAGGCGCGGATGGCCTTTCCGTATTCCGCCATGTCCAGGAGACGGGTCAGGATTCGTCGAATCTCGTCGGTTGCCGGGGAACCGGTGCCACCTTCCTTTTCGAGGCGTTCCAGTTGCCTGGTTGTATCAGCGAGGTTTTGGGAGCCGGTTTCGGCACGGGCGGCAGCGGACGGGGAGATGATCAGGGTGATCAACAGGGCCATCAGCCAGTGGCGATGGACGCTGAGCCTTCTTTCGTCAGCCACTACTTCTTCCGGCCGTGGCGCTGGGGAGGCCAGTTCCTGTCCGTACGCACGGGATAATTACCCGTGAAGCAGGCATCGCAGTATCCACCTTTTCCGGCGCCGGACACGGCTCGGTGCATTCCCTCCACGGACAGATAGCCCAGGGACTCCGCGGTGGTCAGCTTGGTGATTTCCTCGACGGACATGCTGGAAGCTATGAGCTCTTCGCGGGACGGCGTGTCGATCCCGTAATAGCAGGGCCACCGGGTGGGTGGCGACGAGATGCGAAGATGAACCGCCTTGGGTGATCGGGCCCGTACCATTTCGACGATCTTTCGTGATGTGGTCCCCCGGACGATGGAGTCGTCCACCACCACCACCACACGACCCCTGACCAGCTCGGGAACGGGATTCAGCTTGAGTTTGACGCCGAAGTTGCGAATCCGTTGCTCCGGTTCGATGAACGTCCTTCCAACGTAGTGGCTACGTACCAGACCCATGTCGAACGGGGCGTCCTGTATCTCGGCAAACCCGATAGCGGCGGATACGCCCGAATCTGGAACGGGAATGACAAGGTCCGCGTCTTCGACCGGCTGCTCCCGGGCCAGCTGGCGGCCCAGTTCCTTCCTGACCGTGTAAGCTTGCTGGCCGAAAACCTCGCTGTCCGGTCGGGCAAAATAGATGTGCTCGAATACGCACCGTGCCGGTTCCCTGGCAGGCTTGGCCTGGATGGACCGGACACCGTCTTCCGAGGCCACCACGATTTCACCCGGTTCGATCTCTCTTTCCACGGTGGCGCCGATGAGGTCCAGGCTCGTGGTCTCCGACGCCACCACCACGGCCCCGTCCAGACGCCCCATCACCAGGGGCCTGAAGCCACGGGGATCCCGCACCGCCACGAGTTTGTCCGGCGACAGGAGGACCATGGAATAGGCGCCCAGCGCCTTGTCCATCATCCCGCTCACCGCCTTGGGGATGTCATCGTAGTAGGCCGTGGCCACCAGGTGCAGCAGGACTTCGCTGTCCGAGGTGGACTGAAAGACATGGCCGTTCTTTTTCAGATAGCCCTGCAGTTCGTCCGAATTGACGATGTTTCCATTGTGGGCCAGGGCCAGAGCCCCCCCTTCGAACATGCACTTGATGGGTTGTGCGTTCTGCAGGGAAGAAGAGCCCGCCGTGGAGTACCTGACATGGCCGATGGCGCTGGTCCCGGACAACCGGGACAGGACATCTTCACTGAACACGTCCACCACCAGGCCCATCTGACGGTGAAGGTTCAGATGGCGACCTTCGGTGGTCACCATCCCGGCGCTTTCCTGTCCCCTGTGCTGGAGAGCGTGCAGACCCAGGTAGGTAATGGTGGCGGCGTCCGGGTGTCCGAAAACTCCGAACACTCCGCATTCGTCATGCAACTGTTTCAACGGGGTTTCCGCCGGTGTCGAGTGGGTCTAGTGGCTATTCTCCGGCGGGCTGTTCCTCGTCCGGCGGAGGCGGAAAAATCAACTGGATTTCCTCTTCGACCTTGTTCTCCGGGTCATCAGTGGCCACGGAAAGCTCCTTGACCAGGAGTTCCTTGGCCGTGTCGAGCAGCTTCCTTTCGCCGAAGGACAGGGGTTTCTGGTACCTGAGCAGGTAGAGATCCCTCATCACCTCGGCCACATCGTAGACCGAGCCGCTTTTCAGTTTTTCGATATAGCCCCTGTAACGCCGGTTCCAGTTCTGCCGGCCGAGGCGGCCCGGCTTGGTCTTCAACAGTTCGAAGACATCGGGAACCTCGTCGCATGGAATCACCTGGCGCAATCCCACGCTGGGAACCTTGCTCAGGGGGACCATGATGCGACGGTCGGAGTTCAGCAATCTCAGCATGTAGAAGGTCTGCTGATTGCCGGACACTTCCCGGCTCTCGATGCCGCATATTTCGGCCACTCCGTGCGCGGGATAGACCGCGCGGTCACCAACACGGAAGGTACCGCCCAACATTTATCACCTCCTGCCGTCCAGCCTCACGGCGCCGTCGCGGGCGCCGGGAGGTCTGCTTCAACGCACAACTCGTTCATAGTGCCCATCATGCGCCCCCCGGGGAAACGATCTCGATAGGCATTGCATTCCCTGGCCAGGCCCTCCTTGTCGCCGGCGGCCGCCAGCGCGGAGGCCAGGGCCAGTCGTGTCTCTTCCCGTGACGCCGTCCTGGGGATGTCCTCCATGAGACGACGCAACCGGTTGACCGCCCCCTTGGGACGGTCCCGGGTAATGTAGAAATTGGCGACCTCCATCTCGAATGAGCTGGCAATGGCCACCATCTGGTCCAGGAGCCGGAGGCCCTCCACCACGAAGGGGCTGTTCGGGAACCTGGACAGGAACCGGTTCAACGACCGGATGGCTGCCCGCACGGGCCGCTGGTCGCGGCGGTCGGCCGGAGGTATGAGGAAGAAGTCCGCCGGCATGGACTTCACCGTGGCCTGGGCCAGCCGGAACAGGGCGTAATGGAGATTGGGGTCACCAACTGCGGTCTGGGTAAAAGCACGATAAGATTCCGCGGCCTCCTGAAAACGTTCCTCGAACATGAGCGCGTCGGCCAGTCTCAACCGGGCCAGGGGCGTGTACACGATGTAGGAAGGGCCCCTGGCAACCTTGCGGAGAGCTGCCGATGCCCTGATGTAGTCCGCTTCCTTGAGAGCCGCCAGACCCACGAGGTAGTTCTGTCTGGCCTGCGACAGGGTCGTGACCTTTGTCGCGGTGACCTGCCGACCACCAGTCGTGCACCCCGAGGCGAGCAGCACGAATGCCAACGGTAAAACCAGTCTTTCGGCGCGACAGAGCACTCAAGACACTCCTACGGGCGCACGCATGATACCAGTGAGACGAGGTCGCTGTCAACTGGTTCGTGGCAGGACTTCCCCCATTTTCACTTACGGGAAATCCTGTCCCTATAGAATCTCCGTCGTTTTCCGCTTTCACCTTTCAGTTTTGGGGGAAGTCCTCGTTCCTGGGGGCTTCGGCAGGGCTTCGGGCTTCGTTCGAGGCGTTCCTGATGGTTACCGGAGAAGCTGTCAGGTCGCGGTTTTCATTGGGAATATTCACGGTATTGTTCGATGACTTTTCCCACGTAGGAAGCACACTGGTCGGTTGGGATGCCCCCTGCCCGTTTCACTGCGTTGGGGCCGGCGTAATAGGCCGCCAGCGTCAGTTCAAGGTCACCGTCGTAACGGTTGGCAAGCCGACGGAGCAACCGAGTGCCGGCCATCACGTTCTGTTCCGGATCGAAGGGGTCGCTCACGTCCAGGTAGTCGGCGGTCACGGGCATCAACTGCATGAGCCCCTGGGCGCCCACCGCCGACACCGCGTCGGCATTGAAACGGGATTCTATGTAGATGACCGCCTTGATGAGCGCCTTCGGAACCTCGTGCGCAGTGGAGGCGCGCGCGATGATCACGTCCATGTCTTCCGTGCCGCCGTAGACTTCCCCCACGGGGACCGGGTTGGCGGACGCGCCGCCCTTCGTCGAACGGTCCTTCCTTCCATGGACATTCGCCGTGGACGCGCCAACGGCCCTGCGGCCAACGTCCCGTCCGAAGCAGCTCCGGATGCCGTCCTTTTCACAACAGCGTATCCGTGTCTTGCCGTAGCGCCGCGTGGTGCATCTGGCGCCGGGCGCGCTCCATCGACTGGTGCGCGGTTTGCTGATCAGGCGACATCCAGGCGCCGGCTTCCCTTTCGTGATCCGGTAGTCGGGCACCCCGTCCCTGAACCCGCAATGCCAGGTTTCCGCCGGGGCCTGGACGGGCACAAGGCAGGACACGACGAACAACAGGAGGGCGGGAATGTGCGGCGTCGGTTTCACCGGAACATTATATGCCAGAAGTCGGACCGGAACAGAATGAATGGCTTTTGCCGGGCGTTGAAAGATAATAGACTGCCCCATGAAGACACCTGGGAGGACACACCCCCGATGAACGACCTGCCCGAACCCGAAGTCGTTGCCACCCGTCCACGGAACAAGCGGTTGACCATCCTCGTGATGGTGGTGCTTGCGGTGGTCATTCCCGTGACGACCTTCTTCTGGATGTATCCCGCCTGGGAAACGTCCCAGGCCTTCGAGGAACCCAAGATCACCATTGCCCACCTGGATGGGGAACCGTTCATGCGGGTGCAACTGGGGCCCAACCAGACCTACCGGCCCATCGAATTGATGGCCGGCACCCGGGTCAACATGGAATGCGAGGTGGTGTCGGTTCAGGAGACGCGCCGTTTCGCCTTCCGGGCTTTCGGACGGGACGTGATCCGGAAACCCGACTGCGATTACATGGTGGTCATCCCCGAAGAGGTGGGCCTTGCGGGACAGGTGGTTTTCACCTTCTTCGACGGCGCATCCGAAGAGCCCACCGATGTCATGGAGATCCCCGTGGTCGTGGTGGCGGCCGGACAGAGGATGGAGTTCCATGGACTGGAAGACGGCGCCGGTCGGGGCATCCTGGCCGCGTCCGTTCCGCAAAGGGTGGTGGTGTACGCCCGCGCCATCCTGAACGACATCGAGGACTACCGACGTCTCGTCCCTCTCTTCTTCGTGGCCGAATCACTGTCCGGTGTGCCCGTGCTGCAGTTGACGCCCGTACGCGAGGATGACGAGGAACCGACCCCTCTCACGGGACAGTTCGTCCGTTATCGCAAATACGGTGAAAAGATCAGCGGCTACGCCCTCTGGTCCAGGGACACCATCTCCATCGGAGGCCTGTCCGATCATCGCAAGGTGTTCGACGTCTATTACGGACTGTTTGTGAAAAAGAACCTGGAAAAGATATTCGAAAGGACCCTGTCGGTAGAGTGGACTGGCAAGGATTCCATCAAGGTGAAGCCCCTGATAACCAACGAGGAAGACCTGCGTGCCCTCACCTGGGAGGGAAGAACCCTCTCCCCTCCCCTTCACGTGGTGCGCGGCGGCACGGACGTAGACTCCGGCGGCTCCATCTCACCCGACTGACACCTGTTCTCCCCTGACCGATGCCTGATGTGGATTCATGGCTGACAACCTGCCGTGGAGTGCGTTCGTCACGAGGTTTCGGATGCGCCCTGCAGGCAAGGAGCGGGGGAACCGACGATGTATCCAGGGATGCAGTCGGAACCGCAGTAGAACGACAATGCGCGGCAGGTTCCTATGTAGCGTTCTTGATGACGTCGTCCAGGGCGGACTTTCCGGGAACCACGGCGAAATTGATGGCGGAATAGCCCTCGTGGGCCGCGGTGGTCATGACCATCCGGATCACTTCGAAGGGCACGCCGTTATCCGCCTGGATGATGATCTGCTTCGAATTCTCGAACCACTTGATGGCCTTGTCCCGATCGACGGGCATGGGGTGTTCCCGCAGGAACGCGGCCCGGGAAGACTTCAGAACTTTTGTCAACTCGGGAAGCTTGAGGTCGGGATAGTTCTTTTCGCTGACGCCGTTGGTGAACATCACCTTGAGGCCTTCGAACAGGATCACGTCCATCGAGATGCCGATGATGGGAACGCGCACCAGGGGCTTGCTGGCAAAGGCCTTGGGCAGTTGGATGTCCTTCTGGGCAAACAGGATTTCGCCGGATGCCGAAAAGACCATAAGCAGGAAGACCAGCAGGATGACGAACATGTCGATCATGGGGGTCAGGTTGAGGTTGACGAGGACGTTACGTCCGCTCCCCCCCTTGATCCCCACTTTCAGACCCGTGAGGTGAATGCTCGACCCGGCCCTGCTGCCCGGAACTTTGATGGGCATATCGTCCTCCGTGCCTGCCGCCGTGAGCGGCCATGCCTCTGATTACATCATTTCCCCGATCACCGACGCCGCGTCGGCCACCATGATGTTGTCCATCTCAAGGCCCATGAGAGCATCCATGACCAGTATCATCTCGGCATAGGCGATGGAGTCCTCCGGGGCCACCACGATGCGGGGGTCCTTGGGGAGGGTCTCCTTCATGCCTTCCAGCCGTTTGGTCAGGGCCTCGATGGGATACTTGCCCCCGGCCACCATCATGGGTTCGGGCCGTTCCTCGGCCCACTTCATGGTATAGCCCTTCTTGTCGATCATGATGGTGAGCCTCTTCGGAGGCTCCTTGGGCTTTTCCTGCTGGGGTTTCTGTACGGACTGGTCGATGTTGATCCGACCGGTCTGGGTCCAGACCGCCGTCAACAGGAGGAACGTGATGCAGACGACCAGCAGGTCGATGAACGGGACAAGGTTCAACTCGACGTTGACGGGCTTCTTGCCGCCTTTCCCTCCAGGGATTGGCTCAGAGACACCACCCATTCAAGCCTCCTCAGGTTTCCGTACGGTGCAACAACCAGGAACAGGGCACCGTTAGGGCTATTCCTCGTCTGCCTCGTCGTCCCCTCCGCGGGACTTGGAGGGACCGTCACCGAACTTGTCACGATTGGCCGTGATCAGGTTGAGCATGGTCACGGTGGTTTCGTTGATGTCGTCGGAGAGGGCCTGGCTCTTGGCCTGGAGGAAACCATAGGCAATGATGGCCAGGATGGCCACGGCGAGTCCGAATGCCGTGTTGTACATGGCTTCGGAAATACCACCGGCCAGCTCCGTCGCCTTGGACGAGGCATCGGCCTCGGCCACCGCGCCGAACGCGTGGATCAGGCCCATGATGGTCCCGAGGAGACCCATTAGCACGGCCACGTTTCCGATCATGGCCAGGAACCCGGTGCGCTTCTCGATGAGTGGCATTTGGCGCAGCGCGGCCTCGTCCAGTGCAGCCTGCACCGCCTCGTCGCTCTCCTTGGCCTTCATGAGCCCGGCATGGAGGATACGCGCCAGCGGGAAATTCGAGATGGAGCACAGCTTGAGAGCGCCCTTGAGGTCACCGCTGAGGATGTGCTTGGTAAGCACCTTGGTGAATCCTTCCTTGTCCACGTTGGACTTGAAGTAAAGGACCACGATCCTTTCCACCAGCAGGCCCAGCAGGAACACGAAGGTCGCCAGGATGATGAACATGTTTCCACCACCCTTGTCGAATGCTGTCCCGATAAACTCAAACATGGGTTACGTTCCTCCTAACT
>JADHTP010000157.1 GCA_016784945.1 Deltaproteobacteria bacterium | reverse complement strand
GTCAGGCACTTCCTCATCGGGCACCTCCTCTTGGCGAGGTTCGATCTGATTGGCTTGGTTTTATATCACCACAACAGTGGATGGTCCATTAAAAAACACGATTCTGCACTCTGCACGGTGTTTACAATCGCACGCCATGCGTTTCGCACACGGCCCCCTGCGTACCTCCGACGGGTCAGGGCAAACGTCCACCGCCCGCGGGGGTTGGGCAGGGCAAACGCATCTAATTCGTGGTCGTGGTCCTGCGTAGCTTCTGTTTCAACATTTTGATGCGTTTGCCATGGGAGGTTGGGCGGCTTCTCTTGACAGCCCGATGTCAGCCTGAGAACATCGACCGGTCATCCCGGGAGGACGTGCATGCGTCTGTTCATCGGAACCACAGTGGCACTGCTGGCCCTGATACAGACCGTCCCGGCCCGGAGCCAGCCCAACAACCGTTGCCAGGATCTCCGAAAGAAGGCGGCAACCCTGTCGGACCAGGTCATGAAGACCGACCGGATGCTGATGGACCTGGATCAGCAGATCCAGGAACTGGCGCAGAAGAAGCGGGAACTCGAAAAATACCGGTCCGGCAAGATGAAGTCCAAGGCCGCCATGGAGCAGGATCTCAAGCGCACCGGGATCAAGCTTGAGAAGGCATGCAACCGCTGCGCCGCTATCGAAAAGAAGGTCAATATTCTGAAGGCGAAGCTGGCCCCGCTGTCATCCAAGATGCAGAGCGTCATGCAGGGCATCCGGAAACGAACCCAGGAGGCCGGGCGCCTGGAGAAGCAGGTGGATCGCATCGAAACCCGCTACAATCGCCTGCGCTGCGACAACCTGGTAGCCGGCCAGACGGCCCAGTCCACCATCGACGAGTGCGCTTCCCTGTTCAGCGAATGGAACAGGCTCCAGAAGCAAATCAACACGCTGCAGGCCGGGGTCGACACCCTCACCAGTCAGTACTGGAAACTGATGAAGCAGGCCAAGTCGAAGCGGATTCAACTGGCCAGGCTCCGGGACCGGATGGAAAGGAACTGCGCGTCCCATCCGCTGGTCGGCGAACTGAAGGCGCTCGAGAAGATGCACTCGGACTATGACGGGCTGAAGATGGACCTGGAACAGCTGGGCAAGAAGCTGAAGAGGTTCAAACGCCTGAAGATGAGAAAGGCGCCGTTGCCCAAAAAGAAGAAAAAGAGGAAGAAACAGCTGAAGGTCCGTTGACCGGCGGTATTCCGATTTCCCCTACGAGAGGATTGGACATGAAAGCAGGAAGGATCGTCCTGGCCCTGGCCGTCCTGGTTCTGGCGCTCACGGCCCTGGGCGGATGCTCGGGGGGTTCCAGGCCGGTGTCCAGTTGCAGCGAGTGCAACGACAACGCCAACTGGCAGGCCAAGGAATATTGCGTCACGGGTCCGTCGAGCCAGCTCTATTGCGCCAACCCGTGCTACAACCCCATTCACTGCACAGCCGACCATCGTTGCGTGCCGCTGCTGGACCAGGGAACCACCTGGGACAATCGCCAGATGACCCGGTGGGTCTGCATGCCCGGCACCTATTACACCGGTCTGAAGGAAGTCCGGCGCATGGGCGGCGACTGCGGACAGGCAAACTACGCATGTGGCGCGGCGGAAACCTGTCTGTGGGATGACGACGTGGCGGACCCGTCGGGCGTGGCCTACTACTGCGCCGACGCGTGCGCCAGCAACCCCGAGTGCCTGACCGGGTGCTGCACCCAGGCCGTGGGCGGCGACTATTACTGCTCCCCCGAGGTCTACTGCCTGTAGCCTACATCCCGATCGTTTTCTCAAGAGGTCCCGGCCATGCGGCGTGACGTGCTTGTCGCCCTGTCTTCGTTCCTCTTCATCCTGGCCCTGACACCAGGGGCCAAGGCGGCGCCGCAGTCGGCCTGGTACTCGTACGAGGCGGACCGGATGTCTGGTTCGTGGTGGTGACGGCCCCTGCGGTCCATGCGGACGAGACGGGCTGGAGCAGGCGTGTCATGCCGACACCATGAATCGTTCCCCTCCGCCGCTTCTCCTCGCTTGACATCGCCACGTCATCCTGAAAAACTCAACCCAACTGGCAGGGGTGAACGGTTACGGACGAGGCAATCACCGGTCCCAATACGAACGGGACGCTGCCCAAAGTCGACACCGATGAAACCGGCGGTGTGAGCGGGGGGTGCGTCGCGGGCAGTGGGACCACTGCCGGTCCCATGGCGCTGGGCCTGGTCCTGACCCTGGGCCTGTTGGCCGGCGAGAGGAGGAGATACCCGTGACAGGTTCCCGAGCAGCCCTGATCGTGGGAGTCGCGGCCATCAGTGCCCTGGTGGTCGGATTCTTCTGGTTGAACGATGACAAGGCACCGGACTTCCCGGCCATCCCAAAGCCCGTGGACCCGCCGCAGGAGGCTGAAGAGCCCGCCGGTTCCCGACCCTTCAAGGGTCGCAAGGGTCGCTCCGCGGTACGACCCGCGCCCGAACCAACACAGACCGCAACTGCCGCGCCCGAGTCCGCGCCCTCTCCCGCCGCCCCGACCCGTGCCGTCAGGCCCAGGCAGCCTCACGACGAACTGCTGGAGGCGACCAGGGCCGAACCGGACAACCCCACTCGATGGGTGGATTTCGCCAAGGCCGCGGACCGTGCCGATCGGCACGACTTGGCCCTGGCGGGACTGAAACGCGCGCTCCGCGTGGGCGGCGACTTCGAGGGCCGGGCCGCCGTGGAACGCGTCGTCCTGGACCACGAGGAAGCCGTGAGGCTGGGCCGGGCTCCCACCGTTCCCATGAGCGTTCTGGATGACAAAAAGGACGGGGATCCGGACTACCGGCGACGGGGACCATAGAAACGATCCATTCCCGGTGAGCGCACCTCCCGGGGAACTGCACTCCCTTCATCCCTGACGATGAACAGGGCTTCCGCCCCGGGAAAACGGGCCAGTGCCTTCAGGCCCTCCTCCGGTCCCAGCACCGCCATGGCCGTGGCCAGGCCGTCCGCCCGGGCAGCCGACGGGTCATCGCCGGCGATCAGCACGGTGACGCCCAGCATCCTGTTCGGTATGGGCTCGGCTTGCCGGGGATCGAATATGTGGTAGTACTCGCGGCCTTTCACCCGGTGGGGCTGCTCGTAGTGCCCGCTGGTGGAAACAGCCAGGGGCGTCGGCGACGACAGGACGCCCCAGGTCTTCCCCTTCTCCACCGGGTGGCGGATACCGATGGACCAGGACCGGCTATCTTCCGGCTGACCAAAGACCCTGATCTCGCCGCCGCACTGGACCAGGGCGGAGGTCGCGCCGGCGCCGGCCAGCAATCGAGCCGCGCGGTCCACGGCATACCCCTTTACGATCCCCCCGAAATCCAGGCCCGTTTCCAGGTGGTCGAAAACCAGGCCTCGGCGGTCCTGCGTGACGCGGACCCCTTCCAGACCCATGGCCGCCCGGGTTTTCGACAAGCGGTCGGGATCGGGCAGCATCCCAAGGCGTTCCGCGTCCCGCCACAGGGTCTTCAGGGTCCAGACCGTGGGGTCGAATGCCTTCGTCGTTCCTTCCCAGATGACACGGGACTCTTCCACCAGGAAAGCCATGTCCGATGACACGGCCACCTCCCCTTTCCCATGCCCCGTGTTCAAGCGTCCCACTTCGGAGTCGGGATCGAAGGCATCGAACAGGTCGCCGATCCGGTCGAATTCCCGCCAGACGCCTGCGGCGACCTCGGCCACGTCCGGCCCTTCCCCGCCGGGCAGCACGAATTCGATCCGGGTGGGGATCCCGTTGTACAGGGCACGCTCCTCGGAATGCCGGACACCCTTCGATGCCAGGATCCGACGCACCTGGTCCAGGTCCCTGAGCGCGATCCGGTCGTCGGGTCGTATGGCCAGGGCCGCCTCCAGTTCCGCCCGGGCGGACGGCAGGTCGCCCGCGGCAATAAGGAGGACCGCCAGGTTGTACCTCAGCTTGAAGGACTGTCTGAAGGCCTGTACGGCTTCGTGCAGGACGCGCACCGCCTGATGTCTGCGTCCGTTTTCGTACAGGGCGGCGGCCAGCCGGCTGACACGATCCTCGGGGCTTCCCGCGTCCCGGACGTGGTCCAGGACGCCTTCCCAGAAAGCGGTCTTCCGGGCGGCAAGTTCGTCCTTTTCGTCGATATGCAGGGCCCGCCTGTAGGCGGCTAGGGCCTCTTCGAACTGCAGGTTACGTTCGAAGATCAGCCCGGCGTTGAGGAAGGTCTTGGTGTTGTCGAAGTCCACGGCCATGGCCTGTTCCAGGATGCGTGTCGCCCGCTGGCGGTCGCTTTCGTGGTTGATGGCCTTCATGAACAGGTAGTCGCCTACCAGGTTCCGATCCAGGTACCGCAACCGACCGGGGCCTTTCGTTTCCTCGTAGGAGGGGATGGCCCACTGGTCCCAGGATCGACCCATGAAAGCCGAATCCTTGCGCACCAACCGGTACAGCAGACCATCGGGCACCAGGGTCAGTTCCCTGGCCCCGAGGTTGTGATGATGGGTGAAGTAGATGGGACGGTTGTCCGGATCGATCACCATGTTCGACAGTTCGTTGATCCCCTGTAGAACGAGCGTGACGTCGGGCCGGACACCCTCCACGTGGTGCAGATAGATCAGGGGGAACAGCACGTTGTCTCCCTCGGCGAAGACCGTGGCGCCTTCCTCCACGTGCCGGAGGATGGTCTCGTTGAACTCCCTGGCCAGTCCGATCCCCGACCGGTCCGCGTCCCGGTAGTGAAGCACGAGGGCCAATGCGGGCAGTCCCAGCGCGAAAAGTATTGAGGCTGGCCGGTTGCGCGCCCATTTGACCAGGAAGGACAATCCCAGGCCCAGCACCAGGGTCAGGCCCAGCCATCCCGTCAGCATGTAGCGGGGCCAGTGGAAGATGTCGGATCGGCTGCCGTGCCCGATCATCAGGGCCATGTTGGACCCGAACAGGTAGACACCGACCAGGGTGGCCACGGGCGCCCGGACCAGGCCTATCCCCAGGCCCGCCAGAAGCAGGACCGCCCCAGGCCACGTGAACTCATCGGGTAACAGGGTCAGGTAGTGCCAGACGACCATCAACCCGTCTCCGCCGTCTTCCACGAACCGCCGGTCCCAGTATTCCGTCCTGGCCAGGTAATGGAACAGGTTGTCCAGCGTTGAGGGGTTCCCCCAGTTCTGGAAGGGGTCCAGGGAGGCGGCCAGAGGGATGTAGAGATAAAGGGAAAGACCCGGCACGGCCCAGGCCATGGCGCGAATGCGACGGAACCAGGAGGGACCGTATCGCCAGGTGGCTGCCAGGAGGACGGGCGCCATCACCACGGCCACGGTGTGGTTGGCCATGGACAGTCCCCACAAAGCCCAGGCCCGTGACAGGTTTCCCTCACGGCCGGCGTGAAGCCGCGCCAGGTCCAGCAGCACCAGGGCGACCAGGACGGTGTTCAGCGCGTACACGCGGGCCGAGGTCGCCTGGGACCACACGCTGGCCGACCAGGCGAACAGCAGGGCCGTCCCCACGGCCACGAGTCGTTCCCCGGTCAGCACCTGCACGAGGCGCCGCACCACCAGAACCGCGACCACGGTGGTGAAGGCCGAAAACCCGTTCAACGCCAGGTCCGGAGGCAGGAAGAAGAAGACCGTGGTAAAGACCTTGCCCAGCAGGATGTAGAGGGGATAGCCCGTGGGGTGGGCCAGTTCCAGGGCGGCGGCCGCCGTGATCAACTCGCCTGAGTCCCCGGTGGTCACCGAGGGCGCCAGGGTCGCCAGGTAGGTGGCCAGGGCGGCCACGGCCACCCAGATGTCGTCCATGTGGCGGGTGATCCGACCCCGGAGGGTTTCCGTGAGCCGGTTCGCCATGACAGTCACGCCTCCTTCGCCTGTCCGTGGACTTTGCCACGGCAGGCCGCCAGTGGTCAACGGTCACTCTCCCGTCGTACGTTCACAACAGTGGGGACCGGCCGATTCGAGCCGAACAGGGACCGGTGGGAGGCACAGGGCAAACGCATCTAATTCGTGGTCGTGATCGTGGTCGTGGACGCTTTGGCCAACCTGGTCAACATCGAGACGTTCGTAAGCCAACATGTCAGCACCTTTCGTCCACGTTCACGTTGTCTGTCGGTCGTGCGTAGCTTCTGTTTCAACATTTTGATGCGTTTGCCCTGGTGGGAGTAACCTGACACTTTGACAATAATGGTCATATTTATCATAATAAACCGAAAGGCAAGTGCAGCGGGTCTAACGGGTTTCTGTGGCGGTCTTTCGCGATCCGCCACGGTCCCAAGGGGGTCATCATGGGTGTTACGGAGATGCTCAAAGGTCACGATCTGTTCCGTACGCTGACCGTGGACAATGTGGGCCGCATCAACGCCTTTTCGTCAACGAAGGCATTCAAGAAGGGCGATTTGGTCTTTCGGCACGAAGACAAGGGTGCCCATGTCTTCATCATGCTGGAAGGGCGGATCCACCTGACGCTGCCCGCGGCGGTGGGGAAGCTCAAGCTCATCGTGACCGCCGTTGAGAACGGCGAGTTCTTCGGGCTCTCCCCTCTCCTCGGGTCGGAACGCTACACGGCCACGGCCCTGTGCCTGGAACCGACCAGGGTGCTGGCCATCGAGGCCGACCCGTTCCGCGCCGTTCTCGAAGAGAACCACCTGATCGGGATGGAGGTCATGGGAATGGTCGCCAGGGCCTATTTTTCACGTTATATCGAAACGTTCGGACGCATCCAGCACATCCTGAAACACGTACCGATCATGGCATGACGGACCACAAACGGAAACCGCGGTTGCGGACATCCCTTCCTCACTTGACACTGTCCGGCCGCTCTATTATTTTCTGGACAAGCGATTCCAGGGAGGTGACCCGTGCGCGTTGTGCTCGGATTGATGGCGATCACGCTGATCCTGGGCGGTTGTTCCGGTGCCTCCCGGACCGGTCTGACCGGCGGCGACATGGATACCATCGCCACGGTCAAGACCTCGGCCACCGACGAAGGCCTGGTGCTTCAGCAGTCGGACCTCGACGGCAACGGAAAGTCCGACGTCTATACCTACTTCCGCGAAAGGGTGAAGAAGGACAAGACAAAGGAAAAGATCCTCGTCAAGAAATCCATGGACCTGAACGGGGACGCCCGACTCGATGTCACCCAGCACTTCAGTGAAGGCGGTGACATGACCAAGGAAGAACTCGACCTCGACTTCGACGGCCGGGTCGACGCCCTCCGGAACTACGAAGAAGGCCTGATCAAGTCCGAACAGGTGTCGAGTCTTTTCGACGGCCGTTTCGACGTACGCAAGTTCTACGAAAACGGCGTGATGGTCCTGAAGCTGGTGG
>JADHTP010000156.1 GCA_016784945.1 Deltaproteobacteria bacterium | reverse complement strand
CCTGCACCGGCATCAGTGCCTGTTGCGACGGTTGCCTGCCCGTCAACGAAGGCGGTGAATGCGATGACGGGGATTCCTGCACCAAGGACGACCAATGCGTTGCGGGGTTCTGCGTGGGCACGGCTTACTCCTGCGTGGACGGCCCCGACTGCACCGACGACGTGTGCGGAGGCGACGGGTCCTGCGACAATCCGCTGCAGACCGGCTGGTGCCTCATTGAAGGGGAATGCTTCGAAGACGGTGACTTCGATCCCACGGAGGGCTGTCGGGTCTGTGACGCGGCGAAAACGGCCCTGGCCTGGACCCCGCTTCCGGACCAGAGCCCCTGCGACGACGGGGACCCCGGGACCGGGGGGGACCAGTGCCTGGAGGTGACCTGCACGGGAACGCCCTGCAACTGCCAGGGCGAAAATGATTGCTGTGGCGGTTGCCTGGCGCTCAACGAAAGCGGCCCCTGCGACGACGGGGAGGCCTGCACCAAGGACGACCAGTGCACCGCCGGGACCTGCGTGGGGACGTCGTACGTCTGCCTTCCTGACGCCATCCAATGCACCGACGACCTCTGTGACGGCGATGGCGGTTGCGACCACCCCTTCAAGCCCACGTGGTGCTATATCGCCTCGACCTGTTTCCCCAATTCATCGGTGAACCCGGCCGACAACTGCGAGTGGTGCTCGCCTTCCACCAGCACCACCCAGTGGAGTCCCAAGCCCGAGGGTTTCATCTGCAATGACGGGGATCCCTGCACCTATGGGGACACCTGCCAGGGCGGTGTCTGCGTCGCGGGCCCCGACGTGTGCAATCCGCCCACCCTGTGGTCTGACGTCCAGCCCATCTTCGGGGCGAAATGCGTGACGTGCCACCAGTCTCCGACCCCCTGTTCCAGCGGCGACTGCCTGGCCGACACCTGGCTCGATACCCAGAAGACAGCCTCCTCGTGCTCGGGCAAGAAGATCTATGAGTGCATGCTGACCCGGATCCAGAGCGGTTCCATGCCATCCGGGAAGGGCTGTACCGGGGACCCGACCCAGGACGCCGGCAACGGGTTCTGCCTGACCCTGGTGGAGTTGGATCTCGTCACGGACTGGGTGGGCGACGGGGGCCTGAAGGTGTGGCCCTAGTCAGGAGCCTGTCTGACATTGAGATCGCAATGGGCGACACGCTCCTGATATGGTGCCTAAAGCCCATCGCCTATCGTATAGCGCTCATCGTTGATTGTCGGGAAAGCGGAAGGCACGGGAATCCGAATTAGATGGGTTCAAGGTGCGGAGTACCAGATCGGCGATGTCCAGGCCCGCTCCTGGATTGATCGGTAAAAGGCGGGATCATCGCAGCTTTCGGGCCTTTCATCCGGCATCAGCCCGTTGCACTGGTACACGCTCCAGCGACAGGTGGGGACCTCGAGAACGCGGGCATAGTAGAAGGCGGGCCGCGACGGGTCGAACGTGGGATCGGTCCACACACCGCACAGGTGATCGGAACCACCGTCCACAGGCGCGCAGGAAGACAGGTCAAGCCCCTCTCCGGCCTGTGGGTCTCCCGCCACCTCGAACACCGCCTCGCGGGTCGTTCCGTCGGCGTCCACCCACCCCTTGATGACCTGGATTCTCTGAAGCGGCGCACCGGGCGTCGTGTCTCCCGCGGCGTCCGATTCCGCCCATACTGCAAAGGTCGGGACCTTTCCAGCGGGGCGTTCACCGGGCAGTTCGCCTCCCATGGGGACCCCCAGGCGGTAGCCCGTCTCCACCCGGCCGCCGTCCTCGCAGAGGTCCGCGGGGATTTCCCATCCCCCGAAGAAACGCACCGTGATACGGGTGCCCGAGGTCCCGTAGGTTTCCCGGCGACGCAATGCCTCGAAGATGGCGTCCCGCGAGTTCTCCACCGCCCACACCGCTGCCAGGCCTCCCGGGTTGTACTCCACGCCGTGATGGGTCATGTTGCCCGGCCCCAGCCGCTTGACCGGCGTGTCGTCCGTGGTGCCCACGTGACCTTCGAATTCCCTTTCATCCACGAATCCCGGCGTGGCGTTGTGGGTGTCCGTGGACCCGATGATCCCCAGGCGGTAGGGATTGTGACCCAGGCGCACCTCTTCCCCGAGCCCTGCCTTCAGCACGTTGCGGACGAAATCCAGCCGGGACACGCAGCCCAGGCTGGACATGCCGCCCATTCCAGGTTCCCCGAAGCACTGTTCGAAAGGCCGGAGCCTCAGTTTTTCCAGGTCGCACAGGGGGTCCGGTTCGCCGCCCAGACCCTCCAGAGTGTGGTCGCATTCCGAGTCCCCCTTGTGCTGGAATATCTCCACCAGGGGTTCCATCCTTGCCCTGAGACGGGCCATCTCCCGCTGGGTGTCCGGGTCCTCGATTCCACCGTAGTCCAGCCTGAACAGCATGCCGTTGCTCCAGTTGCTGTTGTGGGGGATGGACAGCACGTCGCAACCGGTCCCTGCCTGGATGCAGGTCTCGTCCAACTCCCGCAGCATGTCCCATGGGTCGTTCTGCTCGAAAACGGTCGGAGGTAGTTCGGGGACGTTGGTGTTCCTGAAGATCACGTTGCGGTGCAGGTTCGTCACGTTGACCGAGTTCGTGTATTCGTAGGCCGGGAACGTGGTGAAGGTACAGGCTGCGGTCCGATCGTAAGCCCCTTCGGCCGAAGCCACCACGCCGGCCCAGACCTCCCTGGCCGTCAGCAGGCAATCCGCCTTGCCGGTGTCGCAGATGCCCGGCAGTCGGAATGGGTCCTCCAGCGCCAGTTGCGATCCGAACTTGACCACGTTGGTCATGTCGCCCTGGCGATACCCTTCACAGGTGGGCTCGTCGTAGACTGGCGATCCCGGTGTGAGGCAGAGATGCAGCTCACCCAGGTACTCCTGGTGGTCCGACAGGGCGGCAAAGTCCAGCTTCCTCTTCAGGGTCACGGACCGCGTTCCCCTGTCCTGTTCGTCGAGAGGCGCCAGCCGGATCGGGCCTACGCCCCGGCCGAACAGGTAGGCGTCCTCCTGGGTGCTGTTCGTTCCATAGGCCCAGGCATCGAAGGACAGTCCCGTGTGGGCGTGCAGGTCACCGAAATAGACGTTCCTGAAGGCGCTTCTGACCGCGCAGGGCTCTCGGTCCTCGGTGATTTCGAACTGTGCGCCCGGCGGCACGAAAGGGTCCGAGCACGCCAGGACCAGCAGACACGCGGACACCCACAGACGCATCATGTCTCCTTCCCCTTGTTGCCCAGCCAGGCATCGATCCCGGCGGCGGCCTGTCGACCCTCGTGGATGGCCCGGACAACCAGGGAGGCTCCCCGGCAGACGTCACCGGCGGCGAAAACGCCCTCCACGCCAGCCCAGGAAGCGGGCCCCCTCTTCGCGGGCCATCCGTTCCACCAGGCCCTCGCAGTCCCGACGCTGGCCCGTGTCGCTGGGCAGGAACATCATGCCCACGCCGCAGGCCCCCTCGTCGGTGAGGTCCAGGCCCTGCCCGGCGCAGTCGTCCCGCTCGTGGGCCGGATTGTACAGGCCTCGGGGTCCACGGTTCACGAAATTCACCTTCCTACATGGACAGACATCTTCCGGTCCGTGGGTAGGGATGTCAATAGATGAGGGGCGTCCACCGCCTACCGTGTACCGTTTACCGTGGTCCGTTTTATGTATGATCCCGACTGAACGTAACCAATTCTGATCGGAGTCGCGAGGTGAAAATGGGATCCTTGTTTCCGGCCTCTTCTGGGGCGTGGTCATCGTCCTGGTGGGCTTCACGGTAATCCTCAAGGTCGTGTTCCACGTGGACATTCCCTTGTTCCGGATCGTGTTCGCCCTGTGCCTGATTTATTTCGGCGTCAAGGTCCTGGTGGGCGGGTTCAACAGCGGGAAGGACAAGCCCACGGTCCTCTTCGTGGAAAGCCAGATGGAGGTGCGGGAGTCCGACAACGAGTACACGGTGGTCTTCGGAAATCTGGTGATTGAAAGCCCGTAGCGGCGGGCGGCGCGTGTCAGTGGGCCAGCCTCAGGCCCCAGCCCTCGAACATGAACATGATGGCGAAGCCGTACCACAGGGTGTAGACCACGTAGAACACCAGTGAGAAGATGACCACGAGGATCTTGTCCATGATGTTCTCCGGGGCCACCCCGAAGTAGTTGTAGCTGCACTCCACGCCCTTCTTGATCACGGCGCCCACGTACTTTGACTCGGCGAACTTCTCCTGGCGCTTCAGGTCCTTGTCCATGGCCTTGAGGCCCTTCCACCAGTAGAAGAGTGACTGCTTGCCTTCGATGCCGTAGGCCGATTTCAGCTTGTCGCCGTTGTTGGCGAACATGTCGTCCGAGTCGGTGATGGCGAAGCCCAGGATCCGGCCCAGGTCACCCTTCACAGCCACATTGACGCCGTCGAGCTTCGCCTCCACGCCACGCTTCGTCAGGATGGTGGTCATGCCCTTCGCGTAGTCCTCTTCTTCCAGGACCAGCTTCAGGCTCACGTCCTTGCCTTCGTGCTCCTTCACCTTTTCCTGGAGCTTGGGAATGAAGTAGGCGGAGCCCTTGGAGATGGAGTTGTACAGGGTGTCCATGTAGTCCAGCAGGTTCTTGCCCTCGAAAATGGGCATGAGCATGATGGCGAACACCCCGGCGAAAGCCGCCAGCATGGCGAAACCGCCGAAGAACTCTTTCTTGCTAGCTATCATGGGACACCTCCCCGGCCTTGAGGGTGCCGATGTTCTTCAGGAAAGTGCCGATTACCCAGACGCCGAAGCCGCCGATGACGATGAAGAAGGCCCAGACCCCGATGCTGTCCAGCACGGTGACGGTGCCTTTGTCCAGCGATATGATTTCCATCTCGGACAGTTTGCCCGGCAGGGCGAACAGGCGGTTGATGAAGCCGGCCAGCACGGCCATGGCATAGAAGCCGCGGATGGTGGTTCCGCTGACCACCTTGGTGACCATGGCGCCTATCTGGATGCCCAGCAGCGAACCCAGGAGCATGCCCATGGCCAGGGTGTAGAAGATGAAGCCGTAGATGGCGTACTGGGAAATGGCCGCGTAACCGGCAGTGAACACGATCTGGAAGATGTCGGTGCCCACCGTGGTCAGGGACGAAACGCCCAGGACGTAAACGAAGATCGGGAAGGTCAGGAAGCCGCCGCCCACGCCCATGATGGCTGCGCAGAAGCCTACCAGCGCCCCGCTGAGAACCAGGAAGAGCCAGGAGATGCTGCGGCCGCCCGCCACCAGACCGTCGTCGAACCGGATCATGGGCGGGACGTTGACGGCCTGGAGCTTCTTCGGGAGGTTGCCCATTTCGGCGCCCTCGGCCTCGCCGCCGTGGATGTCGTCGTCATCGCCGCTGCCGCGGGACCTGAAGAAGTCCGTGAGGGCATAGGCGCCGAGCCCGCCCAGCATGATGACGTAGATGGTGGTGATGAAGGCATCGCTCAGGACCGGGTTGATGTCATAAAGGACCCGGTTGAGCACGCCGCCGGTGGTGGCGCCCACGATGGCGCCTATCAGGAATATGACCGCAAGCCAGACGTTCACGTTCCCCAGCTTGCGGTGGATCACACTGCCCATGATCGCCTTGGCGAAGATGTGGAAGAGGTCCGTTCCCACGGCCAGGATGCCCTTGATGCCGGCGCTCATCAGTGCCGGAGCAATGACGAACCCGCCCCCGGCCCCGATGCAGCCCGTGATGAGACCCGCGCCGAGGCCGATGAGGATGGAGGCGATGAAGATCCCCATGGTGAAATAGGCCGGGCTGTAGGCCTTCTTTCCACCCAGGAACTCGGGTATCGCCTCCTGCGCGCCTTCGGCGAAGGCGAAACCGCCCAGAAGAATGGGAACCATGAGCAGGCAGAGCACGATGATCCGTGTCCGGCTGCGGAAAACGGTGTTGGAGACGTCCATCTCCCAGCGCGCATGGTGCCGCGCGCCGGCGAGCATGAATCTCCCCCACTGACGGAAGAATCCCATGATCTGCCTCTCCTTTTGATCGGGGAGTTGCCAAAGGGACTGGTAACTTCGGGAGAATAGATGGCGAATGGGGAAGGGGCCACAATACCCGTTGCATTTAGTGATATTGGTCAATACTGGAACCCAATTGGTCGATTGTTTTACGAAATACTTGAAATCAGTGAAGTTTCTTCAGAATTGCCTGGGCAACGGGGCCGGGAACGCCCTTGACCGCCCGCAGATCCTCCAGGGTGGCCGACCGGATGGCCTTGACAGATCCGAAGCGGCTCAGCAGCAGGGTCTTGCGCTTTCGACCCAGTCCCGGGATGCCGTCGAGGACCGATCGGTTGCCCCGTTTGCCCCGTCGCTTGCGGTGGAACCGGATGGCGAACCGGTGGGCCTCGTCCCGCAGACGCATGAGAAGGTGAAGACCCGGGTCGTTGGCCGGCGGCACGATGGGCTCCTGGTTCCGGTCGGCGGCCCTCACGTAGATCCGCTCCGGCGAATGGCTCGCGGGCCCGTGACCCGGACCCAGCACCTTCGACTTGGCCAGGGCGGCCAGGGGCAGGTCGAACCAGCCCAGGTCTTCGAGCACGTCGGACACCACGCTCAGTTGCGACGGTCCCCCGTCCAGGAGGACAAGGTCGGGCACCGGACCTTCCACGCGGGCCTTCCTGAACCGTCGCGACAGGACCTCCTTCATGAAGCCCGTGTCGCCGGGACCGGCCTCTCCTCGCACGGCGTAGGTGCGGTAGGCCTTCTTGTCCGGCAGTCCGTTGGTGAACACCACCATGGACCCCACGGGCTCCGTGGTCTGAAGGGTGCTCATGTCGAAGGCCTCGATGCGGACCGGCGGCGCCTGAAGGCCCAGGAGTTCGGCCACCCGTTCGAGGGACCGTGCCGCCACCCGGCCCGAGGCCAGGGACTCGTCCAGCAGGACCTTCGCGTTCTTTTGCGCCATGATGACTGCGTCGTGGCGGGGACCCCGCGCCGGTTCCAGGATCTTGACCGCCCGCTCGCCTCGCACGGCCAGCACTTCCTGGAGGGCCCCGGTGCCCGGAACCATCCCCCGGGGCAGCAGGACCTGGTTCGGCAAGGGCGCACGCGCGTAGTACTGGAGAAGGAAGCTGGCCACCAGGTCCTCTTCCGGCGCCAGGACCTTTTCCAGCACGTAGGGGATCCGGTCCCGGAGCACGCCGCCCTCGAACCGCAGCACGGCAAAGGCCGCGCTGTCGCCATCCCTTGAAAAGCCCACCGCGTCGGCGTCACGGGTGGAAGGCAGGACCACGGCCTGGCGGGTCATCAACGCCTTCACCGCGCCGAGCTGGTCCCGGATCCGGGCGGCCTCTTCGAAGTTCTCGGTCTCCGAAGCAGTCGTCATACGCTGTGCCAGCACCTTCAGGACC
>JADHTP010000155.1 GCA_016784945.1 Deltaproteobacteria bacterium | reverse complement strand
AGTCCACACTGCACAGCCGCTCGCGCACGTCCGACGGGATGGTCGCGAAACAGCGGCGGGCCCTGTCGGGTTCCCCGTATCCGTTGAAGTACATCAGGAACCGCATCACGTCCGCTATCGGTGCCTGTTCCGAAACGGCGGACTCGCATATCGTCGCGCAGCCGGAACAGTGGCCGGGTCGACTCGACAGGGCGTGAGCCGCCAGTGATTCCAGTTCGCGGGAACTGAGGGCCGGTTCCTGCGAAACGATCCGGGTGTAGTGTTCGATGTCCCCGACTGACCGCATGGACATGCACGTGCTCGCGATGTTCCGGTCCTCCCAGATCGCTTTGAACCGCTTCCTGTCAAGGTCCGGTTCGTGGGTGGAAACATTGACCGGCGGTGCGGGACCCATTCCGCGGATCTTCATCGCGATGAGACCGATGCCCGCCTTGACGCAGGCCTTGATTGCCTGCTGCGTCCCGTGGTCATCCAGGAGGTGATAATTGTATCGCATCAGGATCCCGTCGATCCAACCCGAACCTGGGGCGGTGCGCAGCATCTCCACCACGTTGGCGTGTGTCGAGAAGCCGAACAGCCTGATGCGTCCCTTTTCCTTTTCCCCGCGTGCCCAGTCACGGATTTCCGGTGTCAGTTCGTCCGGGCTTCTGGTGCCGTGCAGCAGGAAGAGATCGCTGTATGTCGTGGCGGTCCGCCGCAGGGATCCTTCCAGGGAGTCCGTGAGATCAGCCGGCTTTCTCGCGAGCGATTTGGTCACCAGAAACACGTCTTCGCGACTGAGAGGGAACTTGCGGAAAAACCGCCCGATACCCGACTCGCTTCGTCCTCCCGCGTAGGTGGGGGCGGTTTCCCAGGCGGTGATCCCCCGGTCCATGGCGGACTTGAGCACCAGCATCCGGGACTCTGAGTCGAAGGAAATTCCAAGCGACAAGGATGAGATTCGAACGCCACTCCTGCCGAAAGGACGGATCGGTACCCGGGGTCCGTGCGGCCCCGTGGCTGCCAGCGCCAGCGGCGAGAGGCCACAGGTACCGATCGCCCCAGCCACGCCCAGAAAACGGCGACGAGTCAATTTTTCGTTTTCATCCGTCATCGGGCCGACCCTCGGATAGTGTGATGGCCAGTTTCCGGGCTGGAGCCAGGCGATCGGCCATATGGACGCCGCAGACCCGTATGCCGCGTGTGAAGATCAGTTCGTAGGAACCCAGGATCTCGATCACGGATGCCTCGGGTATGGGTATCTCGGTATCAAGCCTGGTTCCTCCGTTTCGTAAAAGAAACTGCCGGTAGTCCCCGACCAGGGCCCTGGCCTCGGCTTCACTGTTCAGTGTCGACACGAACGCGGTCAGTTCGGTGCCGTCAATGCGGTATCGGGCGATATGGGCCTGGGCGAAACCGTCAAAGCCGAACACACCGTAGGTCTCCAGGGCCAGACTGTTGGTGAGCAGACCTTCAACCGGGAAAGGTATCTTCCCCTCGACGATGGGTTTCATCCGAATCGCATCGGCATGTTCCACGAACAGCCTTCCCATGGCAGCCAGGTCATGTACACCGGCCGTGGACGGGCCGGCCGACCTTATTTCGACGTAGTAGCGGTCGGGAACGACCATGCGCAAATCATCGGCGGCCTGGCAGGCGACCCGGGTCAGGTCGATGTTCGTCGCATCCGGGGGCTTCAGTTGGTAGTAGATGACGGTCGCGCTCTCGATGCTCGACATGTCGAACAGGCAGACCTCCAGGGAAGTGGACGGATCGGGCGAAGGGGAGAATCTTCGGCAGGTCAATCGTCGGAAATCGGGCATCAGAATGCGGTCGGTGCGGCTGCCTTCCCTTCGTCGGAGACTGTTGCCGGCGAAAGCTTCGAGGTCGCCGGCAGGGGCGAACCCGACCGGGGCGAATGTTTCCAGAATCGATTCACCCGGCTTGTGGAAATCAGGTTCTGCATCGGGCGAAAATGTCACGGCGTCCACCGCAGTGTGATTCACGGTCCTAAACATTTCGCCGCTACGCCATGCCGCATAGGCCAATCCCGTGATCAGGATCAGGAACAGCCATTTTCGGATGGAGGATCGGTTCAGGAACATTGTCTTTTCACCTGACATTCCCGGCGGACAGGACGATTCTAACGTAAACGTCGCATCAGTGCATTGTTGCGCGGCGAGGGCGTTCAAGGGATGATATCCGGGCCGGCCGGCAAGGGACCGGCAAGGGACCGGCAAGGGAGGGATATTGGGAATCGCCAGGACCTGGAACTTGGATCGCTGGAGGGGCACGGGGCCCTGGTTACTGGTCTTGCTGGTCCTGGCTGCCGCGGTTCGTGTCTGGATGTCCATCTCGATGGAGGCATCGGTCTTCGATGCCATACCCATCACCGAGTCCCACGATCTCTTCGGTTATCACGACCCCTTTTCCCTGATCTGGGGCCAGTTGTCGCGTCTGATGATGGACGAACCTCCGCTCTGGTGGTACCGCTTTCCATCCTTGGCCGCCTCGCTGGTCACCGTGATCTCGGTCACGCGATATGGCATCGAACGATTCGGCCTGGCCGCGGGTGTCCTGGCGGGTGTCCTCCTCAGTCTGTCCTTTCCCCTGGTCATTTCCGCTGCCATTGTCCGGGGTTACGCCATCCACGTTCTTGGCGTCTGGCTCCTTGTTTCCGCCGTGGAGCGGTTGGTGGTGGACGGGACCGGTTCCCGACGACTCGTCGCTGGTGCCGCGTTGTGCCTTAGCCACCAGTGGGCGCTGCCTTTCATTGCCGTGGGCGGGTTCTCGCTGATGATCTGGTTCGTGATGTCGGCCCGGCTGCGGGGTGACCCTGCCAGCCGCGAGCGCCAGTTGTCCCCCGACGTCGTGCGTGCCTTTCTGACCGTGGGCCTGTTGTGGGCAGCCATGGCGGCCGCCTGGATGAGCTCCCAGTTTCTGCTGGGCATGAAGGCGGCTTACCAGCAGGGAAGCCCTCACCTGTATGCGTCTTCGCTGCCTTTGTGGCGGCAGATGGAGGCCACCCTCGGCAAACCGCTACTGCCCCTGATGGGGGGTACCTGGGCCACGGCGGTTCCAGTGTTTCTTCTGGCTGTGTACGGGGTGTTCAAATCGATTCGTGGAAACTCCGCCGTAACGGGCGTACTGCCGACAGCCTGGTGCCTGGCTCTGCTGATTCCGGTGATCGTGGATCTGTCCTTCGGGTCGGTGGGCTTCCAGATAGGGCATTGGGCCTTTTTGTCGATCCCCCTGGCTCTATGGACGTCGGTGGGTGCGGTAAGGCTCATTCCCGTCCGATGGAAGTCCCTGTTCAAAAGGACCTGGCCCCTGTTGCCCCTGGCCGTGGTGGTCGCCTTGTCGGCCGTTCCCAATGCGCGCTTTGTCGCGAACTACCAGGAACGGGGTTATCACCTTGCCATGGACTATTCCTGGAACAACCTGTCCGGCGAAATCCGAAGGAACCTGGCCGAACGCAATATGATCTTCATGGAATCCGAACACCTGTTCCTCAGTTCCCACATGTTTGCCTACGACCTGGCGGACGAAGGCGTCGAGATAACCCTGGTGTCGGAGAAACTGCTGGGGCAACCTCTGTTCCGCCGATTCCTGCTCCACGACCTCTGGCAGGTGCCGGGGCGCTACTTTCCCCTGCACCGCTGGCAGGATCTGCCGGGCCTGGCCTCCCACGTCACCCATTACACCGGTCGTGTGATCATGGCCCTGCCGAATCCCGAGGTCGGACCGTACCGTGACTGGTTCGAGGCAGGGACTCCCTACCTTCCCCGGATGTGCAGCGCCGACGTGGAGTTCCCACCGGACATGCGTGCCCAGTGGACGCAGGGCGGTTGGGTGGCGTGGTTCGACGTAGACCATGCGCCGGTTTCGGAAATCATCGAGCGTATCGAGCGGGTAATGGAGAGGCGCGCGAAGAAGTGCTTCACCTACAGGATCGAGGGTCCTGAACCGAACCCCCCGGGGGCGGGGTCACAGGCGAAATAGCAGGCTCCAGTGCGTGGGGTCCAGTTTCCCATCGTTGAAGGCCATGCCTATCCATTCCGGTACCGGGGGCGCCGTGGGTCCCGGTCCGGTGTCGGGTGGATCGGTCATGTGGCGCAGGGCCTCCACGAGCCCGGGAGACCGGGCGCCCAGAACCCCGGCCATGGCCTGCACCGCTTCCCCGGACGGCAGGTGAAAGAGGAATCGGCCTCGTCCCGGTCGTGCCGCGTCCAGGGCCAGTTCCATGGAATCGCTTTCGTCATAGAGCCGGGGTCCCGGCGGTGTGGTGACCACCTGGGCCATGACGGATGGGCGTTTGTGTTCCAGTCCCATGGACAGGCCGACCCCCACCCGACCCGGCCGTCCCAGGTCCAGGGTCAGACGTACCAGGAGCCTTGCGAGGGACCCGGCCGGAAAGGCGAAACCGTCGATACCAGCCGCCTGCAGGACCCGGCGCGCCACATCTCCGGGTTCCCGACTCAAGACACCCGTCAGACGCAGTGATGGATTTCCCCCGTCCAGGGGTTGCACGATTTCCAGGCCCGCCTGCGTCAGCGTGGTTGATGCCCGTTCCAGGAGGGCATCCACGGGATCCGTGCGTTCGGGACCGGTCCGGCGGTCCAGGCCCAGGTGGCCTTCGATGGTGTTCACGGTGTCCAGCCAGGCTCGAACCTGGTCCTTTCCGGTGACCGGGTAAAGGCATCCGACGCGCAGCACGCGCCCCTGGTCACCCAGGTCTTCGCCGATGTGGACACGAGCGGGTCTCCTCCAGCCTACCATGTGATCGGCTGCCAGTCGGAAGCGGTCCTTCGATGGGAGGCCCTTGACCATGGCGTCCACGAATGACGGGATGACCGGCGCCGAGCCGCCATCCCTGGGGTGCGCCCCAGGTCCCGGGTCCGCGGTTACGGTGCTCGGGGCTCGACCGAGACGTGCCATGACTCGGACCACGAGGTCCAGGATCTCCACGTCGTGGCCCCGTTCGCTGACCTCCCGTTGGAGTCGTTGGACAAGGGCGAAGGCCCGGGCCGTGTCCTCAGATCTGAATCTCCATGGGTGGTCCGGGGAATACCCTGAAGGGGTTTCCCATTCCGGCGGCCGGCTGTCCAGGAGAAGGCCGTCACGCCGGGCCAGGTGGTACAGGGGCAGGTCGGGATAGAGGCGGACCCTAAGTGATGCCAGTGAGGTCCTGATCTCGCCGAAGTCCAGTTCCCGGAACCAGTGGACGTTCCGGCGGAGGTCATCCAGGGTGGTCCAGGGCGTCCACGTCACGAATCCGGCACCTTCGTGCTCGTGCACGAACACGTCGGGCGCCCGGGAGCGGAGTTTTCGCAGCTTCCTGACGGCGGCCACGTTCCGTTCCACGGTGACGCCCTTGTTGAACCGATCCAGTTCGGCCTGCGAGAAGCTCTCGAAGCCCACGCAGGCGAAGTCCAGGTGCGTACCCGTGGCGCGCGCCTTCGCCGTGATGGATTTCCAGTCGGTGTTTCTCGCCAGGAGGTGATCGACCCGTGCGTCCAGCAACAGCGTGAATCCGGTCCAGCCCTCCCGTTCCAGGCGGTCCAGCAGTGGTTCCAGGAACTGCAGGCCGCGGTGGTCCACGATCCGGAAATGGTCAGCCTCGCCGTCCCGGCCGCGGATCCAGGCCACCTGCCGGCACAGCCCGTCCACCCACTCGTCTTCCGACACCCTGGTGGGCCCCCGGGTCCTGAAAGAGCACAGGGAACAACCCCGTGTGAAGACCGTTTCTTCGTCCAGGTCCAGCCCTTCGAAACAGGGATTGGATCGCACGTTTCGCCGGTAGGGACAGGCCAGTCGCCCCAGCACCTCCCAATGCTCAAGGGTCCCAGGGGAATCCAGTCGGGGACGGACGCGACGTCGCTGCAGGTCCGGGGCAAAGGGCTGGTCCGGGGGTACGTACAGGGCCGGTTCCACCGTGGGGGCGGCATCCCCGCCATGGGACAGGGCGTCGATGAGTCGCAGGATCGGCAGCCGGCCCATGTCCACAAGCTCCATCGAGGGAGCGCCCCCGAATGGCGTGCCGCTCTCCGCCAGGAGCAGTCGTGCCCCGGGCAGGGATCGACGCAGGGGCTCCAGCACCTCCGGGGGGGCGAACCGATAGAACACAACGGCATCAGTCCGCTGGCCGGCCAGGTCCTGGGCCAGGGCCTCGCAGGCGGGACCGTCCAGGCCATCGCCACCCGGTTCCACGGCGTAGCTCCGAACGATGTGGCCGTTGGTTTTCAGGTCGCCCGCCAGGAGGGACAGTCGCATGTTCCCGAACAGGTCGTGACGTCCGGGGAAGGTTGTTTCCACCAGGCCTGTCCGGACACGGTGGTTGGACAGGCGTTGGCCGGGCGCCAGCAGCAGGGGCGGACGGACGGCCGTTCGAAGGTCCAGGCTCCATACCCGGCGGCGTCCCTTCCACACGGTCAACCCATCGGCCGTGAGCCGGAGCCGGTCCCCGGCGCGCAGGTGTCGAAGGACATCCGGATCCGTGGCGCCCTTCCGGTTCACGAAGTGGGCGGGGCGTACATCCCGGTATCTGATATCGCCGTTTCGCCCGGCCTCGCCGTCCAGCAGGAACCGGCGCGGCTCTCCCATGTAGAGAAGAGGCCGGCGGGACAGGGCCATGTAGGCCTGGTATCCCTCCGGGGACGCCTGTCGGAAGAGGCCGAGGACCCGCTCGGTCAGTTCATGGGACGGGGCACAGGAAAACGAGCAGGGGGCGTGGGAAAGGACCGAGATGGTGTGCAGTCCCGTGAAGAGGTTGAACCCGCTCACGACGCCGTCGGTTCCCCGGTAGGCTCCGTAGAAGGCCTCCTCGTCGTCCCGGGCCTCGAAGTCCGAATAGAATGTGCAGCAGCAGGGGGGATAACCCAGGAGAAGGCCCAGGCGTTGACGGGCACGGGATCGGCGGTCGGAATCGCCCGAAGGGTCCATTTCCACCAGGGCCAGTTCCACGGCCTCGTCCAGGGTGCCCCGGTCCCGGGAAGCCAGCACGAAACGGGTGAGGGGGGATCGCTTCTTCAGCCCGGTCCCGGGGTCTACCCGGGCGTCGTCCTTGTCCCCCACCACCTCCACTTCCAGGCCTTTGCGACCGTACAGGCTCACGAGGGCCTCGGACGATGCGCGGGACTGCCAGTCCTTTTTCAGGATCTGCTTGCCCCCGTCCAGCAGGAGCGCCAGTTCCAGGTCCACTTCCCTGAAGCCGGCAACGAACGTGGTGAGTTCATCCCGAAGCAAATGGAGCCCCTCTGGCAGCTATTCCAATACCTCGCCGGACCGGAGCTGATCCCGCATGGCGGCAACCCGACGCTCGGTCCGGGCCAGCTGCTGTGCGCGCTTCCGTTCCCCGGGGGTGGTTT
>JADHTP010000154.1 GCA_016784945.1 Deltaproteobacteria bacterium | reverse complement strand
ACGGACCACGGTTCACGGATGACGGCTCCGGTGGGCGACCCGGGTGGGTCGCCCCTGCACCGATTGTGTAGTGATTCATGCAGTCCTCCTGTGAGTGCGTCGAACATGAATACGTCCCGTCCCATTCACGGTCCGCGGTCCAGGGCGGCGAAGCCGCCGCGCAGCGGTCGAAGACCCTTGACCGTACAAGGACCGTGAAGGGGCAATAAAGGCGCCCGTTCGACGCATGAACAGGAGGACGATATTGCTTTGGAAACACGTGTGCGGTGGGCGACTCGGGTGAGTCGCCCCTACAATCGGACACTGCCACGGACCACGGTTCACGGATGACGGCTCCGGTGGGCGACCCGGGTGGGTCGCCCCTGCAACCGGACACGACCACGATCAACGGATAACGACGGACGGTAGACGTCCTCCATTGAAGCTCCTACGGGCTGATGCTATCCTTCGCCGTCAATCAGGAGATGTCGGTCTATGGGCATTCCCGCGGTTATCGAGGGTGAAGGAAGCGGGGTCATTTACCGTCTCGGCGAAAGGGTGCTGACCATCGGGCGCAGCCCGGCCAATCTCATCCGGCTACTGGACCCGTCGGTTTCTCGCCGCCATGCCACCATTTTCTGGGATATGGCCGCCTACCAGATCCGGGACCTCCAGAGCAAAAACGGCATTCTCGTCAACGAGGGCCCCGTGGTGGAGGCCCACCTGATGTACGGGGACAGGGTCCAGGTCGGACAGACCCTGTTCAAGCTCACCAAGGACACGGGGCCGGTCGACCAGGACTCGGTGCTCAAGCGACGGGTCATGTCCAGGGAGGCCGTGGACAGCGCCACCAGCAAGCTGGACAGGCAGGCATTGAAGGACGCCCTGGACACCGATTCGGTTCCGGAGCCGGGCGCGCCGTCGCCTGGAGATGGCAGGCATTGCCACCATCCCCCACCTGGACCACCCGAGAGCGGCCGCCACACCCTACGCGGCGACGGTGGAAAAGGTGGTGACGTCCCGCAGGCCCTGCGTGGACAACGACGTGAAGGCCCCAGTGGTCTTCGGCGCCGCGGCGGTGCTCGTCCAGGTCAACAACGAACTCGTGGGCGTGGTGTATGCGGACTCCATGCGATGCAATCCCCGGTACTTCATCGACCATGACCTGGAGATGCTGGTCGTGGTCTCCGGCGTGCTGGACCCGCCCCTGTCCGTCTGATCCGGGGACTCGACTCGTGGAGATGCGCCGATGAACCGAACCGCCGTCACGCACCTGCTGGCAGGCCTTTTCATGGTCTCCCTCCTGCCCGGCTGCGAATCCCGCCAGGTGGATCCGGGCAACCCGCCGGCCATCCGTACCGAGGACGGCTCCCTGGCCATCCGCGTCGTTCTGCCCGAAAAACCGGGCGCCGGCCTGACCCTGGCCGCCGATGATCTGAAAGAGTCCCTGGTACGCATCACGGGCGCGGTGGCCCCCGACGACTTCGTGATCCACGACACCACCACCATCACCAACGGCCGGCCCGTGATCAACGTGCTGGTGGTGCCCGGGGCCGACGAGGAACTGGGCGACCAGGGATACTGGCTCGACTTCGGCCTGCTTGGAGGGGGCAGCCCCGCACTGACGGTGACGGCCCGAACGGAAACGGCGGCCATGTATGGCATCTACCGGATCATCGGCGACCTCGGGGTACGGTACTTCCACCCCGAGGAGACCTTCTTCCCGGCCGACCCGGAGGCCACGCTCCCCTGGAACTACCCCGACGTCATGCACGTCCCGCATTTCACCATGCGTGGGTTCCACGAGCACACGCAGCACCCCATCCCGGCCAGCGAATTCCTCCTGCGGCCCCAGGGCGAAGACAGCCGCATTCTGGCAAGCAATTACCTGAAGTGGCTGGCCCGGAACCGCCAGAACGTGCTCACCTTCCACATGCTGAAGACCGTGGACCTCGACACCTGGCTTCCCGTCATCGGCGACATCGTCGACGAAGCCCATTCCTACGGGATCGAGGTGGGCCTGCTCGTGGGCTTCGTGGACCAGCAGCAGAACGCCTTCCGGCTCATCCGCGAAGACGACGTGGACCCTTCGACGGGCGCCATGAAAGCCGCCGACGGGCAGATCGACGAAAGGCTCGACCGGCTGCTGGTGGCGGGATTCGACATCGTGGGGCTCCAGATCGGCAGCAGCGAGTTCACCAAGCCCGACGAAACCGAGGCCGTGGGTTGGATGAACCACGTGGTCGAGCACCTGCGCACCCATCATCCGGGGGTCCGGGCCTACGCCTGGATCCACATCACCTGCGACCTCGAGTCCGACGACGGGGGCCTCTACTTCCACGTTCCCCTGGAGACCGACGTGGACCTCGGCGCCTACGTGCACACCACCATGTTCTACACCCTGGAACACCCCGCGCCGGCCTATGGGTGCGAGGTCTTCAGTCACCAAAAGGACTTCCTTTCCGCCGCCACGGAACAGCGTCGGCGCCAGGTGTTCTTTCCCGAATCGGCCTGGTGGCTTGGCTTCGACATCAACCTGCCCCTGGCCCTGCCCCTCACCGGCTGGTCCAGGGAATGGGACATACGGGAGGTCCTGCCCCAGTACGCCGTGGCGCCCACGGATGAAGCCCCGGCGGGGTACCGTGTCGAGGGCCACGCCACCTTTACCACGGGCCGCGAATGGACCTACTGGCAGTACGACCATTTCCTGACCCGGATCACCTGGGACCTGGACGTGACCTGGGACGGCTACCTGGATTGGATAGCCGCCCTGTACGGGGACGAGGGCGGGCGGGTGGCACGCGCCGTCAAGGACTGGACCGGGCTGCAGAAGAAACACTTCTACGACGTCAATCCCCACGTGTACCACTACCTCGCCGGAGAACTGCCCCAGGATGAGGCCGGTTTCCTGGCGGGCATCGTGTCCCGTGAGGTGCGGCCGGCCTTCCGCCACGTCTACCAGATGGATGACGAGGCCTTCGCCGCGTGGAAAAGCGAAGACTACGACCTGCTGGCCTCCATGCAGGGGGAATACCAGGCCGTGCTGGACACGCTGCCCGGGTCCCTTTCACAAGGCACCGACCAGCAGAAGGCCCTTTTTGTCGAAATGCACGACGTGCTGTACACGACCATTCGTCGCATCGAACACGCCCTGGCCCTCTATGCGGGCGTCATCGCGGCCCGTGAACAGGACGAGGACCTTGCCGTCAATCACCTGGAGACGGCCCGCGCCGTCACGACCGAGATGAAGGATCTATTCGAGGCGGCCGAGGATCGATACCGCTATCCCGTGGACCTGGTGGCCCGCCCCCTGCCCGAGGGGCTCACGGCCTACAAGTTCGGATATCTGGCCGAAACCAGCTCGGCCTACTTCTGGACCCGGCGGGACGAACAACTCGCGATCCTGATTGCGGACGTGTTCGACGCCGTGGCAGAGGCCTGGACCAATCCCCCGGACGCGGTTTACCTGGCCGACCCGTCGAACGTGACCCTGGTGGAGCCCGACGACCCCTTGGTGGCCGGCTTCCTTCCGCCCTTCGTTCCCGCCATGCTGTTCGGCACGCTGGACATGACGGGGGCCTTTCCCGCCGTGATCCTGGCCCAGGACTACGACCGTTCGGGTCTGCCAGATCCGGGGACCGAACTGAAGGTGGACGTCATTGCGACGGCCGACGGATGGGACGGTTCGGCCGCGGCCTACGACATCACGGTGCGGGACGTCACCGGCAAGAACCTCGGGAGCTTTTCGGTGGTGGACCCGGAAATCCACCTGGAATCGGACTTTTCCGGCGCGGACCTGAAGGGGGGGTTCTCCACCGACGACCTCGTCGAGGTCATCGTTAACGTGACCGAAGGGGGCATCGACGTGGAGGGAATCACCAATATCATCAAGGAGGTCTTCGGCGTGGCGCCGGATGACCAGATCCCTTCCACGTTGCCCATCCATTTCCGTTTAGTGCTCGAAAAGATCTAGGGAGGAACCCATGTCCAAGCGCCTCATCAATTTCTCCGCCGGCCCGGCGGCGCTGCCCGTGGAGGCCCTCGAAAGGGCCCGGGACGAACTGCTGGACTTCCAGGGCACCGGCGTGTCCGTGATGGAAATCAGCCACCGTTCCCCGGAATACGACGCGGTCCACAACGAGGCCATTACGCTGGTCCGCGAGTTGCTGGACGTGCCCGATCACTTCAAGGTCCTTTTCCTCCAGGGCGGAGGCAACCTCCAGTTCAGCATGCTGCCCATGAACCTGCTGCACTCGGGAAGGAAGGCGGACTACATCGTGACGGGCAACTGGGCGCGGCGGGCGCACGTGGAAGCCATGACCGTGTCCGGGGAGGCAGCCCGGGTGATCGCGTCCACCGAGGACACCGTGTTCGACAGACTCCCCTCCCCCGCCGGGATCGAGGTGAACCCCGACGCCGAGTACGTCCACTTCTGCAGCAACAACACGGTCTATGGAACCCAGTGGCACCGATTCCCCGAAACCGGGGGCCTCCCCCTGGCCTGTGACATGTCCTCGGACATCATGTGGCGCCCCTTCGACGTGGCGCCCTTCGGTTTCATCTACGCGGGGGCCCAGAAGAACCTCGGGCCGTCGGGACTGGTGCTGGCCCTGATCCGGGAAGACTTCCTGGAACGGTGCAGCGAGGCCCTTCCGAAAATGCTGCAATACCGGGTGCACGCCGCAAAGAACAGCCTGTACAACACGCCGCCCAGCTTCTCCATCTACCTCCTGCGCAACGTGCTGGACACCTTCCGGCAGAGGGGCGGCCTGGCCGCCATCGAGCAGGAGAACCGGGCCAAGGCGGAGCAGCTGTACGGCTGCATCGACCGCCACGAAGGCTTCTACAAGGGCCACGTCAAGGAAAAAGCCCACCGATCCGTGATGAACGTCACCTTCAACCTCCCCGATGCCGAACTGGACGCCCGTTTCATCGCAGGCGCCAGGGAACTGGACATGGTGGGGGTGAAGGGCTACCGGAAACTCGGCGGGATCCGGATTTCCATGTACAACGCGTCGCGAATGTCCCACATCGAGACCCTTGTGTCCTTCATGGACGAGTTCGCCCGCACGGCCGGATGACCGCAAGGCACCTCTCGCCTCCCACCAACGCGCCAAGAATTGATCAATGATGACTTGACACCGGAATTCCGGGTGAAAATCCTCCGATTCGCGGGTAAGCTGTCACTCGTTTCGGAAACCCCGTAAGGAGGTACGATGCCCATTTCCTCACGAGACATCGACAAGAGCTTCCAGAACAAGGTCGAGGAGATCGCGTCAGCAGACTTCCGGCGGTGCATGCAGTGCGGCCAGTGCACCGGCATGTGTCCGGTGGTGGAGCAGATGGACTTCACGCCCCGCCAGATCATGCACCTCATCCAGTTCGGCCAGTTCGAGCGGGTGTCCCAGGCCAGGTCCTACTGGACCTGCGCCGCGTGCCACAGCTGCATGGTCAACTGCCCGCGCGACATCGACATCCCCCAGGTCATGGAGGCCATGAGACTGCTGGTCCTGCGCGACAACGAGGATCAGGTGCACCCCAACAAGCTTTCTCCGGAGCAGCTGCGCGAAATGCCTCAGATCGCTTTCGTCAGCGGTTTCAGGAAGCTCACTGCCTGAGGAAGAGGAAGAGGAGACGAGATGAAGCTTGCCTACTATCCGGGCTGCACGCTGAAGACGAAGGCCAGAAACCTGGAGGAATCGGCCCTGGCCGGCCTCAGGGAACTGGGAGTCGAGTTCATCGAACTGGACCAGTGGAACTGCTGCGGCGCGGTCTACAGCCTGGCCACCGACGACCTGATCCACCAGGTGGCGCCCCTGCGGAACCTCATCCGGGTCCAGCAGGAAGAGTGCGACGCGGTCTTCACCCTGTGCTCCCAGTGCTACAACACCCTGGCCCGGGCCAACGTCCGGGTCAACGAGAACGCAGAGGACCTGAAGACCCTCAACACCTTCATGGACGAGGAGCCCGACTACGGCGGTTCGGTGACGGTGATGCACTTCCTGACCCTGCTGCGGGACGTGGTGGGCTGGGACAAGCTGAAGTCGGCGGTAAAGAAGCCGCTCAAGGGCCTGAAGGTGGCCCCGACCTATGGATGTTCCCTGATCCGGCCCGATCCCGTGGCCATCACGCCCAACAACACGCCGGTCATCATGGCCGAGTTCCTGGAGGCCGTGGGCGCGGAGCCCGTGCAGTCCCCCGACTCCAACACCTGCTGCGGGTCCTTCCAGGCCCTGGGCAATCCCGACGCCGCCCTGGAGACCAGCGGGCGGATCCTGCGGTCGGCCCAGAAGGCGGGTGCGCAGGCCCTGGTCCTGAGCTGCCCCATGTGCGACTACAACCTGGGTCGCCGGCAACCGGCCATCGTCGAGAAGTACGAAGAAATCAACGAAATGCCCGTGTACTACTTCACGCAGTTGCTGGCGGTGGCGCTGGGCCTGGAGGCCGATGTCTGCCGCTTCGACCTGAACAGCCCGGAAAAAGACGGAAACACCCTGACCGCGGCGGCGGTCTGATTTGGTAACGGACACAGTGGAACGTCAGGAGGTCAACGATGAGTGAGACGGCAAGCGGGGCCGAGCCTTTGGTGCCCAACGCCACCATGATTCCCGTGTACATCATGGGAAAGAAGTACATGGTGCCGGCGGAACTGACCATCATGAAGGCCATCGAGTACGCCGGATACCAGCTGATCCGGGGTTGCGGATGCCGTGGTGGCGTCTGCGGCGCCTGCAGCACGGTGTATCGCAAGGCGGGCGACTACAAGATCTACACGGGTCTTGCCTGTCAGACGGTCATCGAGCCGGACATGTACCTGGCCCAGATACCGTTTTACCCGGCACTGCGGGCGGATTTCGACTACGCCGAAATCGAGCCCGTGGCGGAATCGGTCCACGCGCTGTACCCGGAACTGTTCCGGTGCGTGGCCTGCAACGCCTGCACCAAGGTCTGCCCCATGGACGTGCAGGTGATGGACTACATCGCCCACCTCAAGCGGGGCGACATCCTGGGCGCCGCCGAGATCTCCTTCGACTGCATTCAGTGCGGGTTGTGCGCCAGCCGGTGCATGGGTGAGCTTCCCCAGTACCACATCGCCCAGCTGGCCCGACGCCTGGCCGGCGGCAAGCTCAAGCCGAGGGCCGCCCACGCACACGAAATGATCGAAAACATCGCGGGCGACAAGTACGACGAGGCCGTGAAGGAACTCAAGAAGATCCCACTGGACGAGCTCAAGAAGATCTACCAGGAGCGGGAGCAGGAACCCACCATGGCCGAAGAGGACTGGCGGCCGGAAAGCGACGTGGGCCTGTGACGTAGAAGCCGTGGCCGCCCCCCTCGAAGGGCGGATGAAGAGGTGATGCAATGCC
>JADHTP010000004.1 GCA_016784945.1 Deltaproteobacteria bacterium | reverse complement strand
GTGGGAAAAGGCAGTTCTCGCAGTGATTCCAGCCCGGGCAGTTCCGTATCGCGCATCGCCTCCCGCGTTGCCAGGTAGCGGTACTCAAGACCTTTCTTGCTGTGGCCTACAGCGGTCGGCACGAAGCAGACTTCCGCCCACTCCACGCCGATTTTCTCGGGTGGCGACCATCCAGCCTACGGCGTGCAGGCTGAAAATGTCGAGGATGACGTACAGGTGAAAGTAGACCCACTTGACCGGCCCCTTGAGCTTCGTGATGTCCCAGGACCAGACCTGGTTGGGCGCGGACGCCGCAGCACCTCGACATCCGGGGGAGCTGCCGCAGCCTGCCGCAGCCTGTAGAACGTCGCCCGGGGAACACCGAGCGCACGGCACGCCAGTGTGGTCCCCACCTGCGGCGCGATCTGTGCGACGGCCTGCATCACCCCTTCTTCCCCTTCTTCCCCTTCTCCTCGGTCTCCATCGAGATCCCGAGGAGCGATGCCACGTTTTTTTGGACTTCGATTATCAGCTCCGCGTTCGACAGCTTCCGTGTCAGCTTCTGGTTCTCCCGCTCGAACTCGGCCACACGCTTCGCCCCTACAAGGGATCGTTTTCTGTGGGCGGTTGCCCCGTCCGTGCGTTTGACCTACGGTTGGGCCATGGATTCGTCCCGCTCGAGGATCGGTTTCATCCTGGCAGCCGCGGGTTTCTACGGATTGATCCTGGCAGCCTCCGAGGCTTCTTCCCGCCTGTGGCCCCACACCGTAGGCTATGGGTGGATCGGTCCCACCCCCTGGCCGCACCACCTGGCCTGGGGCCTCCTGGCCGGCCTTCCCGTGGCCGTCCTGTCCCTGGTGTTCGCCGCCAGGACGCGGGCCGGAAAACGCCTGATCGGGCTGCTCGGCGAGGTCCTCGACGGGATTCCCGTCTGGGGAGCGCTTCTGTTGTCACTGACGGCCGGCCTGGCCGAAGAAGCGGTGTTCCGTGGTACGCTCTGGACCTTGATCGGGTCCGCCTGGGGGGACACGGCGGCCCTGGCCGGAACCTCCCTGCTTTTCGGCGCGGCCCATGGTTTGTTCCGGGGGCGGTTCCTGACCTGGAGCGTTTTTGCCCTGGTGACCGGCGTGATGCTGGGCTGTCTGAGGATGGTGTCCGGAGGGGTGCTGGCGCCCGCTGTGGCCCATGCCGTCATCGATGCGGTGAACATCCCGCTGGTGATCCGTCTGTACCGGGAGGGGCGCCCATGACCCGGGCAGGTCTGTATGCCGGGTGGATCCTGGTGGATGTCCGGCTCTTCGCCTTTCTCGCCCTGCTGTGTACGGGGATCACCATCCTGCTGTTGGGCCTGCTGGTGCGTCGGCGCGCCTGGCACGAATATGTGACGCTCTTCGTGAGCGTCGCCTCGATCCTGTTCGGTGTGGGATTCCTGCTGCTGCAGACGGTCTTCGACTATCCGATCCTGGTGGAAAGGGACTTCTTCCTCCTGAAGTAGCCCGTGGCCAGGGACGCGATCACCAGCGCCACGCAGGCCCACGCGAAAACGTCCCCCACCTCCCGGTAGACGCTCGATCCGTCCACCATGGGAATGACCACCCGGTCCACCCGTCTTTCGTGCAGTTCCGTTTCGTAGGCGAACTCGCCCGATGGCCCGATCACGGCGGAGATCCCCGTCTCAGTGAGTCGGACGAGGGGAACCCGCAGTTCCACGGTCCGGGGGGCCTGGACCATGAGATGCTGCGCCGGAGCACCGCTGGTGCCGAACCAGGCGTCGTTGGTCACGTTCAGGATGAGATTGGATCCGGTCTCGATCAGGGACTGGCGGGTGAGCGTGGGGAAGATGGCCTCGTAGCAGATGGAACCCAGGGCCCGGCCGGGACCCACGGGAAAGGAAACCGCCCGGTCCCCTCCCACCATGTCCGACACTTCCTTGACCTTCTTCTTGAGGAACGGGAATGTGTCCGACAGGGGCATGTACTCGCCGAAGGCCAGCAGGACCCGTTTGTCGTAGCGCTCCACTTCCCGTCCGTCGGAACCCAGCATGACCAGCGAGTTGCGGGTGCGCGAGTTCAGCGGGCGCGTCAGGGATCCGAACACCAGGGGCTTTTCCAGGTCCCTTACCATGGCCACCAGGCGACGGGACGTCTGAACGATGTTCGTCCAGCCCTTCCGTCCTTCCGAATCCGGGGCGAAATAGAAGGAAAAGGCCCCTTCGGGCCAGACCACCGCATCCACACCTTCCAGGTCCGCCGATTCCGTGAGCCCCTTCAACCTGGCGAACAGGGCCTTCCGGCTCTTGCCATCGCGGCGCTTCTTGTCTTCGGCGGTGATGTCGGGTTGCACCAGGGCCAGGGTCAGCGTGGGGGCCGATTCGCCCCTGTCCAGGGTCTGGAGCCGGATGGCGCCGTAGCCCGTCCAGGCCGCCACCAGGATCGCGGCCGCTACCGGCACGGAAAGGGGCACCCGGTCCCCTCGGTTGCGTCCGCGGAGCCAGGTGGCCGCCGCCACGGCCACCGCGGTCGAGACGAACGAGCCTCCGTAGATTCCCGTCAGGTCCATTCCCTGCATCAGCAGGGGCACCCGGAAGTAGGCGTTGCCGAGGTGCCAGGGAAAGAGGTTGGGCCACAGGAATTCCAGGGTCACCAGGGCCGCCGGCACGGTCCACACGGCCCCCCGTCGTTTGAGCAGGGAGCGGCCCACCAGGGCCAGCAATCCGAACGGAAGGCCGGAGTACATGGCAAAGGCCAGCAGAACCAGCAAGGCCAGGGCAAAGGGAAACTCGCTCATGGTGACGGCGGTATGGACGATCCAGTGGAAGATGCCCATGTTGGCCAGGGTCCCCGCCAGCCACCCGGCCAGAAATCCCCTGCCGCAGGACAGGTCCGGGAGCACGAAGAACAGGGGAATGAGGGCCACCGGCGTCAGGTACCAGAGGCCGTGGTCCGGAAGGATCGCCACGAGCATCGCGGCGGTGGCCAGGGCACAAAGCAGCACTTTCCACCAGGGCCCCGACCGGAGTTTCGATTGAGTGCTCACGGGTGAAAATGGTCGACAGTCCTGCGCCAATAGTCAATAGTATTCTTCGTTGCGACCCCCGATCATCCGGGAGAGCTGGTGGGAGGACTCCTCAAGAGACTGCCTTTTTCATGGTCCATGGGCCTGACCCTTTTCGCGGGTCGGAACCGGTCTCGTGTGTCCGTGGCCACGGTGGTGTCCGTCCTCGGGATCGGGGTGGGGGTGGCTACGTTGACGGCGGTCCTGTCCGTCACCGGCGGCTTCGAGGAGGCCTTCCGCGAACGGATCCTCGGTGTCTATCCCCACCTGGTGGTGTTGAAAAGGGGTGAACGGTTCGAAGACTACCGGGAGGTCACCAATCGGCTGTCCCGGGTCCCCGGGGTTCAGGGGGCCAATCCCTCCACCTACGACGAGATGATGGTCTCGTCGGACTCGGGCACCGCCGGCGCCATCGTCAAGGGTGTGGCCCTGGACGGGATTGACGGGGTTTCCAACCTGAGGGACCTGACCCACGGCGGGTCACTGGAATCCATTCGTTTTCAGGAAGGCGCCCCCATGGAGGTGGTGATCGGGTGCGAGCTGCGCGATCGGCTGCGGGTGGCGCCCGGGGACCGTGTCACGCTGACCACCCCCATCCGCGGCCTCGAAGGTCGCACCGCCGGTCCCCTGGGCATGGCCCCCATGGAAGAGTCCTTCGTGGTCAGGGACTGTTTCGATTCGGGGTTCTACGAGTACGACTCACGGCTGGTGGTGATGGACCTGGCATCGGCACAGCGGTTCCTCAATCGGGGACCCGCCGTGCGATGGATCGAAATTCGTCTCGAAGACCTGTTCGACACGGATCGGATGCGCCTGGAGGTCCTGTCCGCCCTCCAACCCTATACACTCCCGGACCTGGTGCGGGACGCGGCCAGGCTTCGGCGCGATGCGTCCCGTCTCACGGAAGGGATCCTGCCCCCCGCCGACCGCGAACCACACGTGCAGGACCTCTTTGCTGGCGTGTCCCGGCTCAAGAAGGGACTGGAATACAGCGACCTCGGTGCGGGGCCGCCCAGCCGGTACCGGCTCATCGATTGGAAACAGATGAACCGCAACCTGTTTTCGGCCCTGAGGATGCAGAAGGTGGTCCTTGCCCTGTTCTTCCTGATCATCGTGGTGGTGGCGGCCTTCAACATCGTGGGCACCCAGCTGGTGGTGGCCCGAGAGCGGCTGAAGGAGATTTCCACGCTGGTGGCCCTGGGGGCCGCCCGCCGTCAGCTGTACCGGGTCTTCGTGACCCACGGGTTCATCCTGGGCTGTGCCGGTGTGGCCGTGGGGCTGGTGCTGGGGTACGGTATCGTGCGCCTGATCCAGAAAATCGGCTTTGCCCTGGATCCGAAAGTCTATCACATCACCGAGTTGCCCGCGATCATCCACTGGGAGGACATAGCCGCCATTGCCGGCCTGTCGGTTCTCGTGGTTCTGCTGTCCTGTCTCCTGTCTTCCCTGCGGGCCATCCGCATCAATCCCGTGGACGGTCTACGCAAGATCGCCTGAAACGGCTTGTTCGACAACGGCGGCGAAGAGGGCGAGGGTGGCGGGGTCCCGCACTTCTCCCTTGAGCAGCGGGATCTCGTACAGGGCCACCGGCCCGGTGGAGGCCGCCAGCGACTCCATGTGGCCCCGGTCCTCCTTGGCCAGTTCACGGTAGCTCCCCGCCAGGTCCAGTGTGCGGGCGGCCAGTCGCTCGATGGTGGCCGGATCATGGAGGCTGAGCGCCGGATTCGATTCCAGCGTCTTCCGGAGCGTGCTGGCCGTCACCGGCCTGGCGGTCCGGGCGTCGGATCCGGAAGGCGGCCAGAACCGGACCCGGTTGGCCACCACTGCCGCGGGTTCGATGCCCCGTCCGCGCAGGGCGTTCAGGGTGGAACACACTTCCCGGGCGCACTGCGGGCCCGGCCTGCAGACGATGAGGGTGGAACAGTCCGGCCCCGTGAACCACGAACCGACCCGGGCCGCCCGCTGTCTGAAGCCCTCGAACAGGGGCTGGAAGGCCAGAACGAAGTCCAGGATGGCGAGAAATGTCTCCTCTCCGGCGAACTTGCTGATGCCCTTCAGGATCACGGAACGCCAGCGCAAGGCGCCGAGTCCGATTCGTCCCAGGCCCGCGGACGCCGTCACGAACAGGCGGAACACGTCACTGGACAGCAACCCGTCGAGGCGCGCCGGTGCATCCAGGAAATCCAGGGCGTGTCGTTCCGGGGGCGTGTCCAGGACCACCAGGTCGTATCGCCCGGACTCCAGGGCTTCCAGCAACCGTTCCATGGCCATGTATTCGTGGGTGCCCGCCATGGTGGCGGCGGCCTTGCGATAGAACACGTTGTCCGTGATCCGCCGACGTGCTTCCGGCGTGGGGAGAAGGCGATCCACCAACCGGTCCATCTCCGTGGCGGCATCCAGGACCATGGCATGAAGCGAGCCTCCCGTTTCGGCAACGGGAAGACCCCCGAGATCCACGGGCTCTTCTTCGCCGGGCCGCCCGGTCAGGCCCATGGCGGTCTTGAGGCGGTTGGAGGGGTCCACGGTGACGGCCAGCACCCGACGTCCCCGGGCCGCGGCCAGCATGGCGAGGGCGGAAGCCACGGTGGTCTTGCCCACGCCCCCGTCGCCGAGGACCACCACGATGGAACTTTCCTGGACTGAATCCAGCAGTCTCAAGACCCTCTTTCCCTCCCGGTGGCCGATGACTACGCGGGTCCGAAGCGGCCGAACACGTCCTCGATGGCGCCGGACACCTCGCCCACGGTGGCCCGTCGTCTGACCGCCTCCACAACGGCCTCCACCACGCCGACCCCCTCCCTGGCGGCCTCACGAACTCCGTCGATGGCCGCCTGCGCCTCGGTTTCGTTCCGGTCCTTTCTGAACTGCCCCAACCGGGCTATCTGGCTTGCTTCCAGTTCCACAAGGCTGCCCGCCTCGTCGTCTTCGGGATCCGTGGCGCCCCGGGGTTCTTCGCCGGTAAAGCAGTTCATGCCCACCACCCGTGCACGCCCGGCCTCCAGGTCCTGCTGGTGCCGGTAGGCCGTCTCTTCGATCCGGTTCTGCACGAAGCCCTTCTCGATGGCCGCGACCATGCCCCCGAGCCCATCCACCTGGTCCACCAGGTCCAGGGCGCTCTGCACGATGCGATCGGTCATGGCCTCCACCACGTAGGAGCCTCCCAGGGGATCCACGAAGTCCGTGACGTGGGATTCGTGGGCGATGATCTGCTGCGTGCGAAGGGCCACCCTGGCCGTGTCCTCCGTGGGGAGGGACAGGGCCTCGTCCTGGGCGTTGGTGTGCAGCGACTGGGTGCCGCCCAGCACTGCGGCCAGGGCCTGCAGCGTCACCCTCACCACGTTGTTTTCAGGTTGCTGGGCCGTGAGCGAACACCCCGCCGTCTGGGTGTGGAACCGCAGGGCCATGGAACGGGGGTCCTTCGCCCCCATGCGCTCCTTCATCAGGGTGGCCCAGGCCACGCGGGCCGCCCGGAACTTGGCCACCTCCTCGAGGAGATGGTTGTGACAGCCGAAGAAGAAGGACAACCGCGGGGCGAAGCGGTCCACGTCGAAGCCCCGGTCCACGGCCGCCTGCACGTAGGCCAGGCCATCGGCCAGGGTAAAACCGACTTCCTGGACGGAATCGGACCCCGCTTCCCGGATGTGGTAGCCGCTGATGCTGATGGGATTCCACTTCGGGAGCCGCTTGCTGCAATAGGCGATGAGGTCGGCGGCCAGGTCGAGGCTGGGTCGCGGAGGGTAGATGTAGGTGCCGCGGGCAACGTACTCCTTGAGGATGTCGTTCTGGGTGGTGCCTTTCAGCACCGAGGGGTCCAGTCCCCGCTCCTCGGCCACCACCTGGAGCATGGCCAGCAGGATGGGGGCGGTGGCGTTGATGGTCATGGAAACGGACACCTGGTCCAGGGGAATGTTCTCGAACACCCGGTCCAGGTCGTCCACCGTGTCGATGGCCACGCCCACCCGACCCACTTCGCCCACGGCCAGGGCGTGGTCCGAGTCGAGCCCCATCTGCGTGGGCAGGTCGAAGGCCGTGGAAAGGCCGGTCTGGCCCTGTTCCAGCAGATAGCGGAATCGTCGGTTGGTCGCCTCGGCGGTCCCGAAACCGGCGTACTGGCGCATGGTCCAGAACCGTCCCCGGTACATGGTGGGGTACACCCCGCGCCGGTAGGTCGGGCGTCCGGGCAGTTCCCCGTCCCCGTGGGCCGTATCACCCTCGGTGAACAGGAAAGGCATGTCTTCCCCGGTGGAAAGACAATGGCCTTCGTCGTCCTTCAGCCTTCCCTGGGAATCCGCTCCGGCGGTCCGGTAGAACTCCTGGAGGTCGTGGTCCCGGCCCTTGTCGTTCATACTCGTCTCCTGGTCCGAGTCGGTCTTCCATACAGGTTGTACGGTATACGGTCCACGGGAAAGGGTAAACGACGAAGGTCCGTCCGGACCCGTCTATTCGAACTCCAGGAGGTCGGCGCCGGCGTCCACCAGGTCTCCTTCCGAAACGAACATGCCGCCGATCCGGCCGTCGCGGTTCGCCTTGACCTCGTTTTCCATCTTCATGGCTTCCAGGATCACCAGGCCCTGACCCTTGACGACCTCGTCGTCGAGGGTCACCAGCAGTTTCACCACCCGGCCCGGCATCTGGGAGCAGACCTTCTTTTGGGTGGATCCGTTGTTCCCGGAGGCCCTGGCGCCGTTTCCCATCTCGCTGAGATACAGGCTCCGACCGTCCACCAGGACTTCCTGTCCCGTTTCGGCGGCGGGTCCCACGAAGGGTGTGACGGTGCGGCCCGACGGCAGCACGAAGGCCACCGAGTCCCCCGCGCGGCGGATTTCAAGCCGGAAGGTTTCATCGCCCACCCGCACGATCACGTGGTCCCTGGCCACCTTCTGGATGGCCGCTTCGCTGGTGCCGCCGCCGCGGGTCTCGATCATCCATCGCCGCACGGGTCATTTCCTCCCGTTCGAGGGCATCAGCGCGCGTCTCCAGGCCGAGGGCTGCGGGTCCTTGCGCGTCGGTTCGTGTCCGTTGTGCCCATTGCCCAGGAGCGCAGCCGCCGCCGCCAGGGCCGTTTCCTCCCCGGTGGGAGCCTGATCTTCCACGGGACCCAGCCTGTCCAGGATGCCGGTGTCGTACCGCCCGCCGGCGAACTCTACGGATCGAAGGGCGTGAACCAGGAAGGGAATATTGTGGCGGACACCGCCGATGGAATACTCGCCGAGCGCTCCGATCATGCGTGAGATGGCCTGGTCACGGGACTCGCCCCATGTCACCACCTTGGCGATCATGGGGTCATAGAACTGGCTGACGCTTCCCCCCTCGTCCACGCCGTCGTCCACCCGCACGAAGGGGCCGGAGGGTCGCCGGTAGCGATACAGGTGGCCGGGCGAAGGCAGGAAATCATGGAACGGGTCCTCGGCGTACACCCGGCATTCGATGGCGTGTCCGCGCTGGGACAGGTCGGACTGGGACCATGGCAGGGGCTCCCCGAGGGCCACTCCCACCATGGCCTGCACCAGGTCCACGGCCACCACCGCCTCCGTGACGGGGTGCTCCACCTGGAGCCGCGTGTTCATTTCCAGGAAATAGAAGTTGTGGTCCTCGTCCACCAGGAATTCCACGGTGCCCGCGCACTGGTAGCCGATGGCCTTGGAAGCCTGCACGGCCACTTCGCACATGGCGTCGCGCACGTCGGGCGGGAGATTCTGGGCCGGGGTTTCTTCGATCACCTTCTGGTGGCGGCGCTGCACCGAGCATTCCCGCTCGAACAGGTGGACCACCCGCCCTTCCCCGTCCGCCAGGACCTGGACCTCCACGTGACGGGGCCCGCGCAGGAATTTTTCCACGTAGACCGCGGCGTCCGAAAAGGATGCAGAGGCTTCGCGGGACGCGGCTTCGAAAGCGGCGGCCAGGTCTTCCTCCCGCTCGACTTTTCGCATGCCCTTGCCACCGCCGCCGGCCACGGCCTTGAGCATCACGGGATAGCCGGCCTTGGCGGAGTCCTTCTTTGCCGCTGCCACGTCCGTGGCCGGGTCCAGGCTTCCCGGCACCACGGGCACGCCGGCGGCGGACATGGTCTTGCGGGCCAGCAGCTTGTTGCCCATGTCGCGGATGGCCCCTTCGGGTGGGCCGATGAACACGATCCCGGCGTCGTCGCAGGCCCGCCGGAAATCGGAGTTTTCGGACAGGAAACCGTACCCGGGGTGAATGGCCGTGGTCCCCGAGTCCCGGGCCGCCCCGATGACCTTGCCGATGTCCAGGTAGGATTCAGCCGACGTGCTGCCCCCCAGCGCCACGGCCTCGTCGGCAATCTGGACGTGGAGCGAGGTGGCGTCGGGCTCCGAGAAGATCGCCACCGTGCCGTAGCCGGCCTCGCGGAGACCGCGCAGGACCCGCACCGCGATCTCGCCACGGTTCGCGACCAGCACCTTTGTTTCCTTGCCGTCCATAGTTACTTGAGTCGGCTGCCGACCTTCTGCGCCAGGCCGTAGAGATCGTCGGAATCGCAGTAGGGCCTCCCGCAGGAGACCACGGCAATCGTATCTTTATATTGGGGCATGAAGGCCACGAACAGGACCTCGTCCCAGTACGCGAAAAAACTGTTGCCCGACACGGGGGGGATTTCCACCGCGTTGGGGTAGGAGGCGAACATGGACTCGAAGCGCTGCTTGGCTTTTGCCCCGTTCCTTTCGTGGAACACCTGAATGCCGAATCCGTAGGACGAGCCCTTCTCCGGTTCATAGTACAAGGCGTCCTGTTCCGCCGTGACCACCATGCCCGGCATGGCTTTCCTGCGGAAGACGGCCTTGGGACCCGCCGTCTGGGTGACGTCCGTGGCCGTGAGGAGCAGCCGCAGGTCGGGCAGCAGGGACTTGGGCGTGTGTGCCGCGGGCGCAGGGGCCGGCACCGGCGGCTTGACGGCCACGGGCCGCGGGGCCGATGGCGGGAGTCCGGGCGGAGGCGCCATCTTCTCGGCGGGACCCGGGACGCTCCCCGGACCAGGAGCGGCCATTTTCGGGGGTGCCGCCTGCGTCTTCCCGTCGACGGGTTGTTTCTTCGTCGGTTCCGCCGACCGTTCATGGGCGGGCTCGGGACCGGCTTCCGTGACCGCAGGGACCTGTTTCTTTGTCTCACCGGGTTCGGCGAGTTGCTCGTCGTCCTTGCAGGACGCCAACGTCACCCCTGCCAGCGTGGCGAGGATAAGTCCGGGAAAAACCTGTATCATTCTCATGAGTGCCCCCTTGTGAGGCTGGAACAATTGGAAATGGAGGATAGGGTAGGCAAACCCACGTGTCAATCTGAAACGACTGGGACGGTGAGGAACCCCCAGCGGCAGGAGAAGCCCATTGGTGTTCGACGACCACGACATGTCGATGGCGCCCCCCCCGTGAACTTTATCCGGGGAGTGCTGACGGGTGGTACAAAACGTGCTAAATTCTTACTTCGGCTTTGCTTCGGGTGACCGGCGCGTTTTGGTGTGGTCCCGAAGTGCTTGATCTGTTTGGAGTTGCTGGTAAGAGGACAAAAGTCCGAAAGGATGGCTGTGAAATTCTTGCGGGGTTTGGGGCAACGGATGTCCATTTGCGCGAGAAACTGTCTCTTTGCCGGTTATTTGTTCGGAAATGAGACGAACGCCAGCGTGGCGGTCGTTTTTTGAGGTCTTGGGAAGGTATGGAACCACGGTGCGTATTTGGAGGTGGCCCTATGAAGTCGCTCCTCAAGTTTGTGTTGGCCTGCGTGTTTGTCGTAGGCATGGCTGTCGGTGATGCCTACGCGCAGGATCACGTCCCCTCACAATTGAATGTGCAGGGCGTGTTGCGCAATGTTGCCGGCGAGGTCGTGACGGGAAACTACGGCATGACGTTCCGGCTGTTCGACGCCTCCAGCGGTGGGTCGCTTCTGTTCACCCAGATCAAGACCGCATCGGTGGTAGGCGGCGTGTTCAACGTCTATCTGGGGCCGGTATCGCCCACGGTATTCGTTGACAAGTCGCAGGTATACCTCGAAATCCAGATCGGGACCGACGTCCTGCCACGACGGGCCATCACTTCGGTTGGCTTCGCCTTCCAGGCAGAGCACGCGGAGCAATGCGACGAGTTGCTCGGTGCCGCCACCGACGTGGATTGCGCCAACCCGTCCGGGTGCATCGACCTGGCGGACCTGGCGGTCAATTACGCCAGTTCCGCTACCAAGGGCGGCCCGGCCGACGACCTGGTCTGCAACGGATGTGTGGCCAACACCGACGTGGCCACCACCACCATTACCGGTGCCCAGAACCTCACCGGCGTGGGCAACATCGCGGGCAGCACCATCGGCTCCTGGAACCTGTACAACGGGGCCGTTACCACGGACAAGATCGCCAACGACGCCGTGGATTCCAACAAGCTGAAGGACGACCCGACCGGCGCCGCCGGTGCGGTGGGCACCCACCACATCCAGAACAACGCGGTGACCGCGGCAAAGATTGCCGACGGCAACGTGGGCAACGCCGACATCAACTTCAACTACGCGGATTCGGACAGCAAGGGCGGCGCGGCCCTCAACCTGACCTGCTCTTCCCAGTGCGTGAGCAGCGGTGAGGTGGACTTCAACTATGCCGCTTCCAATTCCAAGGGCGGCCCGGCCACCAACGTGGAATGCCCCAACTTCGGCGGAGCAGGCGTGGGTTGCGTCGGCACCGGTGACGTGGCTTTCAACTACGCCGGATCGGCCAGCAAGGGCGGCGCGGCTTCCGACCTGGCCTGCTCGGGCTGCGTGGTGGAAGGTGAAATCCACGGCAGCGTGTACTATGCGGCCGGTACCGCCAAGGGCGGCGATGCCACGGGCCTGCAGTGCTCCGGCTGCGTGGGCAACAGCGACATCGACTTCAACTACGCGGCTTCCGCCAGCCAGGGTGGCGACGCCACGGGCCTGACCTGTACGGGCTGCGTGGGCAACGCCGAACTGCAGAACAACTACGCCGGTTCCAGTTCCAAGGGTGGTCCGGCCGTGGACGTGAACTGCCCCGGTGGCTGCGTGGACACCGCGGACATCAACAACATGCAGGTGACGAACGTCAAGATCGCGGGCCCCATCTCGGGTTCCAAGATCGACAAGGCCACCGCGTCCGCGGTGGGTGTGGCCAAGTTCGGATCGGGCCTCAGCGTGGACGGCAACGCCCTGGTCACTGTGGACTACACCCAAGTGTCACCCGCGGCCCACGACCATGGCGCCCTGTATTTCAAGAAGGGCACCGAGGACCTGTACCTGAACGCTGGCTTCAAGTTCCACCTGTATGACGGCGGCTCTCAGGACTACGCCTACTTCCGGAACCACACCACTGCCTCCGACGAGCAGATCGCCTTCCAACTGGTCCTTGGCAACGAGTACGACCAGTCGGAACGGTTCGAAATCTACACCGAGGCCCCCGGCAACACGGGTGTCACCCACGCCCTGTACGCCAACGGCAAGGCCTACCACAAGGGTGACCTGGAGTTCCTGGGTGAACTGACCACCAAGGCCGGCGGCGGCATCGACAGCGCGGACATCAAGGACGGCGCCGTTTCTTCGGCCGACATCGCCAACGGCACCATCGCCGGCGGCGACCTGGCGTCCAACATCAGCTTCACCACCAGCGGCGACATCACAGCCGACGAGGTCATCGCCAACCGGTTCGTGGACCGTGGCAACACCGCCCGGGACGCCGACCCGAACGGCACCAGCGACATGAACGTCATCCGGTACTACGGTTCCGTCCGGTCCGGCGGCAGCAATTCCTATGGTCTTTACGGCAACAACGCCTATTTCGATACCATCAACACCGGTGCGGCCGGCGATCCCCTCGAGATCAACCACTACCGTTGCGGGCCCGTTCGGGTCTTCACCGGCGGTTGCGGCGGCAACACCATGACGGTGTACGGCAACCTGGACGCCAGAGTCTTCCGCGATGCCGACAATCCGGGCTACTACGTGAACCCGGCCTCCACGTCGAATATCAACAGGTTGCAACTGAGTGATCCTCTGTATTTCATGCAATCCAACGAGGGGATCCGCTGGAACGGCAACGACATGAACCTCACCCCCAGCGGCAACAACCTGAACCTGCGCAAGAATTCCAGCACGAACCCGAACCTGTCGGTCCAGGGCTGGTCCCAGAGCCTGACCTACATGACGGCTCCTCTGTACTATGACGGCAACGACCATACCTACTACGTGGACCCGGCGGGCAACTCGCGGATGGGATCATCCATCTACCTTTCCAAGAATGCCAACGTGGTCCTGGGTCAATTCGCCCCCTGGCTCGGCGGCGGTTCGAAGGGTATCTCCATGTACCAGTACAACTACATGTACCCCGGCCGGGTCAACGGCGGCGGCTGGAACACGTCGTGGTACCTGGGCTCCCATTCTTCCTACGGCCTGTGGACCAACACGGGCTTCTACACCTCCGGCAGCGTCTGGGGTGACCGGTTCTATGACCGGAACAACACGGGCTGCTACTGGGACGGGACCGACGGCAGTGGTTCACAGACCGGTCGCCTGGGTGTTTATGACGCCTACGTTCATGGCCACTTCCACGCCAACTACGGCCGTGTGGACGGTCTGCGGCTTCATGGCTCGGACTTCTACCAGGCCACCTCCTGGATGAATTCGGGACACATCATTCCGCACAGCAACAACGGCTATTGGATGGGTTATCACTGGAATCGCGAGTACCGGGTATGGCACCGGATGGAGTCCTATGGATTCATCACCATTTCCTCCGAGAAGTTCAAGAAGGACATCCAGGACCTGGATGCCAAGGACGACGAGTGGGTTCTGTCGAGCCTGCGCCAGGTCCGTTCCGCCAAGTTCTACATGAATGAGGAAATACGGGACCGCGCGTCGGCCCAGGCTATAGCCGAAGAGGAAGTACGCGGGATCGAGGCCAAGAAGCGGAAGGAATACGAAGAAACCTCCATGAGCGGCGAGGAAATCGATAAGAGGATCGAGGTAGAGGTGGGTGGCCGGGAGCGGGAGAAGCACCTTGAACTGGCCGTCAGGAAGGTCTACCGCACGGTGCCTCACATCGGTGTGATCGCCGAGAGCCTGCCCGACGAACTGGGTATGGCCACTGCGGACGGTAACGGCGTGGACAAGCACGGCTACAGCCTCAACGACATGGACGGTCTCCTCATGGCGGGCCTCAAGACCCTGGACCGGCAGATCCAGCAGAGGGACCAGCGGATCGAGGACCTCGAGGACCGCATCGCCCTCATCGAGCAGCTCCTGGTGGACGAAGGCATCCTCAAGTAGGCTGCGTTCCGTCCCCCACCCGACCCCTTCGCCATCACAACGGTTTTGCCTCATTTCCAGAATGATTCCCTGCATCCATTTCACCGGATCGGGTCAATGACGGTAGACTGTGTCCATGGAATGGAAGGACACCGTCACCAGGGTTCTGGCCGTGGTCGAAGGCCGCACCGATCCCGACGTGACCCCCCTGGCCGGGGACGCATCCAGCCGGTCCTACTTCCGGGCCCCCACGCCCAACGGGAACACGGCCATCGTGATGAAGATGGCCGACGATCCTCTCAAGAGCGACGAAGTGGTGGACGGAGAACGGCCCGACACCGTCCCCTTCCTGGACGTGGGCGAATACCTTGCAAGGGGTGGTCTGCCCGTACCCGGCGTGTCCTTCGTGGACCTGGACGCCGGGATCATCGTACTGGAAGACCTGGGCAACATGACCGTGGAGCGGGCCCTGGCCTTCGGTAGCAAAAAAGCCGTTCTGTATCGGGATGCCGTGGACATCATGGTCCGCATGCAGGCCTGGGCCCAGTCCAATCCGGACCCCGGCTGCATCGCGTTCAAACGACGGTTCGGGAAGGACCTGCTGCGCTGGGAACTGGAACACTTCCACGAATGGGGCCTTCTGGCCTGGACGGGACTGACGCCCACACCCGGGGAAAAGGATGAGCTGTACGCCTTCTATGACGGGGTGGTTGAGCGGCTTACGGGCCTGCCCCAGGGCTTCGTGCACCGCGACTTCCAGAGCAGGAACCTCATGGTCCAGGGTGACCATTTGCGGCTCATCGATTTTCAGGACGCCCTGCAGGGGCCCTACCTCTACGACCTGGTGGCCCTGCTGAGGGATTCCTACGTGACCTTCAGCGTCGAAGAGGTGGCGGAGAACCAGCAGATCTTCCGCGAGGCGCGCGCCGACGCCGGCCTGTGGGTGCCTCCCGCCGAGGAACTGAAAGAGGCGTTCCAGATCCAGGCCCTCCAGAGAAAGCTCAAGGACGCCGGACGGTTCGTGTACATCGACCGGGTGAAGGGGAATCCCAAGTTCCTGGGAAACATCGATCAGTCCCTGGCCTATGCCCGGGAGGCCCTGGAACGGTTCCCCGAATTCACCCCTGCCCGGAAGATCCTGGCGAAATATCTCCCCGACCACTTCGGATGAAGGATCAAGGCATGAAGGCCATGGTGCTGGCAGCGGGGCTGGGCAAGCGACTCCAGCCCTTCACCGAAAAGGTCCCGAAACCCCTGTTTCCCGTACTGGGCGCGCCCGTGGTGGAGTGGGCCCTCAGGCGCCTCAAGAATGCGGGCGTGTCCGAGGTCGTGATCAATCTCCATCACCTGCCGGCCCAACTGGTGCGGCGGTTGGCTTCGGGCGCCAGACTCGGCGTGAACATCACTTGGTCGGATGAGACCTTCATCCTGGGCACGGGGGGCGGCCTGAGCGCGGTGAGGGATTTCTTTGCTGGCGAAGAGGCGTTCCTGGTACACAACGGCGACGTGTTCCACGACTGGGACCTGTCCTTGCTGGTGGAGCATCACAGGCGGTTAGGCGCCGACGCCACCCTGGCCCTGGTGGACGACCCGGCGAGGCCCGATGCCCAGTTGGTGGAACTTGAAAAGGGGCGGGTGGTCGGCATCCGGGGAAAACCCGAAGGCCACGGCGGCCCGAAGTTCGTGTTCTCCGGGGTATCGGTCCTGTCCCCATCCCTGTTCGAGCACCTGCCTCCCGGCGTGGAATCCTGCCTTGTGACCCACGGGATCATTCCCCTGCTCGCCTCGGGAAAGGACGTGGCCGGCCGGGTGATGGACGGCCGTTTCTGCGACATCGGCACGCCCGGGCGTTTCCTTGACCTCCAGTGGGACCTCCTGGAAGAGGCGCCAGGACTGTATGCGGACGTGGGACTCGACGGGTTCCGGGTCGGGCCGGACGGCGTGATACTGGGTCCCGGCGCCCTCCTGGACGCGGGCGCCAGGGTGGGCCCGCGGGCCGTGGTGTGCGAGGGCGCCCGCATCGGATCGGACGCCGCGGTCGAGGAGGCCGTGGTGTTCCCGGGCGTGCAGGTCGATGGCGAGGTAACGGGCATCGTGGTGGAGAACGCCTAGGGATGGGGCAGGATCATGCCTTCTTTCCCCGTCGCAACCGGGTGGCCACCAACCCCAGCAGAGACAGCACGCAGCATCCCCAGGCGAACACGTCCCCCAGTTGCCGGTACAGCGTGTCCCCGGTCATGACGGCGATGTCCGCCGTGAGGACCTCCGCTTCCTCCAGGGACGTGTGCTGGAGTATGCGTCCCGCGGGGTCCACAACGGCCGTGATCCCCGTGTTGGTGGATCGCAGCAGGAACCGGCGGTTCTCGATGGCCCTGAACGTGGCCAGTTGCAGGTGTTGATACGGTTCCGAGGTCTTGCCGAACCAGGCGTCGTTGGTGACGTTCACCAGGATGTGGGGGTCCTTGTCCGCCAGGCGCCGCGTGAAACTGGGGATGATGTCCTCGTAGCAGATCATCAGGCCGATACGGACGCCGTCCAGTTCGAAGACCTCCACGGTTTCGCCGGCCCGGTAGTCTCCGGCCTCGGGCAGCCAGGTCTTCAGGAAGGGGAACCAGTCGGAGAAGGGGAGGTACTCGCCGAATATCAACAGGTAGTTCTTGTCGTAGCGCCCCAGGACCTCCCCGTCCGGCGCCACCAGGAGGGCCGTGTTGAAGTACTCGCTTTCGCTGTCGAAGCCCGGTAGGTTCCGGTAGGTGATCGCCCCCATGAGCAACGGTGTGGAGAATCCCCGAATGGCGGCATTCCGGTCCCGGGTGGGTGTGTCGTGGTCGGCGTCCACGGCCTGTCCGGGATCCTCGGCGGAGCCGGCGCCGGGGAGCGGTTCGGGGGACGTGTAGAGATAGCGGACGTCCCGGTACAGGGGGTATCCTTCGCGCAGGGGCACCCAGGCCACGGATCGCTGTTTGCCCAGGGGACCGTGGCCCGCCAATGGAGCCACCTTTCGCGCGGCGTCGCCGGACAGGGCCAGCACCGTCCCGCGGGCACCCACGGCCCAGGCCTTGCCCCCCCCGTCACCTGAAACCGATACGAGGTCCTCGTCGAGCCCCGTCCTGATCCGTTCGCATTCCTCGCGACACCGCAATAACAGGCCTTTTCGGCCGGTGATCCAGGTGTCCTTTCCGGCCGCCACGCCCAGGAAGTCCACCATGGCCCCTGTCCCCCATTTCAGGGTTCGCCTGCCTTCCACCCGGAGAGCGGAGCCTTCCCGACCAACGACCACCAATCCCCGCTGGTCCGACCAGGACAGGGCCAGGAGGTCCTGTGTGGTGCCCGTGTCGATCAAGGTGGCCCGGCGGCCTTTCAGGGTCACGAGTGTCCCCTGGTCACCGCAGGTGGCGAAGCTCCTTCCGCCCGACCAGGTGACGCTTTTCAGGTCCACCGAGGTCCCCGGTTCCAGGGTGTCCCAGCGGCCTCCCTTGCGGAGCACGACCGTCCCCTGGGCGCCCACGGCCAGGGCATCCCCGGTCCCCGGAATGGCGGCCACGGCAAAGAGGTCGCGATCGGTGCCCGATGGTTCCCGGGTCCATGTCCGGCCGTTGAAGACATGGATGGCTCCACGCGCTCCCACCGCGACGATGAACTCCTCGTGGGCGGCCGCCACGCCGCGGATGCCCGTGACGCTCAGCGATGCCGTGTCCGCGCCCGGAAGGGGCCGGGTGCCCCGGGCGGTGATCCAGGACGCCTTGCCGCCCGCGCCGGCCGTGACGGCGAAGGCGTCGGTTCGCCGGGCAAAGACCGCGTGCAGCGGGTTATAGGAAGACTCGGGCCATACGATAAGGTCGGGTTTCGCCTCGCGCTCCAGATCGGCCGTGAGGAACTGGTGCTTAAGCAGGTTGCCGTAGAGCATGCGCACCTGCTGTTCCCAGGGCATGGGAGACCCGTCGGGAAGCTGGGCCTCTTTTTCCCAGATGCCCACGTCGGCTTCCACCATGGACACCCGGAACTTGCGGGTTTCCCGGACCTGTCTGTCCACGCTGCGCAGGGTCATCACACCGTAGACTAGGGATGCCAGCAGCACGACGGCCGCCGAGGCCACCCGGACGATTGGAAAGGGCTGCCTCGCCAGCCGCTGCGTCACCACGGCGGCCAGGGCACAGTTCACGAGAACCAGGAGGAAGGTCAGCCCGGACACGCCGGTGATATCAACGATCTGGGTGACGGCGTGGAAGGGTTGCTGACCGTTGGCGAAATACCAGGGAAAGATGAAGGGCACCAGGAACTCGGTGGCGGTGAACAGGACGGGAAAGGCCAGGAACCAAGCCGACGGCCCGAAACGTCGGGCCACGATGGCCGACAGTCCCGTGGCCAGGGCGTTGGGTATGGCCTGGTAGGAGGCCACCACCAGCATCAGCGCGACCGACGGGATGGGACCCATGTGGCCGAATTCCCCCAGTAGTCCGGAAATCCAGTAGAAACCGCCGACATTGGTGACCAGTCCCGTGCAGAAACCCAAGAACAGTCCGCTTTGCAGGCCGCGTCCTCGAACGGCCACCAGCAGGGGAACGAGGGCAACCCACTGGAGGGGAAACAGGTCATAGGTGGGAAAGGACAGGAACACCAGGCACCCGGACACCAGTGCCAGGGGAATGGCCGCCACCATGTGGGTCAGCGGCTCCGTGGGTCCCTTGGATTTTTTCGGTCCCTTGCTCATGAAACTTCCAGTCCGGCCAGGCAGGCCCCCTTCGTAAGGCCCTTGAGCAGCACGGTCTTCTTTCGGTTTCTGGCGCCCTTCAAGATGGTGGCGTCACAAGACCTCAGCCCCACGGCCCGGGCCAGGGTACGAAGCGCCTGCTTCGTGGCCTGGCCGTTTTCGGGCGCCGACGTGACTTCCACCACAACGGTACCGTCTTTTCGATGGGTCACCCGGCATTTCCCGGCCCGTGGGCGGACCTTGATTTCCAGCACCGTGCCCTCGGGATGTGCCGTGACGACCTTCACCGCAGGAGCTCGTAGCGACAGAGCGCCGCCTGCCCGGTTCGACGGGCGATACCCATGGACCGTGTCATGATGCGCCACTCGTTCCCGTCCTGCGCGATCCGGCCTTCCCGCGGGCCGTCGTCAACGGGCTCGCGCCCGAGGGGACAGTCCTCACAGGGCGATTCCCGGTGGAACAGGGCCTCGTGACACAGGCGGCCCGGCACATCCCGCACGACCAGCCCGGCCTGCCTGGAATAGGCTTTGTTGGCCCTCAGGACCGTGAACCGGTTGTCCACGATGGCCACCGGCTCGTCCCAGGAATCGAACACGGCTTCCAGCTCGCTCTTGGCCTGTTCGAGCTGCCCCGTCCTTTCCTTGACCGTGGCCTCCAGGACCCGGTTGTGTTCCGACAGCTGTCGCATCATTTCCGTGTTCTCGCGCGCGAGACGACACTGTTCGATGACACCCTTGACGCCCTGAACCAGGCTGTTGTTGTCCCAGGGCTTGGTGAAGAAGGCGTGGACGGAGCCCTGGTTGACGGCCTCCTGTACCGCCAGGAAGTCCACCACCCCGGTCAGCATGACGCGCCCCAGGTGTTCGACCGATTCCCGGGACCGGGTCAGGAATTCCACCCCCTGCCCGTCAGGCATGCGAAATTCCGTAATCACGCAGGCCGGGTCGTGCCTTTGAAGGGCCTCATGGGCCTCTTCCAGGCTGGTGGCGGCCACGGTCCCCATTCCCGCGTATTCCAGGGCGCGTCGGATGGCGCGAACGCAGCCCGGATCGTCGTCCACCACCAGGACCACTGGATGGAGGGGGCTTGCCTGTGTCATGATTCCGTCCGATCGGTGTCAGAAGTCCTTGTCGTCGAGGATGATCTCACCGGTTTTGGAATGCTTGACGTCCAGTTCGTCGTCGTCGATGACGATGGCCCCGGTGGAGGTTCTCTCCACGCTGCCGATCCCGGGATGGTCCTTTTCCAGCCGGTTGATGATGCCCGCCTGCTTGTCCACCTCGTTGGAAAGCCGGACATTCTCGGTCTCGAGCTTCCGGTGGGACAGGGCCAGGCGCACGTCCAGTCGCAGATTCTCGTCGTCCCAGGGTTTCTGGAAGAACCGGTAGACCTCGCCCTCGTTGATGGCCTTCATGGCCAGTTCCAGGTCCGCATGGCCGGTCAGCAGGATCCGGATGATCTTGGGGCGAAGGCGGTTCACTTCCCGCAAAAGGTCCAGTCCCTTCATTTCCGGCATGAGATGGTCAGATATGATCAGGTCCACCTTCTGGCTGCCCACGATCTCCAGTGCGCGCTTGGGGCTGGTGGTCTTGATCATGTTGTGGCCGTCCAGTCCCAGGGAACGTTCGAGCGCGTTCAGGACCGGTTGCTCGTCGTCCACGATAAGAATCGTCGCTACGTCGTTCATCCGCACCCTCCTTCGTCGTGCCCGACGAGTATACCCCAGTCAACGCCGGCGGTCGAAGACGACAACCCTGTCCCGTGGCGGGCCGCCCGCGGGCCGTCCCAGGTTGACCCCGGGGCGCGCTGGATGCTAGAACCAAGCCGTATCAAGGCAAGGAGTCTGTCAATGCGCCGGTTGCTCATCATGCTCTTTGCGGCAGCGGCCCTGGTTGCATGCGGCCGACCCGGTCCCGGGAATTTCGAAAAGTACACCGCCAACGAAAACGGCATCCGGCAGTTGCACGACTACGTGCAGGACGGCTCCAATTCCATGGAAGAACGGGTGGGGGCCTTCATGGCTCTCATCGAGGCCGGATGGGCCCTCCAGACCCGGACCTTCCTGGACGGGTGCAAGGACCGGGACGAACTGGCGGTTCGGCTCACCGATAACCTGGTGGGTCGTCTGCCGGCCCTGGTGGGCGACCGGAAAAAGCTGGCGCCGGTGCGTGACGCGGCCTTCATCGGCTTGAACCGGATCCCGTCGGACCAGCGGGGGGGATTTCAGAAACGCCTGGCGGCCTGGGCCTTCGATGGACTAAAACCGGATTCCACCCCGGAGAAGGTGAAGGACGTGGTGGAGCCGCGGATCCTGGTGAACCAGATCTCGGACCTGGGCATGGAAGGCGTGGACGGCGCGGTCCTCATGATCCGGCACGGATTCCACGTAGACAAGCTGGCCAACTACGTGGTGGGCCTGAAGGACCCCGAATCCAGTCTGAAGCTCCTCGAGGCCATGAAGGTGCTGCACGCCATCCCGGACGTCGTGGTCCAGTTCACCCACGTGGTCGTCATCGGCAAGATCCGGAGCCCCGATGCCGTCAATCACCTCCTGGACCTCGCTTCCAACGAAGATCAGGACCCCGACGTGAGGGCCGCCGCCTTCAACGCGGCCACGGACCTGCTGGAAGACTCCGGGGACCTCAAGGGGGATCGGGCCGGGGTGGTCCTGCGGCTCAGGCGCCTGCTGGCCCGCAAGAACGCGGACGACCGGTGGAGCGCGTCCCGCTATCTCGTCCAGCTGGAAGGATTCGACGTCATGGGTGAGGTCATGGATGCCCTGAAGGACGACGATGTCTACCCAAGGGCCTTCGAAGACCCCATGAAGACCATGGTGGACTTCTGTCGCCAGGTGGTGTTCAAGAAGGGGGGCACGGTGGCCGCCTGGGACGTTGTGAACCGGTTGCTCAAGTCCAGTAATCGCGTACACCAGACCCTCGGCATCATCTGCGTCAAGTCTTCGGGCGAACCATCCCGTTCGAAGCTTCTCAAGCGGCTCACCCGTTCCCGCAAGGCCCTGGCTGGCGTTCTGGGTGAAGAAACCACGGTGGGGCGCCTGGCCAGAAACGGGCAGGAAGGACTGGCCATGATGGGGGAGGTTGACGCCGCCCGAAAGGCCGGGAAACTCACAGCCAAGGATGCGAAAAGGAAGCTGTTCATCATCCTCGTCGATCTTCTCGACACCGGGGAAGACTATCGTCAGGCTGTCCAGGGGCGATTCGAACGCGAGAGCAAACAATAGTCCGAGACCATGGCTGACACCGATTCCCACAACGATATCACCCGACAGGCGGGGCGCGGGTTCCTGTTCATCACGGGGGCCAAGCTCTACTTCCTGTTGACGGCCACCTTTGCTTCACTGGCATTCCCACGGCTTTTCGGGGATCCGGTCCTGTTCGGCCGGTACCGCGTGGTTTCCGGGCTCCTCAACGTGGTCACCATGGTGGTGATTACAGCCACGGTCCAGGCGGTGTCCAAGCTGTCATCGGAGTCCGGGGCCCCCCTTCGATCGGTGAGACGATCGGCCGTGGTCGTGCAGACCTTTCTTTTCGGCCCGATCTTCCTCGGGATGTTCCTGTTCGCCGACGAACTGTCCGGCTTTCTGCTGCGGGACCCGGGCCTGGGAACCCCTTTGCGGGTGGCTTCCCTGGTGGTCCTGGCCTACGCCTACTACGCCGTCCTGGTGGGCACCTTGAACGGGACCCGGCGTTTCGGCCGACAGGCGGCGCTGGACGTGACCTATTCCACCATGAAGACCGCTTTCATGGTGGCCCTGGTGGTGGCCACCGGTTCCGTGACCTGGGCCTTCGGTGGCTTTGCGACCGCAGCCTTCCTGGTCCTGGGCCTGGCCTTTTTCGTGGCGGGACTGGGCCCCGACGCCGGGTCGGGCGACCCATTGAAGAAAAGGTATCTATCGTTCCTCCTGCCGCTGGGCGGCTACGCTCTGGTATTGAACCTCCTGTTGCAGGCGGACATCATCGGTATCAAGGCTTCCCTGGGCGGGGGCCTGAATGCCTGGTGGTCCGATCCGGCCCTGGCCGACGAGGCGTCTTTTGCCGCCGGGATTTACGGGGCCGCAAAGAACGTGGCCACCATTCCATACCAGGCGGTCATATCCCTGACATTCGTGGTCTTCCCCTTCGTTTCCAGGGCCACCAGCGCCCATGACACGGATGCCGCCAACGCCGCTGTGGCCGGTGCCATGCGCCTGGCTTCAGTGCTCTCCGGCCTGGCCGTGGCCGTTCTGGGCACGGCGGGGGAAGGCCTCCTTACCCTCCTGTTCGGGGAAGCCTATTCCGGGGGAGGCTCCGTCCTGGTGCCCCTGCTCACAGCGGTGAGCCTCATGGCGTTGATGTTCGTGGGCAACGCCATCCTGGCGTCGGCGGGCCGACCGCTGGTCTCGCTCCTGTGCGGAGGCGTGGCGGTGGCGGTCCAGGCATGCCTGTTGTTCTGGCTGTTGACCGATGCCGAGGACCCAGCGCAGGCGTGGACCGCGGCCTCCCTGTCCACCATGGCGGGCTGTGCCTGCGGGGCCGTGACCAGCCTGGTTTTCCTGCGGCGCGTGTTTCCCGGGGCCGCGTGGGTCCGGACGGCCGTCATCGCCGTCGGGGGCCTTTGCGTGGTGATCGGCCTGGATCACGTGGCGGGTGCGTCGGTTCCCTGGCCAGTGCGCTCACTGGCGGCCGCTGGTGTCTTCACCGTGGTGCTCGTCGCAGGCAGGGCCGTCGGAACGGACGACATGCGGGCCGCCCTTTCCGTCCTGCGCAGACGGCGGTGACCCGGCGGGGGTCCCCTGCGGCGGTTGTGTCGGATGGTAGACCACTTCCACCAGGAACAGGCCCTGTGGCGGTGCCGTGGGACCGGCGCGGGTCCTGTCGCGGGCCTCCAGCACCTCCCGCACCCACCCGGGCGGGAAGCGTCCCAGACCCACCTGGACGAGGGTGCCGGCGATGATCCGGACCATGTTCCTCAGGAAGCCCCCGGCCCTGACGTAGAGGGTCACCAGGTGCGGTTCCGCGATGGCCACGTCCAGGCAATCCACGGTCCTGACCGCCGAATGGGCGTCGCAATGGACCGATCGATAAGACGAAAAATCGTGGTGCCCCACGAGGCATTCCGCGGCTGACTCCATGGCCTCCACGTCCAGGGTTTGGGGCACGTGCCAGGAATGGCGACGTTCCAGGGGCAGGGCCGTCTGGTGGTTGAGGATCCGGTACCGGTAGGACTTTGTGCTGTGCATGTACCGGGTGTGGAAGTCCGGGGCCGCGTCCTCGGCCGTCACCACCTTCAGGTCACGGGGAAGGAGGGAATTGAGACCCCTGTGGAAGGCCCTGATGGGCAGGTTCGAGTCCAGCTGGAACCCCACTGGCATGGCCAGGGCATGCACCCCGGAATCGGTCCTGGAGGACGAATGCAGTGTGACGGCAGTACCGGTGAGTTCCCGGATTGCGTCCCCCAGCACCCCCTGTACCGTCCTTACGTCGTCCTGCAACTGCCAGCCGCAGAAATCCGTACCGTCGAACTGGATGATCATCTTGATGTTGCGGGAGGTGGGACCTGTATCCACAGTCGCTGATTCCCCGTTGGTGTCGTCCACGTGCACGTGCACGGAAAACTGCAAAGGTCACTCTGTCTGCAGGAACACGTCGTACCAGCCCTGACCCCCCGTCGAGGCCCGGACCTGGAGGTAGAAGGTGCCGGTTTCCTGGGTCAGGAAGAACAGTTCCTCACCGTACTGGGCCGGCGTCCCCGCGGCCACCAGGGCCTCTTCGGCATCCAGAATCGAGGTGCTGACGGCCACGGAACCGTTCAGCACGTAGGCCGCGATGGTCTGCCATGCCCCCATCTTCGTGGCAAAGATGTCCACGTCCCCCGGGCACAGGGTCAGGTGGGTAGTGAGGCCCTGGGGCAACGACGGCGCCGTTTCCACCTGGTCGTTGGGCTCGAACCGGTCCGGTCCGCAGGGCCCGGGAGGGTCCGACGCCGCGAATCCCAGGGAGTAGTTGACCGCCTGCCCCGTCACCGGTCCCGTGCGGATCAGGATCGGGCCCGGTCCGGGCACCACCACCTCCGCCTGGGACATCTGGCCGGTGGTATTGCCCTGGGCGAGCACGGTCTGTCCATCGCCTGCGAGGATGGCCAGGGGCGGCGCCACCTGTCCCGCCGGCACCTCCACCCACACGGACAGGGTTTCTCCCCCGTTCAGTCCCGTTTCGAAGTAGTCAGTCTTCGTGGGACACAGTTTCAGCTTGGGGTAGGTGGCCTCGAAGACCACGGGCGCCTGGTATGGTGAGGCGTTGGGCGAGAACAGGTCGTCTTCGCACAGCGTTTCCTGACCCTCCACCTGGAGGTCCAGGCCGTAGGCGGACGAATCGAGCCCCACGGCGTCCACGCGAACCAGGAAGTCCGTGGGAACCGCGGCCTCGGCCACCAGTTCCTCGGTGCCAAGGGTCGAGGCCGACACCCGGATGGGGACGGACCAGTCCGTTTCGAAGAGGGTCAGGTCGAGATCGGCCTCCTGGGGGTCGAAGGTCAGGGTCACCGCTGCCGCTTTACCGGCATCCAGGTGGAACCCGTAGTAGTCCGGGTTCGCGGGGCACAGGGTGGCCTGATGCAGGCCCTGGGTGATGAGGGAAGCCGTCGTGGGTGTCTGGTTGGGCTCGAAGGTGTCGTCCTGGCAGGGGTCGGCCGAGGTGGTCGCCGCCAGGGAATAGGTCACGGCTTTACCGTCGTCGGGTCTCACGCGTACCCGGAATTCCCCGTCGACCAGGGCCGTGGTGAAGGCACCGAAGGGCGCCTGGACCAGAATGGCCCCCTGGGGGTCCTCCAGGATGACAGTCAAGGGTCCCGAGGCCGACATGGGCGTCGCCGCCACGGCCAGTCCTTCGCCATGGACCAACAGGCGCGTGAACACGTCTTCCGTTCCATGGCACAGACGCAGGCCGGTGACCGTCCCTTCAGGTAGCTGGGCCGGGACGGTCTGGGGGTCGCCGTAGAGGTCCCCGAGACAGGTGTCGGGGTGATCCGGTCCATAGGCCGCGAAGGCGAATTCGCCGGTCTTCGGCAGACGGACCGCGTGGTCGCAATAGTCCGACGTCTGGTCGTCATCGTCGGTGGCCAGGAAGTGGTAGTACACCAGGCGGCCGGAATCGGCTGCCGCTGCAAGGTTCGGGATGGACCCGGGAAGTTCCAGCCGGTTCATCTCCGGTTCCGGTGTGCCCTTGACGGCGCTCCAGAAACAGGTGACCTCGCGGACCTGGCTTTCCAGGTCGTCCGTCTCCACCGAAACCGAGTAGGAACCGCCGCCGTGCTGGTCCGACAGCGGCTGGTGGGTTGCCGTGGGCGGTGTGCCCGGGCATCCGCCGAACATCTCGGAATTGACCAGGACCACCGCGAAGTCGGCAAAGACCTTGGCGTGGGACCCGTCGTCGGCGGACACGGTGAAGGTATAGACCGGGCTTCCCCCCACCTGGTGGGGACGTGGCTTCCAGTAGATGGAGGCCGTGTGTCCGTCCACCTGGTCGAACAGGGCCCCTTCGAATCCCTTGATCAATTCGATCACTAGGGAGGCGGTGTCCGCGTCCTTCACCTGGATGAACGCGGTCAGGTGATCATTTTCGGCCAGGTTCAGCGTCCACGCGAACGGTCCCTTGAATTCGGGCACCGATCCCTCGGGCAGCACGTGCAGGTCCGTGGCTTCCCGGGTCTCACCCCCGCGATGGTCGAGGGCGGTGAACACGAGTTCATAGGTCGTTCCGCTGGGGCCGGCATGGGACGCCAGGGGACTGTATTCGAATCGCCATCCGCCCTGGCCGTCCGCCGTGACCCGTGCTCCCGCAGGCGCCCCCTGCACCTCGAAGGTGACGGAGTCCCCGTCGGGGTCCGTGGCCACCAGGGCAATGGACAGAGCCTCGCCCACCGTGACCGTGAGATCCCCCACCGGGGCCACGTCGGGCGGGTGGTTGACGTCGGCGCATTGCGCCGGGAAAAGGACGAGGAAGGGCCACAGGTATGCCATCCTTTTCATCGGTCCGTCTCCCCGTCAGAAAGTTCCCCTTCCGGGGCCGGCGTTTTGGCCTCCAGCAGTTCCCTGAGTTCATCGCCGTCCAGGTACTCCCGTTCGATGAGACGGTCCGCTGCTTCCTCCAGTTCCCTTTGCCGCCCGGTCAGGATGGAGACGGCCCTCGACTCCGCCTCTTCCACGAGCCGCTTGACCTCCACGTCGATGCGATCGGCTACCTGGTTCCCGTATTCGGGGGCCATGAAAGGATCCTGGGAGGAGGCCGCACCCTGGCTGCGGGGGTCCAGCGAGACGGGCCCGATATGCTGGCTCATGCCGAACTGCGTGACCATGGAGCGGGCAATATCCGAGGCCCGGGCCAGGTCGTTGTGGGCCCCGGTGGACATCTCTCCAAGCACCAGGACCTCCGCGGCCCGACCGCCCAGGAGCACGGACAACCGCCCGTTCAATTCGGTCCGCGTCAGGAGGTAGCGGTCTTCCGTGGGGGCCTGGAACGTGTAGCCAAGAGCGGCCAGACCACGGGGCACGATGGAGATCTTGCGTACCGGGTCCTGGTCCGGGATGGACTCTGCCACCACGGCGTGCCCCACCTCGTGGACCGCGATGATGCGCCGTTCCTTGTCGGTGATGAGGCGGCCCCTTTTTTCGAGGCCCGCCACCACCCTTTCGATGGCCTCATCGAAGTCCGGTTGAGTGACGCTGTCCCGGCCGTGCCGTGCCGCCAGGAGGGCGGCCTCGTTCACGATGTTGGCCAGGTCGGCGCCGGCCAGTCCCGGGGTGGAACCGGCCACCCGTTCCAGGTCCACGCCGGGGCCCAGCGCCACGTTCTTCGCGTGGACCCCCAGGATGGCCTCCCGGCCCTTTCGATCGGGTTTGTCAACGAGGATCTGACGGTCGAAGCGCCCGGGTCGCAGCAGAGCGGGATCGAGGATCTCGGGGCGGTTGGTGGCCGCCATGATCACCACGCCGCGGTTGGTCTCGAAGCCGTCCATCTCCACGAGGAGCTGGTTCAGGGTCTGCTCACGTTCGTCGTTGCCGCCCGCCATGGACACGCCCCTGACCTTGCCCAGCGCGTCGAGTTCGTCCACGAAAATGATGCAGGGAGAGGCCTTGATGGCCTGTTCGAAGAGGTCCCGCACCCGGGCGGCCCCCACCCCCACGAACATCTCCACGAATTCCGATCCCGAAATTGAGAAAAACGCCACGTTGGCTTCACCGGCCACGGCTCGGGCCAGGAGCGTCTTGCCAGTTCCCGGGGGTCCCACCAGCAGGACGCCCTTGGGGATCTTCGCGCCCACCCGGATGAACTTCTCCGGTTGGCGCAGGTATTCCACCACCTCCAGCAACTCCTCCCGGGCTTCGTCCACACCCGCTACGTCCTCGAAGGAGCCCTTGACGTCGTCGTGCCGGTACACCCGCACCCGGGATTTTCCGAAGGAAACCACGCTTCCCTGGGACCGGGCCTGCCGGCGAATCATGAAGATCCAGAACGCCATGACGAGCAGGAGGGGAACGATCCAGGTCAGCAGCACGGACACCCACAGGTCCGACGGTTCGCCCTTCAGTTCCACGCCGGCTCCCTCCAGGTCCCTGACGAGGTAACGATCCTCCACGGGCAGGAGAGTGGTCACGATTTTCGAAGCGCCGGGGGGCATTTTCTTCAGGACCGCCTTGCCAGTCAGGCGCGTTCGCCAGTCCGGCACCAGGGTGGCTTCGATTTCCGATCCGGAAACCACGGCACTGGCCACGGCTCTTTCACGTATCAGGGACTTGAAGTCGGAATAGGCCATGGCAGGGGGCTCGTCCCTGGATCCGAAAAAGAGGGCTGCCAGCACGATCAGGCCGAGTACGACCCAGACCATGATGATGTTGGAACGACGGTTCATGACCCGATTCTACACGTTTGGGACTTCATTGGCTGGCGGTGGGGACCGGGGGCCCTCAGGCGACCACGCGGATCTTCGGGGGACAGGGGGACTCCCTGCCCGCGGTCTCACCGTCGCTCATGATACCCCGGCGCAGGTCCTGCAGTTCGACCCGCGACGCCTTGAGAGCGGTCCGGATGAACTCGAAGGCCTTCATGGTGTCCACGTCCGTGCCGCAGGTGAACAGGTCCACTGCGGCGAAGCGGTACTCGGGCCAGGTATGGATGGCCAGGTGGGATTCGGCGATGATCACCACCGCCGTGACCCCGTAGGGGCTGAAGTGGTGACGGGTGCATTCCTTTACAGTGGCCCCGGCGACCTCGCAGGCACGGACCAGCGTGCTCACCACGAGTTCCGGATCGTTCAGGTCCGATGCACACCCATGGAAATCCGCCACGAGATGACGTCCCAGTGCCTTCACGTTCCCGGCCCTCCCAACAGCCCGCAATCGGGATACGCGCTTGACCCCCGCCGGTCCTTCCACCGGAGAGTCGAGCCGAAGCGAGGGCTATTATCGATAGAACGAAATTGGAAAGTCAAGATGGTCTGCGGCCTTGAAAACCTGACCGTCGGGGACCCAGGTGTGTCGGGAGCCGCCTTTTGGGCCAGGATCGCCAGGCCCAAAAGGGCCGACACGAGCATCACCGGTCTCCACGGGCCTGGAGCCCTCGAATGGCTTCAGGAACTGGCCGCCGTCCTGGGTCCAGTAGACCAGGGACTGCAGGGAGGGGAAGCCGGTCTGGCCGGTGGACATGTCCACGCCCGCCAGAAACAGTTCGGTCTGGTCGGCCACGGATTGCACGTGGGACAGGTCGAGCATCAACTCGCCGACTTGGAATGGACCTTCTTCCATTCACCTGAAGCGACGGCGATGTCCTGGATCAGCGTCAGGCAGGTTGCGAGGAGCAGAATCCGGTGCATGGCGGTGGTTATTTGCATCCGCCGAAGTCTTCGAGGGTCTTGGCCTTGAGCTGACAATCCACCCTGGCTTTTGCGGTGCGGTCCTTCACGCACTTGTCCGCACAATCCTGCAGGGCCTTTTCGGCGGCGGCCTTGGCATCGGCTTCCGCTTTGGCCTTGGCTTCCGTGGCCGCTTTGATTCCGTCGGCCTTTTGCTTGTTGAGTTCGGTGAACCGGGGCGCGAACTCCTTGGCCTTTTCGGACTTCCTGGCCTTGTACTCTTCGGCAAGGGCTTCCTTTTTCGCGTCCTTCCTGGCCTCGGCCAGTTTGCCCTGGAGTTCCTGATCGATCACCGTGATGGCGGCCAGTTGCTCCTTCTGGAGCGCCTTGACCTTGACCTCGAAGTCAGCCTGGACCTTCTTGATGGGGTCTTCGGCCGGCTTGGTCGGCTCGGCAAAACCCGCCTGCTTCTGGCACGCGGCCTTGCACTCGGCGGGTGTCGCCTTCTTGGCGCAGGATGCAGCGAAAGCCAGGGCGACCACGGCCGCCACGACGATTCCTAGTTTCCTCATCGGCTCTTCCTCCAGCCCGGGAAAAAATACGTGGTTCCGTCCGTTCATCCGTTTAATGAACCGACAGACGTCGACGTGGGACGAATGTTGGCACTCGCCCCAGGGGATGTCAAGCTTGTTTTCCCGCAGGCCCCGTGCTAGCTTTTGCGGCCATGGATGTGTCCGATACCCTTAAGAGATTGCCTGCCGTCGACCAGGTGCTGGACTGCCTGAAACCGGGGGATTCCGATCCACGGGCGGGCCGGGATGTGCTGACCGAATGTGTACGCCGGACCATCGCGGCGCTGCGCGACCGGATTCGCGGGGGCGACCTCGTGGGCGAGGACGAAATGGCGCCGGAATCCATTGGCCGTGAAGCCCGGCGACGGATGGGCCGACTCCACGCCGGATCCCTGCGGTCCGTGATCAACCTGACGGGCATCGTGATCCACACCAACCTGGGTCGTGCGCCCCTGTCACGGGCCGTGCTGGAGGATGTGGACCAGCGGCTGTCGACCTACAACAACCTGGAATTCGACCTGACCGCCCACGCCCGGGGCAGCCGTCACGATCACGTCGCGGCGCTGCTGCTGCAGTTGATGCCGGCCCAGGCCGCCCTGGTGGTCAACAACAATGCCGCCGCTGTCCTGCTCATCCTGTCCGAGTTTGCGGCGGGTCGGGGGGTGGTGGTCTCGCGGGGTGAACTCATCGAGATCGGGGGCGGGTTCCGGATCCCCGACGTGATGACCCAGTCCGGGGCCCGACTCGTGGAGGTGGGGACCACGAACCGGACGCGCCTGGCGGACTACGAAGTGGCCCTGGGGCAGGACACCGCCATGATCTTCAAGGCCCACCAGTCGAACTTCCGGATGGTAGGTTTCACGGAAGAGACCGGCTACCGGGAACTGGCGGATCTCGCACGGCGCAACGGACTGGTGTTCACGGCGGACCTTGGCAGCGGTCGTCTCACGGACCAGGGCCCCCTGTCCCGACTGGATGAACCCTCGCCAAAGGATGTCCTGGAATCCGGGGCGGACCTGGTCTGTTTTTCGGGGGACAAGCTTCTGGGCGGACCCCAGGCCGGCGTGATCGCGGGCCGGGCGGACCTCATCGACAGCCTTCGCAAGAACCCCCTTCTGCGCGCCCTTCGGGTGGACCGGTTCACCATCACCGCCATGGAGGCCACCCTGCGGCGTCACCTGGATGGACGCCTGGAGGATATTCCGGTCCTTGCCGCCCTTGCGGCATCGCCGGAAACCGTGCGGGGACGCTGCCGGAGCCTGGTCCGCAGGGTCAAGCGCATCCGGGCCGAGGCCGGCCTTGAACTGCGTGTGGTTCCAACGGAGGCCGAGGTGGGCGGAGGCACCCTGCCGGGCAGGATCATCCCGTCTTTCGGGGTGGAAGTCAGCCTGAAAGGCCGATCGGAGACCTTCGTCGAGAGGTCCTTGCGGGAAAACGAAAACGCCATTATCGGGCGTGTCCACGGGGGCCGGCTGGTCCTGGACCTGAGGACGCTGCTCGATGGGCAGAGCGAACCGGTGGCCAGGGCGCTGGCCGGACTGAAAGCCGGAGAGGACGACAATGACTGACAACGAGACCGTGACCAAGACAGAAAGCGAGCCCGTGGCCAAGGCGGAGAAGAAGCCGGAAAAGAAGCCGCCCCTATCGGAGAGCCACCCCGACCTGGACGAGCGCTACCTGCGGATCAGCGCCCTGTTCGTGGAGGCCCGTAAGGTCCGTGTGTCGGGCGAATCGATCCCCGATGGCGTCGCACGGGAGGCCTCTAGCCTCCTGGACTGGGCCGATAACCTGGTATCCCAGGTCGTGGAGGATCGGGATGTCTTCGTAAAAGGGGTGACGCGGGATCGGAACACCTCCGCCGTGGCCTTGCGATTGAAAGGGGATCCTCAACTGGTCCGCCAGTTGATGACCGCCTGCGACGAGTTGCGTTCCGTGCTCGGCTGAACGAGCTCACATCAAAGGAGAACAACATGCTGCCCACACAGAAACGACTGTACGTTGCCGCCTACCATCAAAGCCCCTTCGGGAAGCTCGGGGCCCTGACGGCGCCCGACCTCATCAGCGAGGCCCTGCAGGGGCTGGTCCGGGCCGGGAACTTCCAGATGGAGGCCGTGGACGTGGGTTCGGTGGCCGGCTGTCTGACCCCCCTGCTCAACGACCAGGTCCTGCTGTCCGGTCTGGTGGCGTCGGAAAAAGGGATGGAGGGCAAACCCATCGAGACCGTGGAAAATGCCTGCGCCTCCGGTGGCCAGGCCATTCTCAGCGTGATCCACAAGCTTCTCCTCGGTGAAGGGGAGGTGGGCGTCGCCCTGGGCGTGGAAAAGATGCGCGACGACGAAGGCAAGGCTGATGGCAAGCTCATCGGCAAGGTTCTCGGCACGGCCTCCCACCCGGACGATCGACCGGGCAAACTGTTTGTCTTTCCCCACATCTTCGCCGAGGTGATGGACAAGTACATGAAGGAATGGGGCGTATCAGAGGAGGACCTGGCCCACGTGCCGACTACTTTCTATGGCCATGCCGCCCACAACCCCCTGGCCCAGATGCGGGGGGTGGACATGACCGTCGAGAAGATCATGACCCTGGGCGGCCCCAATCGATACATCGCCGAGGGCCTGCCCTTGAAGACCTTCGAGTGTTCCCAGATCAGCGACGGGTACGCCGCGATCCTGCTGGCCACGGAGACCGGACTTCAGCGCCTGGGGATCCCCAAGGGGGACACCGTGGAACTGGTGGGATTCGGCCAGGCCACCGATCCCCTGTCCACCAGCGGGCGGGACGTGCTGCGGCCCGCGGGCGCCTATCGGGCCATGTCGAGCGCCTACGAGATGGCCGGCGTGAAGCCCGACGACCTGAGCGTGGCGGAGGTGCACGACTGTTTCGGGATCATGGGCGCCATGGCCGTGGAGATCCTGGGCAAGGTGCCGGCGGGCCAGGGGGCACGATACTTCGTGGATGGCAAGGCGGACGTGAACGGCGGAGCCCTGCCCGTGAACACCTCGGGCGGCCTCATCGCCAAGGGCCATCCCATCAGCGCCACGGGTATTGCCATGGTGGGTTGGAACTTCATGCAATTGACGGGAAAGGCGCCAGCCGAACTCCAGGTGAAGAACCCGACCTACGCGGCGTCGTTCAATATCGGCGGTCCGATCTGTGCCAGTGTGACCACCGTGTTGAAGACGAACTGATGATCATTCGTCGCCCGATCCTTCGGCGAAACTCTCGCGATTCCGGCGTCCCTGGGGACAACGGAAACAGGCCGAACGCCGTTTCTCGAAAGCGTTCGATTCCATGAAATCGTCCAGGCACTTCTCCAACGGGAGGTGCTTGCGCCTGGGACGACAGTAGAAATCTTCATTAAAGCCGAGTACTTCCGGTATGGAGTATGTGAATCTCATGGAGCACCTCTAATTCCCACCAATTAGACAAATACGACCAACCTGGTCTTGATTATCAAGTTAATTCCGGAAATCTGGTCTGTCAAGGTATTTTTTATTCAGGACTTCCGGGCTTGCAGCGGTCCGTCTTTCCGTTGAAATTCAGGTTGACGGGGAGTCCTTGAACAGCCAGGCGATGAGCTTGAGCAGGATCTTGGCCGCTGCCACGTCGGACCGGAACTCTCCGGGGAGCGGGCTGAGTTCCACGATGTCCGCGCCAAGCACGCGGGTCCGAGTGCACACCGAACGCAGGAGATCCATCAGATCGTAGTATCCCAGGCCCCCCGGTTCGGGATTGCCCACGGCGGGCATCCAGGCGGGATCCATTCCGTCCAGGTCCAGGGACAGGTAGACCCTTTCGCCCAGATCGCCGATCACCCGGTCCACGAACTTCGGGCCGAGAGCCCTGACCCGTTCCATGAAGAAGGGATGGAGATCGGTCTCTTCGAGGTAGCCTGCCTCCTCCGCGCTCACGCTGCGGATCCCCACCTGGACCAGGCGGCAGGAAGGGAAGTCTTCAATGACCCGCCGCATGACGCAGGCGTGGCTGTAGCGCGTGCCGTCGAAAGAGTCCCTGAGGTCGAGATGGGCGTCGATCTGAAGGACGGTGAGGGGTCCCTCTTCGGCGGCCAGGGCCCGGATGGCCCCGAGGCTGACCGTGTGCTCACCGCCCAGCAGGACGGGGAACTTGCCGTCCTTGACCATGGCGCGGACCTTTTCTTCCACCGCGTCCACCATGGCCTCGGGGTTTCCCCTGTCCAGGAGGGGCGGTGGCAGGGTGGCCACACCCACGTTCACCAGGTCCGTGCCCGTTTCATGGTCGAACACCTCGATGGACTCGGAGGCGCGGAGGATGGCCTGGGGCCCTTCCCGGGCGCCGGATCTGAAGGACGCGGTGCTGTCGAAGGGTACCGGCAGGATGGCCACGCGAGCGCCATCGTAGCGGCACGACTCCAGGGGCAGGAAGCCGAAGTTCATGGGAAACTGGACCTTCCATTCCTCGCTCATGAGTCGCCTCCCGATGCCAGGCTGCGCCGGATTGCCTCCTGGGCAATGTACGATGCCACGTCCAGGGGCGTCGTCCCCGAACCGAACCCGGCGTCGAAGCCGAGTTCCAGGGCCACCTCGTGGTTGATCCGCGGACCGCCGCACAGCATGAGGACGCGCTCACGGATTCCCTGGGCCTCCACCATGTCCACGAGTTCGGCAAGGTTGCCGAGGTGGATGTCCTTCTGGGTCACGACCTGGGACACCAGGATCACGTCCGCGTCGAATTCCAGCGCCTGGGCCAGCAGGGAATCGTTTGCGACCTGACTGCCCAGGTTCCGGGTGTCGAAGGCCGTGTAGCGTTCGAGCCCGTACTGACCGGCGAATCCCTTCATGTTCATGATGGCGTCGATACCCACGGTGTGGGCGTCGCTGCCGGTGCAGGCTCCGATGACCCTGATGGGTCTGTCGGTTTCGAGACCCACGGATTCGTTCACTTCCTTGAAGGTCATTGTCCGCGTGGTGATCTTCGGCACCGTGATCCTTGTGAAATCCACGGTGTGACGACATTTTCCGTACAGGATGAAATAGGAGAAGCCCTCGCCCATGTCCGATGCGTGATAGACCGTCACGTCCTTGAGCCCCATCTTTCCAGCCAGCTGCCT
>JADHTP010000153.1 GCA_016784945.1 Deltaproteobacteria bacterium | reverse complement strand
CTGACATCTGTTACCACTGGTCCGCCACCAGTTCTTTTAGCCCTTCACCATCTCCGGCCAGTCCTGCTCGAACGGGTCGACTCGGGTCCGCCATGTGTGGGGCTGCCTGAGCTCTGACGGCATTTTTCCGCTCTTCAGGCACTTGCGTCCCGTCTTACGGTCCATGCCCGCCTTCATCGACGCCATGCCCACTCGCCCGTGTCTACTCATCTCCTCCATCAGCTTCCTCACCTGGGCGTCCGTCGTGTACACCCGTCCACCTCCTCGCTCGTTTCGAGACGGACTTTCGCGCCACTACAGACCTCCCAAAAAAATGGGGAAGTGCAATTGTCGTCAGTGGCCATGAACTATTGTCGCTGGGCAGCAGATGATGAGTCGAAGCAGACCGGCCGATTCCATGGATACCCCCCCTGTGCGATTTCCTGAACCTGAACAAGCTGGCGTGGTTTGGTTTTCGAAGTCAATCGCCATGGCCGGATCACCGAATCCCTGTACCTTGACTCCCCGGGGTCTTCATTGGATACTTTTTCGGTGAAAGGACTTCCCGGACGAATTCCTCGCATGCTGCCGGCAGTGACATGAAGGCTCTGATGGTTGCCGCAAAACCCGTCCGAATGACCGTCCTCGTAACGGCGGCGCTGATGCTGTCGACACACGCCTGCTCGGGCGTCAACCTGGTGTCCCGTCCCACCTGTCTCCCGGCGCCCCCCCCGGAGGGATTCGCCCAGGGAGTGGGTCAGGCGGCAACCTACAAACTGGCACGCGCCGACGCCCTCGGGGGGATCTGCCAGTCCATCAGGACGGAGGTCTCATCCCTGGTCCAGGTCGGCAAATCCGCGACCTATCGGTCTGGAACGGGCAAGAACGACACGATCGCTTACCAGGAAATCGCACTGGTTGTCGATCGACTCCGCGCCAACTGCTACTTCGAGGATCTCCCCATCCGGGAGGTACTTCGGCAGGATCTTGGGGGTCAGGTTTGTGTCGCACTGGAGTTATCGACTCGAGACTACTACGAGTTCCTCGGAAAGCGCCGATGCGAGGTCCGTGTGAAAAGCCGGGGCACGGAGGTTTCGGGGCACGCTTTGGGAAAAGTCATCATGGATGACCTGCGCTCCCGGGGCTTTTTGCCCGTAACAGAGGGTGACACAGACACTCGCTATCTGGCCGACGTGGTCCTGACGCTTTCGTTGAAAGAGACCGGGGTGAGTGGGCTGGTGATTGCCTCAGGTCGACTGGAATACAGCATTGTGGAACGAGAGACGAATGAGGTCATCCGGAACACGGGGCCGCTCGAAGTCACCTATCGGGGATTCGACAAACAACAACTCGCGGACAGGGCGGAAGAAGAGGCCGCCCGGCTGTTGTCGGGTCTGTTGTCGGGGGGAACAAGATGACCTTGCCCTGCAGAATTGCCTTTCTGGTCGCCTTCATCGTGCCGGTGGCTGTGGTCATGTCGATGAGTGTTGCCCAGGCGCAATCGGATGGCAACGTGTCCCCGGATTCCTTCCCCATACGGACCGGTATGATGGCTCCCAACTTCAACCTCGACATCATCTCGCCGCCGAAAAAGGATTCCTCGGTCCGGCTTCGCGATGTGGTGGGGCCGCGGGCGAAGAACCCGCCGGACCTGGTAGTCGTCAATTTCTTCGCACTGTGGTGCAAGCCGTGCAAGGAGGAAATGCCCATCCTCGAACGAATCCAGGCGTCTCTCGGTCCTGACCGGGTCCGAGTCTACTCGATCCTGGTCGAAGGCTCAGACGAGGGCACTGGGAAGGATGTGGTCGAACGGGTCAGACAATATGCCACCAGGCACAAACTCAGGATTCCAATCCTGAGAGATCCATATTTCAGGGACGCGGTTCCACGCCGGTACATCGGTGATGCCCTCGCCCTTCCGGCAGTGTTCATCATCGGACCCGATGGGAAGGTTCTCAGGGTGCTCTCTGGCAAGAAAGACTACCTCGACAAGATCGTTCGTACCCACCTTCGTCAGTAAACAGCCGGATTCAGGGGCCGTCCGGTTCATCAGGCCACAGTTCATCATGATAGCTGGGGCGCGACTCGTGGAAGAACTTGCTGCGCGTCATGATGTTCGTCATTCGTGCACCGTTGGCGGCACCGTAGATGTTGGAGCCGTAGAAAACAGCCGTCACCACGGCAACCAGGCTCGGCAGCACCCAACTGGTGTTCAGGTCCTTCGATTCAATATAGAACAGCCCCCCTGTGAGGCCCCCAAGCGCCCCGACGAGCAGGAAAGCCTTGCCCCCATCCCTGTAGCGCTCCCCGTACAACTGACCCGCGCCCGGGATTATCGCCGACAGAATACTTGCCAGGACCGGACTTTTCGTGGGCAGTTCCTTTCCGATCTGGACCTGATCCCGGATGGTTCCAACTGTTTCCCTGAATTTCGTGCCAGGGTATCGGTCATCAAAATCAACCAGAGCATGGTGGCTTTCGTCCCACTTTTCTTCCTCGAAGAGAAACGCGGCCTCGGCCAGCGTCAGTCGGTCAGGTCCAACGGACCTGGAACAGCCCAGATCATCTCTGCACAACGAAAGGTGTTTTGCAGCCTGGGGGAGAACGCCCGACTCATAGTAGGTCAGAGCAATCCAGTACCGGGCCGAGTCCCGTACCTCGGACGGAATCGAGTCGTCGGTCAGCTTTTCGAAAACCCTGATGGCCTCGTTGTACCGCTTGGCCTTCAGATAGGACTCCCCGATCCTGCGCCATAGCGCGGCCTTGCAGGAAGTATCCGCTGAAAGGAACCCCTCGCGCCGGTATTCAGTGATGGCCCGAAAGTAATCCCCCTCCGTGAAGAACTCGTCTGCAAGCCGACTCTTGCCCGGATGAGCATCGTCTGTTGCCGTCTCTTCGTGCTTGATCTGATCCGAACCTGTCCCTGCTTCCCCAGGCGTCTGGGACGCCGCCTGTTCCCTGCCGGAGCCATCCTGTGGAGGCTCGGTTTCGTCGACAGCCTGCGCCGACGCTTCGTTGACTGGTGCCAGGGCCAGCACCATCGCAAGTACCGGAATGGTCCGGCAGCGGTTAAATCTCACCATTCGGTTGCTCCTGTTGAGGGTACCAGGGGTTTTTCGACGTCCTCGAACAGGAAGTCGAGCCGCGGCGGATTATAGGGCCGTGACTCCAGACCGACATCTACTCTGGGATAGTTGTGGTACATGTCCTGGTTTTCGCGGAAGAACATCCGGTCGATGGTCATGAGCCAGCCCCAGAAGGCGCCGTAGTCGCTGATGGCCCGCAGGCCGTATCTCGAACACGATGGATGGAACGGACAGTGCCCCATGCGAAACTTCGAAAAGCCGGTCTGATAGGTCCTGATGAAAGCAATGCTCAGAATCTTGGCGGGCTCAGCTGTGTCCCAGAAGAAGGGCACTTCCATGGCATCGATGTCGGGATAGCTGCCCGGTGCGCCCTGCTGCGCCTGATCGTACCATCCCTCGGGCCACCAATCAGCACGGGAAGTCCCCGGAACACCAAGGATCAGGAATAAGGCAACCACCGTGCAGGCTATCTGAGGCAGATATTGGCCGAAGTACCGAAACCACTGGTCCATTCGATTCCCCTTCCGGTCGTCAGGCCCCAGTCACGATTGTAGAAGGCGCGCAAGGTCACCCAGTATATTTGAATCTCCAGATCCACAAAACCACCAAGCCCAACCGGATCCCAGACCATGGCCTCGGCTCCCAAACCCAAAGAAACCGAGATCACACGGGAATCCAGCAAGGGATGTGGACCATCACGGTAGATTGGAAAAACATATTGTGCCCGGGCTCGGGCAACGGCCGCGTGTCGGAAGCCGCTTTGTTTTTCGGGAATCCGCAGGTAATGCAGTTGACCGGAAAGGCGGAAATCGCGCAGCAAGAGCGACACGGACAGCCCCACAGAGAAGCCGTCGAACAATCCCCATCTTTTCCCGTCCTCGGATCTTCCCGCGAACGAGATCCACTCCACTCCGAAAACAACCGGTTTCCGAAACCGATCCAGGAATTCATCGCGGTCGTAGGCCGTCAGATCGACTGCGACGGCCAGATTATCATCAGGCTTCAGGCGAATGCCAAGACCCTTCGGCTCGTATCCCCACTTCGTCAACAGGATCTGGAGATTCCCGGGACAGAGGTTGCGGATGTCGATGGGAGTGGGGTCCGTCTCGATCATCATCGGCCCCTTGTAGAGCTGGGTGTAGGAAACGCCGGCGCCTTCAGGATCGGAATCAACCCGCACATGCCCATCACAACGGAATACGGAATCCACGGGCCCTGTGAATCCGGCGGGTGGGGCACAGGCCCCCTTGCCAGAGCTGAATTCATCAACAATCCCTTTCCAGAGTTTCTCGTCCACCGACTTCGGGTCGAGCCACTCGAGGAGGTCCCAGGCTTCTTCACAATGACCAAGGCGGATATCAGTGAGGATGAGGTAGGCCACGGCACGGGGACTCACCATATGGTCCACTTCCGCCTGGAACCGTTCCCGGGCCTCGTCGTATCGCCCTATGAGGAATAGATCCAAGCCCTGCCGTAGTCTCTGGTCCGATGAAGACGGTTGCGCTGTAGCGGTTTTCAGTCCGACCGAACACAGCAGGCACAGGCCCAGGAAAACGACAACGCGACCCAGCGGCCGGAAAAAATCGTGCCTCATCGGCTCTCACTTCACCCCGTCATCGACAGGACCAGCATCAGGAGTTTCTGCACGACCTCGTCCTTGAAGAGGCGTCGGGACACGAAAACTCCACGCCAGTCGGTCCGAACACGAAGTTCGATGAATACCAGGGTACCGCCCTGGGCCGGGTCCTGTTGAAGCTGGGTGTCAAACTCGATCTCCCGGACGAAGCCCCTGTCGCCCCGGTAGCGAAAGCTCGCGGACCCGTTGCCGGCTCCACCATCGGATCCATAGGTCACCTGTAACGGGATGATAGCATGTTCGTCCACCAACCCGCCGAGATAAACACGAATATCCAGGGAGTTACGAGCCATGTCATCTTTCATGTCATGCATGATCAGCAGGTCGTCCGGGCCGTTATTGATCGGAGGAGAATCGGAGTACCTGTCGAGGTCGCGCAGATTGGAAACGGCCTGACTGTAGTCGATGGAGATGTGCCGCAGCGCAAGGCACTGAAACTCCACGGCACCCTGCTTCCACGCGGACACCTGGCCCGGCCACAGGTCCAGATTCCTCACGCGGAGTTCCAGATCGGCTCCCCGCGAGGCGACATGTGCGGGATTCTGGATCCGAGTGTACCCGTTCGGGTAGTAGGTGAAGGTGGCTTCTTCTTCAGGGAACCCAGCCTCGACAGGAGAAATCGTGAGGACGCCACAGGCACACACGATACCCATGACAAGCCTCGGATTCAGCTCTACTCGAAACATGATGGGTTCCTTGCCGTCACCGGGCGGGCCGGACACACCGGAAGCCCGTGTATCGATTCAACTCGGACGGGAGTTTTCGGGCCCGACTCGACGTCCTCAGGTACCGGGGCAGGGGATCGGCCCAGTTTCCGCCACGAACGACTCCCAGCGGGCCGGTGACAGGCCCCGTGGGATTGTCGCTGGGACTGTTCTCATAGTAGTCGACGGAATAGAAGTCCTGGACCCACTCACCCACATTTCCCGCCATGTCCAGGACACCGTACGGGCTGGCGCCGTATTGGTTTTTCCCCACGGCCATGGCAAAGCCCGTACCACAACCTGGAGATCCCGAGTCCATGACGGCCCTCTGGCAATTCGCGAGTTCATCGCCCCACGGGAAATTCCGTGGTCTGGGACCTCTGGCCGCCTTTTCCCACATCGCTTCCGTAGGAAGGATTTTTCCCTGCTCCGCGCAAAAGGCCTGGGCATCCAGGCGGGTGACACAGACCACGGGGTGATTGGGCTTGTTCTCAGGGTCCCAATGGCAGCTTGGCGGAGGCTTGTTCTTCTTGCGGATAAACAGGCCATACATGGCCTGTGTGACTTCATATTTATCGATGTAGTAGGCGGGAAGATTGACCTGGTGCTCGGGCTTCTCGCACGTCTCACCGTTACTGGATCCCATGATGAATGTACCCGCCGGGATGAGGATCTCCTGCTGAGCGATGGCGGCGGCAGATGCCACCTGTCGCCCCGTTTTCCGTGGTTTACCGGGGGCGGGAGAAGCCGCCCTGGAGGGGCGACTGAAGGCAGGCGAACGATAGGGAATGTTGAACATTCTGGCCACGATCTCCTTGGAAACCTCACTCATGGCCTTCGAATTCGGGTCGGCGTAGCTGGTACCCGTCCCTCCGGGTACCAACTCGGTCCCCCGGAACCACGAAATGGAGATCTGCACCTGGTTGCCCACCTGCCGGATGGTACCGAACACCCGCTCCTCACACCCATAATTGTCGAGGATCCGCAGGATGCACTTCTGATCGGTTCGGCTGCACGCCATTTCCTCGGCCCGCTTCTCTTTTCGAAGCTGGGACTCCAGGTTTTCGAAGGTCATGGGGAGATGCCGGGAGTCCCTGGCAATGATGGCCTGGATATCCGCGGCGAGGGCCTGACTCAGAGTCCGAGCCTCCGAGCTCGACAATCCCCGAACATTCTGAATGTCGAAGTCTTCGATGAAGACTTGCGTTGGAGACTGGGCCGACAGGGGAGAGGCGACCGTCAGGACGGCAGCGACAATGAAAACGGGAAGGAAACCGTCGCGTCGGATCATCATCACCTGGCTTGGTCAATGTGGATGGATCAGTACTTGACCGCCAACCCATTGCATCGAACGCTCGCGAGACCTAAATTCATACCTGTTTGTACACTGTAGGAAAGATTGATGATTCCATTGGCGCCCAGTGCTTTCGCCTTGTCGATGAGGTCGGTCTTCAGAGAGTCCTCGATCTCCTCCATGGCTGACGCGAGACTGAGACCGCAGGGACGGCAGAGTTGACGTTCCGACTGTACAAGGGCCACGGGTTGGTAGTCCTTGGTGGCGAGGTCGCCCGTGGTGACGAAAAACTCGGTCTTGGGGGGCAGGATGGCCCGGCCGTAATGCGCACAGGCGAAAAGGCCAGGCAGGACCACCAGCAAACTCAACAGCACGAACCTGCAAACGACACTTCTGTACCAGAATCGACCCTTCATCAGATCACCCATCATAACGGTAGATGTTATTTTGCCATTTCCAAGCCGGTTCTGTCAAGAACCACTCTCCGCCGTTCGACGCCTCGATGGCAAGGTCCACCCACTCATCCATGAGTTTCCTGGACCGCTTGTACGCCGAGATTTCCATTCGGATATAGGCGTCCCGAGAGACCGGCGACGAACGCGCAAAGGAAACGGGGAAGGCCCAGGACCTACGGTGACAAGATTTCCATCGCCTCCCTGTTGCTACAGATCCTTTCGGCCACGACCTCGGACATGATCCGGCGCTCCTT
>JADHTP010000152.1 GCA_016784945.1 Deltaproteobacteria bacterium | reverse complement strand
AGCGGCTTTTCGGGATACCCGCCTTCCGATACTACGCGTTGGCCGACGGCATCAAAGATATTCTCCTCAAGGCCGGTAAAGGTACCTTGTACGCAAGAGACGAGGTGATCGAGTCATATCCCCTACTCCCGCTCTTCGAATAATGACAAATCGGGAGAAGTCCTGGCGCTTTCAAGCCCGGTCAGGCAGAGGTCACGCAGAAATTCATCACAGGTCGCAGAACCCCCGGGCCAGGCCGTCGGCCACGCACAAGCCTTCACGGGTGGGTTGAACGCGGGTGTCCGACACCGTCACCAGGCCTTCCATGACCAGCCGGTCCAGCAATGATTGCGCCCTGGCGACATCCCCCAGGTTCTTGCGGTCAACCCCTTCCCGTGTCCTGAAACCCAGGGCCAGTCGCTCCAGCCGAAGCTGGTCGGGACCCAGATCCTCCGTCTCCTGAACGGCCGAGTCCCCGGAACCCAGCCGGCGGCAGTATTCCGCCACATCGGGGACGTTCCACCACCGGGTACGCCCGTCAAAGGAATGGGCCGCCGGGCCCAGCCCCAGGACGGGGACGTGACGCCAGTACTTCCGGTTGTGCCGGGACCGGTGCCTTTCGTCCCGGGCATAGTTGGACACCTCGTAGTGCAGGAAGCCGCTGTCTTCCAGGTATTCCGACGTGGCCAGGAAGCCCTCGGCCGCTGCATCCCCATCCGGTGGAGACAGCTTCCCCTTCCGCCGTGCCTCGTAGAACGGGGTCCCCGGCTCGAAGCCCAGTTCGTAACAGGACAGGTGTTCGGGACCCAGTTCCACGGCCCGTTTCAGGGACTCGAGCCGGGCCTCCACGGTCTGTCCCGGCAGGCCCTGGATCAGGTCCAGGCCCAGGCTTTCAAAACCCGCCCCCCGGAACACATCGAAGGACCAAAGGGCCCGGGCCGCATTGTGCCGCCGTCCCAGGAACTCCAGTTCGGGCTGGACGAAGGACTGGACCCCCATGCTGATCCGGTTGAAGCCCAACCCGTAAAGCAGTTCGGCCTTCGCCTCGTCCACGTCCCCGGGATTCACCTCGATGGTGGCCTCCAGGTCCCGCGTGAAGTGGAACGTGCCCAGAAGGGTCCCCATCAGTCGGCGCAGATCGGCGTCGGAAAGCACGCTGGGAGTCCCGCCGCCCACGTACAGTGTGTCGTACCATCCGAAAAGTCCGCGACGGCCCTCGGCTTCCCGTTCCAGTGCCGACAACCAGTCACCGATTCGAGCCGTTTCCGTGGTGGACTTGAAGGCACAGTAGGGACATTTCGTCCTGCAGAAGGGAACATGGACATAGAGTCCGGGCCTGGTGGTGCCCGCCACTATTCGTCCCTGGCCTTGAGCACCGCGATGAAGGCGCTCTGCGGGATTTCCACGTTGCCCACCATCTTCATCCGCCGCTTCCCTTTCTTCTGCTTTTCCAGCAGCTTCCTTTTCCGGGAAACGTCGCCACCGTAGCACTTGGCCGTCACGTCCTTGCGAAAGGCATTGATGGTTTCGCGGCTGATGATCTTGCCCCCGATGGCCCCCTGGATCGGGATCTTGAACATGTGCCGGGGGATGGTTTCCTTGAGCCGCTCGCAGGCCTGGACCGCCCGGGTCCGTGCCCGGTCCCTCTGGACGATCATGGACAGGGCATCCACCCTTTCCCCGTTGACCAGGATGTCCACCTTGACCAGGTCAGAGGTCCGGTATTCCAACATTTCGTAGTCCAGGGAACCGTACCCCTGGGTGACGCTCTTGAGCCGGTCGTAGAAGTCGAAGACCACCTCGGCCAGGGGCATGTCGAAACGCATTTCCAGGCGACCGGAGGACGGGTATTCCAGCTGGGAGTTTTCGGCCCGCCTTTCCAGGCAGAGCTTCATGACCGCCCCCATGTACCGATCCGGGATGTAGATGGAGGCCCGGATGTAGGGCTCTTCCGCCCGGCTGATGCTCATCGGGTCCGGGTAGTACGTGGGATTGTCCACGGACAACATGGAGCCGTTTTCAAGGTGGAAGTGGTATTCAACGCTGGGCGCCGTCAGAATGAGGGACTGGTTGAACTCGCGCTCCAGGCGTTCCTGCACGATTTCCAGGTGCAGGAGTCCCAGGAACCCGGCCCTGAAACCCTGTCCCAATGCCGACGAGGAATCCTTCGTGTAAACGAGGGCCGCATCATTGAGTTCGTACTTTTCCAGGGATTCCGACAGGCTCATGAAATCGTCGGACGACACGGGGTACAGGGACGAAAAGACCATGGGCTTGGACTCGCGGAACCCTGGCAAAGCCTCATCCGCCGGACGATCGTCCAGGGTCATGGTGTCCCCGATGCGCGTGTCGGCCACGGTCTTGATCCCTGCGATCAGGTATCCCACGTCACCCGCCGCCAGGCTCTCCGAAGAAACCCGTTCGATCTGGAACCTCCCCACCTCCTCCACGCGATGGGTCTTGCCGGTGAACATGAACCGGATGATGTCCCCGGACCGGACCGCGCCGGAAAAGACCCGGCAGCTGGCCACCGCGCCTCTGAACGGATCGTAACGGGCATCGAATATCAGGGCCTTCAGGGCTTCCGTGGGGTCTCCAATCGGGGGCGGAAACTGCCGGACGATGGCCTCCAGGAGTTCATCCACGCCTTCGCCGGTCTTGGCGGACACCAGCACGGCCGACTCCGGGTCCAGGGCCAGGTCCCTGTCAATCTGGTCTTTCGCGCCATCGATGTCAGCCGACGCCAGGTCGATCTTGTTGATCACCGGGATGATTTCCAGGTCGTGCTCCATGGCCATGAAGAGGTTGGCCTGGGTCTGGGCCTGAACACCCTGGGTGGCATCCACCAGAAGCAGGACTCCCTCACAGGAAGACAGTGCCCGTGACACTTCGTAGGAAAAATCCACGTGCCCGGGGGTGTCGATGAGGTTCAGTACGTACTCTTCGCCGTCCCTGGCACGGTAGGGAAGACTGGCGGTCTGGCTCTTGATGGTGATCCCGCGCTCTCTTTCGATGTCCATGGTGTCCAGGATCTGGTCCCTGAAGTCACGTTCCGTCACCAGGCCCGCTTTCTGTATCAACCGGTCCGCCAGGGTGGACTTGCCGTGGTCGATGTGGGCGATGATGCTGAAGTTGCGAGTCTCGGCCATGGTGCGTTCCTCGCCCGGAGGATGCAGTTACCTTCAAACGGTGTCAAGGCCGAAACTGTTTTTTCCTGCTCTTGTCATCGGCTAGCAAACTGGTGTGGTGCATGGTCTATCATAAGGACAATTAATGGTTTCATGGCGTCACCAAATAAGGTAGGGCCAGATGGAAAACAAGAAAAGACGCAAGGGGAATGATCGCCGGCAGGGGGACCGCAGGAAGTTCAGCGAACCCAACAACAAGGGGCAGGAACGTCGCAACAACCCTGATAGACGTTCGGGCAAGGATCGACGGAACGGCTGACCAGGCACCCGAACCGGCACGCTGAACCGACCCGTCTGATGCGCTTCACGACTTGTCCTTATCATCCCAGTCCCAGAAGAAATCGGCGTTGGTCAGGGCCTCCTCGTCCTTCTTGCCCGACACCTTCTCCTGTTCCGTCGAGGCGTGCTCGATGACGTCTTCCAGGTCGTCCGCCTGCCGGGTCCACCAGTCTTCCGTTCCGAACTGGGGCCACGTGGCCGGAAAAATGGGATCGTGCCACCGCCGGGCCAGCCACGCCGCGTAGTGAACAAGTCTCATGCCCCGTAACGGTTCCACCAGGTCCAGGGTGGCCCGGTCGAAGGCGCGGAACTGTTCGTAGGCCTCCAGGAAGACCTCGCGCTGTCGCCCGGTGGTGGCATCGCGCCCGGGCAGGAGAAGCCACAGGTCCTGAACGGCAGGACCCACCACCATGTCGTCGAAGTCCAGCACGTGGAAACGCCCATCGCGGATCAGGAGGTTTCCCGCGTGCAGATCGCCGTGGATGCGCAGGGTGGGTACGCCGTCCAGTCGTCTTTCCGCCAGATCGGCAATGGTGTTGGCCGCGTCAAGGTATCGACTTTCCACGTGGTCGGGGATGACCCCCTGACCCGCGAGCCAGGCCAGGTCCTCCCTTACGTACATCCGGGCGTTGAGCCTGAGTCGGTTCGGCGCATCGGTCCGCCCCCCCACGTTGTGGATGCGGGCCGCCATCATGCCCAGTCGCTCCACGGACTCGTCGCTCAGGTCTTCCGGCGCCCGCCCGCCGAACCGGTCATACAGGCAGTACCAGATGCCGTCGATTTCCTTGAGGGTTGTCCCGTCGGGAAAGGGCCGAACAGCACACACGGGCACTTCGGCCTCCCCGAGGTCCGACATGAACATGTGCTCTTCCAGGATCTGGGCCCGGGACCAACGACCGGGGCGGTAGAACTTGGCCACGATCCGCCCATCGTCCTGCAACAGCACGTCATAGACGCGGTTTTCAAACGAGTTGAGGGGGTGACAGACCGGGGCACACTCCAGGCCCGACGCCTCCACCGCATCGAGGACCCTCTCCGGGGTCAACTTCAGGAACAGGTCCGTGGTTCTTTCGTCGTTCATCGACATCTTGTTTCCAGGTTCCTGACGGGCCGGATTATGCGCCTGCACCGCGCGTCGTGGCAAGTGACCACGACGGATCGCGTCTTCAACCGTCTTGCCAGAGCCCGGGAGCCGGTGCTATCCATGGTTCGGCAACCACGGTGACAACGGTGAAGGAATTCCTTGAACCCACGGCCATCATCGACAGCAACAACGAACAGGTGGACCGGTTCGCCCTGGATGGAATCGGCGATGCGACGGATCCCTCCGAAAGGGCCATCAGACTCTACCACCGGGTCAGGGACGGCATCCGGTACGACCCCTTCAGCATCGACATGACGGTAAAGGGATTGCGTGCCAGCACCACCCTGGTCGCAGGTCGGGGTTGGTGCGTGGCCAAGGCCGCCCTGCTTGCCGCCTGCTGCCGGGCCGCGGGAATTCCCGCACGCGTGGGATTCGCGGACGTCAGGAACCACCTGTCCACGGACCGCATGCACCGTTTCATGCAGACCGACGTGTTCTACTGGCATGGCTACACGGCGATTCACCTTGGCGACGCCTGGGTCAAGGCGACCCCTGCCTTCAACATCGAACTGTGCCGACGGTTTGGCGTGAAAGCCCTCGATTTCGATGGGCAGCATGACGCCCTCTACCACCCGCTGGACACGGTGGGCCATCGTCACATGGAATACATCCGTTACCGGGGTGAATTCGCCGACGTCCCCGTTGACGACATCGTGTCGACTTTCGAAAGGCGGTATCCCCTCTACCGGAAGTGGAAGCAGCTCGCGGAAAACGCCGGATCTTGAAGGCGTGTTCAGTCGGGACTGAAATCCCATCCCGTTCCGTGTTATATCCATGTTCCATGGATCCCATGGGCCCCACCCGAAAAATCCACGGAGGACCACCACGGTGAAGGAAAAACACGTCGCGTTCGACAATGAAAAGTACCTGGCCGAACAGACCGCCGCCATCGAGGACCGCATCGCAAATTGCGACAACAAGCTCTACCTCGAGTTCGGCGGCAAACTCCTGTTCGACTACCACGCGTCCCGGGTGCTCCCCGGGTTCGATCCCAACGTGAAGATGCTCCTCCTCAACAAGTTGAAGGACAAGGCCGAGATCATCATCTGCATCTATGCCGGCGACATCGAGCGCAGGAAGATGCGGGCCGACTTCGGCATCTCCTACGACGCGGACACCTTCAAGCTCATCGACGACCTGCGCCAGTGGGGTCTGGAGGTCCGGGCCGTGGTGATCACCCGTTTCACGGGCCAGCCGGCTGCCGCCGCTTTCAAGACCAAGCTCGAACGACGGGGGGTCAGAGTCTATACCCACGGCGTCATCGAAGGTTACCCGTCGGACGTGGACAGGACCGTCAGCGACGAGGGGTACGGGGCCAATCCCTATATTGAAACCGAGAGACCGCTGGTGGTGGTCAACGCGCCCGGCCCCAACAGCGGCAAGATGGCCACCTGCCTGTCCCAGGTCTATCACGAGAACCAGCGGGGGGTGAAAGCGGGCTACGCGAAGTTCGAAACGTTCCCCATCTGGAATCTGCCGCTGAAGCACCCGGTCAACGCGGCCTACGAAGCGGCCACGGCGGACCTTCGGGACGTCAACCTCATCGATCCCTTCCACCTGGAGGTCCACGGTGTCACGGCCGTCAACTACAACCGCGACGTGGAGGCATTTCCCCTGTTGAGGCGAATCCTGGAAAAGATAACGGGCGCCGCTTCCATGTACCAGTCCCCCACGGACATGGGCGTCAACCGGGCGGGATACGCCATCGTGAACGACGAGGCCGCCGCCGTAGCAGCAAAACAGGAAATCATCCGTCGCTATTTCCGGTATTCGGGTGAATACATCACGGGCCTCGCCGACGGGGAATCGGTCCGTCGCGTGGAGGCGTTGATGGAGGAATACCACGTGCGTCCCGAGAACCGGATCGTGGTGAAGCCCGCCCGCGATGCCGCCATCGAGGCCGAGAAGACCCATGACAAGGGTCACAAGGGCGTCTTCGTGGGCGCCTCCCTCGAGCTGCCAGACGGCACCCTGGTTCAGGGCCGGAACTCGCCCCTCATGCACGCCGCGTCCAGTGTGATCCTGAACAGCATCAAGCAGCTGGCCGGCATCCCCCGCACTCTCCCGTTGCTGGGCGACAACATCATCGGATCCATTACGAACCTCAAGAAGGACATCCTGGACCGGAAGAACATCAGCCTGGATGTACGGGAGGTCCTCATCGCATTGAGCATCGCGGCCACCACGAATCCCACGGCCAAGGCGGCACTGGATCAGCTGCCTGTTCTCAAGGGATGTGAGGCGCACATGACCCACATCCCCCCGCCCGGTGACGAGAAGGGCTTTCGCCGGCTCGGCATCAACCTGACCTGTGATCCCGCCTTTGCGTCGGATAAGCTTTTTGTGGCGTAGATCGTAGACCGTCGATCATTGATCGTTTCCGGAAGGGAAGGGATCTTGGACCGCGGTCTCGTTCTTGACGATCAACGATTTACAATGAACGATCGACGGCTACCACCCTGCCCTGCCGGGCCGAGGATGCCAGGGCGTCCAGCACGCACAGGTTCGACACGGCATCTTCCACCGGCCATTGCGGCCGCAGACCTTCGTTGACCAGCCGTGCGAAATGTTCGAATTGCAGAACCCAGGTGTTCGCCCCCTCGACCGGAACGACTTCGTCCAACTGGCCTCGTCGGCGGATCAGGATGGTCACGTCACCGGTACCCGGCACCCAGGGATCCTCCACCACGAGGTGGGCCAGGGTACCGGCCACCTCCAGGCGGTGGCGTTCCGTGTTGGCGATGCTGGTCTCGAATCGCGCCAGGACACCGCCCGGAAAATCCAGCACACCCGTCATCACCCGGTCCACGCCATCCCGGCGCTC
>JADHTP010000151.1 GCA_016784945.1 Deltaproteobacteria bacterium | reverse complement strand
GCCAGCCTTCCCCCACCCTCTCCGGGGGCGAGGCCCAGCGCATCAAGCTGGCACGGGAACTGGCACGGGTGGCCACGGGCCGCACCCTGTATGTCATGGACGAGCCTTCCACGGGCCTGCACGTGGACGACGTGCGCCACCTCCTGTCCGTGGTGGATCGCCTGGTCTCCCTGGGCAACACGGTCATCATGATCGAGCACAACCTGGAGATCCTGAAGGTCGCGGACCATCTCATCGACCTGGGGCCCGAAGGGGGCGAAGAAGGGGGCTACGTGGTGGCGGCGGGCACACCGGAACAGGTGGCGGCCCTGGCAGACTCCCACACCGGCACGGCACTGCGGGACGTTCTGGGTTAGGGGTCTGGTTGTCGCCTATAGCTTATCGCCAATCGTCCTGTACCATCGTACTATTGACTATCGACTATCGACTGTCGACTATTGACTACCCATTGCCCGAAAACAGGTGGATCCATGACCTCACGCCTCCTGCTGGTTGCCCTCCTGATGACGCCCGTGGCCTTTGCCTGCAAACCCAAGATCCCGCCGGCCACCGGCGACGAAACCCGATCCGCCGCCGGGGAAATCGTGCCCGGTATCACAACCGACGACAAGGTGTCCGCCAAGTGGGATGCCGTGGACTGGAAACGGTTCGCGGTGAACACCCCCACCCCGGCCACGGTCAACGTCTACTGGGACAACCCGGGCGTCAAGGCCAGAATCACTGTGAGGGACATGTTCGGTGGCCCCGTGGCCGAAATGGACCACGCCGTCGACGCCCCCAGGGACACGATGTCCGGCCTTTCCCTCCGGGAAGGCACCTATTTCCTGGAGATCGAGGCCAAGGGCGGCAGCAGCGTCTACACCGTTGAACTCTTCCTGGGCGATCCCGAAGCCGGCGGATCCTACGGCGTCCCACGACCGGAATAGGACATTGATCGTTAATCGTTTGCCAGGGAACGGTCTCCGGACCGTCCCTGGTGCCGATGGTCGACTCAGGAGAGTCGCCCCTACAAGATGTCGGACCCTCGCCCCGAGACCCAAACCTTTAACCATGGACCATTGACCACCCCACCCCGGGGTCACCAGACCCCACCGAGGACTCCGGTCCCCAGCCCCACCCCAGGGGACTCCAGCCCCCCATTTCCCTTTAGTCCCGGGGATTTTCAACGCCCGCGATGGTTGACAACCCACGGGAACGGGTGATATCCCGATAGTCTGTCCAAAAGGAACCTGGGCCATGAGCCAGTTCGAGGTCATCAGGGATGTGGGTGAAAGCCTCAAGGGGGTTCTCGAATCCTCCTTTCGAACCGCGGGCTTCACCACCGTGACCGTGTCCAGCGACCGGCCCAAGAAGGACAACGTCAAGAGCCTGCCCTTCCTGTCGTGCTACATGTATCACGTGGGTTTCGCCCCGGGTTACAAGGAGCGCACGGACCACCTGGTGACATCCTATTCCAAGGACGGGCGCATCGTGGAGTACTACCAGGACGCCCCGGCCTACCTGCACGCGCAGTTCATACTGTCGATCTTCGGCAACACGCCCAGCGAGGAGAACCTGCTCCTGGGCCTGGTTGTGAAGACGTTCCTCGAGCATCCCATCATGCACGGGGACGACCTCAAGGGCGATTCCTTCTTTCCGGACGACAAGATAAACGTGTTCCCGAACCTCCAGGCCGACTTCAATGACACGCTCGCGTTCTGGAGGAGCTTGAGCGAGGAAGTGAGGCCGTCGCTGTTCTACTATGCGAAGCTTCGCATCGAGTCCGAGCGACGGTCCGAAGAATTACAGAGGGTTACTGGCAGGGATCTTGCAGTCAAGCGACCGTGATGTTCCACGGCCCGGAAGGCCAGGGACGCCGGTAAACCTCTCGATATGGGTTTTGATTGGGTTTGGCGACAAATCGCAAGGAGGTTTGAATGGCGACATCCTATCTGTCTCCCGGAGTCTACGTTGAAGAGGTCGATCGGGGAACCAAGCCCCTGGAAATGGTGGGTACGAGCACCGCGGCCTTCCTCGGGGAATGCAAGACCGGTCCGGTGAACGATCCGGTCCTGTGCACCAACTGGAGCCAGTACACCAAGAATTTCGGCGACTTCAAGAACAGTGAATACCTGGCCCACGCGGTCTACGCCTTCTTCAACAACGGCGGCGCCCGGGCCTTCGTGGTGAACGTGGGGTCCGAGTCGGCCAAGGACGATGCCGGCAAGGCCGCAAAGTACATCGGCAAGGACAACGGACCCGGCACCCGGACCGGCCTCAAGGCCCTCGAGGACATCGACGAGGTCAACATCGTGGTGGCGCCGGGCCAGACCGACCCGGCCGTCCAGGACGCGGTCCTGTCCCACTGCGAAAACATGCGCTATCGCTTCGCCGTCCTCGATGCGCCCGAAGTCATCGAGAAGGGTGGCGTGGACAAGATCACCAAGCCCCGCGACTCCAAGTACGGCGCCTACTACTTCCCGTGGGTGGAGGTCTACGACCCCACAAAGGGCAACGTCCTGCAGCCCCCGTCGGGCTTCATGGCGGGCATCTACGCACGCAACGACGGTGAGCGGGGCGTGCACAAGGCCCCGGCCAACGAAATCGTACGCGGCGCGCTGGGCCTGAAGTACGGCATCACCAAGGGCGAGCAGGATCTGCTCAATCCCAAGGGCATCAACTGCATCCGCGAGTTCCCGAACCGGGGCATCCGGGTGTGGGGCGCCCGCACCGTGTCCAGCGACGCCTCCTGGCGCTACGTGAACGTGCGCCGGCTCTTCAACATGGTGGAGCAGTCCATCGAGAACGGGACCCAGTGGGTTGTGTTCGAGCCCAACGACCCCCGTCTGTGGAAACGGGTCACCCGGGACATCTCGGCCTTCCTGCTGCGGCTCTGGCGACAGGGCGCCCTGTTCGGCAAATCGCCGGAAGAGGCGTTCTACGTGAAGTGCGACGAAGAAACCAACCCGCCCGAGGTCATCGACGCCGGCCAGATGATCGTGGAAGTAGGCATGGCCCCGGTGAAACCGGCTGAATTCGTCATCTTCCGGATCGGCCAGATGCCTTCCGGAGGCGGTGAAGTGTCCGAATAGGCCCCTTGGGGCGCTGTTCGCTGACGAGGTAGTACTGCAGGGCCATCTCGGTGTGCCCTGCGATTAGGACTTTGCTTCAGTTTGGAGGTGCAGCATGCCCAACAGGCGAGAACACGATCACATCGGAAACTTCAACTTCAAGGTTGAAATCGAGGGTGTGACCCAGGGGGCCTTCCGCAACGTGGAGGGTCTGGATTCCGAAACGGAGATCGTGGAGTACCAGGACGGGGACGACATCATCCTGCGCAAGCGTCCCGGCCGGACCAAGTACTCCAACGTGGTCCTCAAGCGCGGCTACGTGGACACGGATGACCTCTGGCAGTGGCGCAAGAAAGTCATCGAAGGCAACGTGGAGCGCAAGAGCGGGTCGGTCATCCTGTGCGGGGACGACGGCGAAGAAATCATGCGCTACAACTTCTTCGAAGGCTGGCCTTGCAAGTGGAAGGGCTTCAGCCTGGACGGCAAGGGCAACGACGTCAATGTCGAAGAGATCGAACTGGCCGTCGAAAAGATCGAGCGGGCCTGACGATCCCTCCGCCCCGGGCCTGTTCCGGGGCGGAAACCTCTCCCTCTTAACCGGGTGTAGACCATGGCTTTCAGGACCGAGTTCGAATTCACGCTTCCCCGCGGATACGTGGACAAGGAAGGCAAAGTCCACAACAAAGGCGTGATGCGGCTGGCCAACGCCAAGGACGAGATCCTGCCTCTCCAGGATTACCGGGTCCAGCAGAACCGCGCCTACCTGGTGGTCATCCTGCTTTCCAGGGTGGTGACCAGCCTGGGCGACCTCAAGAGCATCAACCCCGCCGTCATCGAGGAATTGTACGCATCTGACCTGGCCTATCTGCAGGACTTCTACCGGCGTATCAACGAGGACGGAACGGCGAGCGTCAAGGTCACCTGCCCCGAATGCAAGCACGGGTTCGAAGTGGATCTGGGGGGTGAGCTGACAGTGGGGGAATTGTAAGCTACCCCCTGGACAAACTTTACCAGGAGGTAGCGTACATCGCCTATCACTTCCACTGGGAACTGGAAGACATCCTCGAAATGGAACACCGGGAAAGGCACGTCTGGGTGAAGGAGATCTCCGGGATCAACCAGGAAATCAACAAGACCCGGACCTAGAGACGATTCGGAGGACCACGTGCCGCCACCCGCATCGGACATCAAGCCTCCCGGCATCTACAACGAAGCCCTTGAGCGTCGCCACACACCCATCACCCTGGGCAGAAGCGGCGTGGTGGGATTCGTGGGACTGGCCCAGAGGGGCCCCACGGACCTCCCCACGCGGATCACGGGGATGGCGCAGTTCACCGACGTGTTCGGGGACCTGCCCGAGGGCGGGTTCCTGGGACCCGCCGTGGAGGCATTCTTCCACAACGGCGGCCGCGAGTGCTACGTGGTGCGTGTCGCTCACCGGAGCGGGCGGTCCGGGGGTGACTTCGCCGAGTCGGCGTCCCTTCGACTGAACGACCATGAGGGTCAACCCACCCTCCAGGTGGAGGCCGTCAGCGAAGGCACCTGGGGCAACCAGGTGGCAGTGACCGTCAAGGCACAGCCGCCAAGGGCACAGACTTTCCTGACCCTGGACGCCGGCAAGGGGGACCGGGAGGCGACCATCCGTTCCACCCACGGTTTCCGCCCCGGCGCCCTGGTCCGGATCTACAACGAAAACGCCGAGGCGCACCGGTTCATCACCGCCGTGTCGGGCAAGATCGTGCAGTGGTCACCGGACGAGCCCCTGGCACAGGCAATGAACGCCAGCGCGCCCACCTACCTGGAGCCGGTGGAGTTCCAGCTGGACGTCACCAGTCCGTTGGCCAACGAGACCTTCCAGGACCTGTCCCTGAATCCCGTCAGCCCGGCCTTCGTGGAGCGCGTGCTTTTCGATCGCTCACGGCTGGTGCGCGTGCAATCGCTGGTCTCCGGGAGCTCCCCCCCCTCGAACCTCCCCGCCCCGGTGGACGGAAAATCGCTGACCGGCGGCCTGGACGGACTGAGCGGCATCACGCCCGACGATTTCATCGGCCTGTCCGGCGGCCCAGGCCAAAGGACCGGCCTCCAGGCCCTGGAACTGGTCCACGAGGTGGACCTCCTGGCGGTACCCGACGTGATGTGGCTCCACCAGCGCAACAACGGCGTCACGGGCCAGCCGTTTTCCACCTTGAAGGACGTAGAGGTGGTGCACGACGCCCTGATTTCGCAATGCGAAAGGATGAACGACCGCTTCGCGCTGCTGGACTCCCCCTTCCCGGACAGTGTCGAAAGGACCAGAGAATACCGCCTGACCTTCGACACCCGGTATGCGGCCCTGTACTTCCCGTGGATCGTACTGGACCGGAAGGGGCATCGGCTGCTGGTGCCGCCCAGCGGACACGTGGCGGGCGTCGTGGCGCGATGTGACGAGGCCATGGGGGTCCACCGTCCACCCGCCAACGAGGTCGTCCGCCATGCACAGGACCTGGCCATCCTGCTGCGGGAAGAGGACATCGGGTACCTCAATTCAGAAGGGATCAACTGCCTGAAATCCGGTTCCACGAGGGGCCTGCTGGTCTGGGGCGCCCGGGCCATGAGCTCGGACCCCCAGTTCAAGTACCTCAACGTCCGCCGGATTCTCAACGCCATCAACAAGGCGATGGCCACCAACCTCCAGTGGGTGGTCTTCGAGCCCAATCAGCCGACCCTGTGGAAAACCGTGTCCCGTAACGTGACCCAGTTCCTGGTGGACCTGTGGCGAAAGGGGTACTTCACGGGCTCGACGCCCGAGGAGGCCTTCTTCGTCAAGTGCGACGACGAAACCAATCCTCCCGAGGAACGCGACGCCGGAAAACTCATCGTGGACGTGGGCGTTGCCCCGGTCAGACCCACCGAATTCATCGTCCTCAGGGTGGCCCAGGAAATGCAAGGAGCTTCGGAGGGAGGTTGAGACTCCCGAGGAGGTGACCCATGGCCAAGTCCGGAAGCGGACAGGGCGGCCCGTCCAGCGGGCGTCGGGATCCCGACAGCGCGTTCAGCTTCTTCGTGGAAATTGATGGGATCCAGACGGCAAAGTTCGCGGAGGCCCGCGGACTGGAATGGAAGGCCGACACGGTCTCGTTTTTCGAGGGTGGAAACCCCCGTCACAAGGTCAACCTCGTGGGTCCGGGCAACTTCACGCCCCTGACCCTGAAGAAGGGCTTTTTCGCCACATCGGGGGAGTTCTTCAACTGGATGAAGGCCATCATGAACCCGAACCGGCAACCCATGGAGCGTTCCACGGTGTCGGTGGTGGCCTGCAGTGATGCGGGCGACGAAATCGGCCGATACAACCTCTACGGGGCCTTCATGACGAAATATTCCGGACCGGGATTCAATGCCGGCGAGGCCGCCATCGGTTTCGAGGAAATCGAGATCACCTACGACTATTTCGATTTCGAGCCAGGCAAGGCGTCCCCGGGTGCGGGCAACAAGGGCTGACAGGATCCATGGCGACATCGGTCACAGAAGAGGCACGGCGGGTTCTGGTCGCGGACTGGTCGGCCCACCGCATGGGGCTGACCTCCCGCGACGTGGGACCCTCGACCTGGGGACTCCTGGGCCGCATCGCCGCCATGGAGGCTTTCGACGGGACCGGCATCGCCAGCCGGGCCGCACCGATCATCACTGGAATCCACCGGTTCTTTCCCGAGTTCACCCGACAGGACTTCACGCCCGGCGGATTCTGGTCCTTCATGGAGGGTGCCCCCGAAACCGTGGGACTGCGTCTGCGGCGACGGCAACGGCCTGCGGCCTTCGGCGCATGGGAACCCCTTGGGGGACGGCGATCCCTGTTCGGGCCGGCGGCCCACGGACCCGCCGCCAGGCGTCGCGCCACCCGTTTCGGCACGGTAACCGCCCACGGGGTGCCGGAAGGATATGACACTCACGATCTCCTGGAACCCGTGCCCGGCGATCCACCGGTGGCGCCACAGCGCCTGGTGGACGAATCGATCCGGTGGGAAGGTCTTCCCACCGCCGAAGACGACGTCACGCCCATGCCGGGAGACGGAACCACAAGAGGCCGCGACCCGGCAGCCGTTCGTTTCCCGACCCGTGGCCCGGGCCGGGAATTGCTCACGGCCCTGAAGCTGCGATCGCGAACCGGGGGGACACCCGGGCCAACGGGGACCTGGCCGCCCCCACTGGTGGCTCAGCCCCCGGGTACCGAACCAGTGAGCCTGACCACGCTGTACGACCCCGCCGCGCTGGCGGCATGGGAGGACCGGCTCGACGCGCCGGACGGCGTAACCCGGAGCCGTGTCACGGGGGCCGGGACGGACCGCCCGGCCCTCGCGCTCCCCTGGGACCCGGGTCGAGGGGCGGGAATCC
>JADHTP010000150.1 GCA_016784945.1 Deltaproteobacteria bacterium | reverse complement strand
CGGGTAATACATGCGCTGACGCCGTGGACCTGGGTAACTTCTCCGACGCCCAGGCCGGCGGCTACCAGGATATTTCGGGCCGCATCGTGCCGGATACGGACGTGGACTGGTACATGTTCACGGCCCTGGACACGGCAGATGCCGGGGACCTCGTGTATACCGGCCAGGACAACTTCCATGTGCAGGTGGAGATGATCCTGGGTGATGACATCAAGGTCAACGTGTACCGGGGGGCTTGCGACGCCACCGTGGAATGCAACGGTGGCAACAGCACCATGGGTCTGTACGACTGGTTCACCGACTTCGTTGACCAGAAGGACGACGTCGGGGAGGGCACCTGCCTGACCACGCCGGGGCCCCGTTTGTGGGACTGCTGCAAGCCCGACGAATGCGAAGCGGGCGTGATCTCGGAATCCGATGACTGTTGCGGCGGGGCCGAAAACGATGGCGTCCACTGCGACGATACAATCAAGGACTTGAGGTACTGCAACACCGACACCAACACCTTCTGGGTCCGTGTGGCCCGCACGGCAGGAGCGGCCGGGCATTGCCTGGACACCCAGTACAGCCTTCGCGTGCGCAACCGGACGAACTAGGCCCTGTCCGTCAACGCTGAAACCTGGTGACTGTCCCCAGGTTTGTCCCCAGGTTTTCTGCAGACCAACTATTGACTATGGACTATTGACTTCCCCTCCCCCCCCACGTCTTGACCCCGTGGATCCCTTCGGGACATAATGCACCGATTCCGGCGAGGTACGGTGAAACATGGGTGATCTGCAGGCGGCAGTGGACTGGTTGAGCGGCCTGATCTGGAATACGCCTGACGCCCTGCCGTTCATGGTGATCCTGCTGCTGTTCACCGGTCTGTTCCTGACCGTCCGCATGGGTTTCATTCAGGTCAGGCGGCTGGGTCACAGCGTCCGTGTCGTGATGGGGCGCTACGACGATCCCGACGACGCCGGGGACGTCACCCATTTCCAGGCCCTCTCTTCGGCCCTTTCCGCCACCGTGGGCATCGGAAACATCGCCGGGGTGGCCACTGCCATCCACTACGGCGGTCCAGGCGCCGTGTTCTGGCTGTGGGTGACCGGCTTCATCGGGATGGCCTCCAAGTTCACCGAGTGCACCCTGGCCCAGAAATACCGGGTGATCCACGAAGACGGGTCCGTGTCCGGCGGACCCATGTACTACATCGAAAAGGCCTTCGGTTCCCGGTGGAAGTGGCTTGCCGTCACCTTTGCCGCCTGCGCGGTGGTGTCGTCTTTCGGATCGGGGAACTCCATCCAGGCCTTCACCATGGCGGACAGCTTCCGGTCCGACTTCGGCATTCCCAACTGGATCTCGGGCCTGGTGTCCACGGTGCTGGTGGGCATGGTCATCATCGGCGGCATCCGCCGCATCGGCCTCGTGGCCAGTCGACTGGTGCCCCTCATGGGCGGGTTGTACGTACTGTGCGGCCTCCTGGTGGTGGCCCTGAACCTGCCGGCCCTCCCGGAAGCCGTCGCCACCATCGTGGGATCGGCCTTTTCCACCTCGGGAATGATCGGCGGGTTCGCCGGTTCCACCTTCATCTTCACTCTGACCTGGGGCGTCAAGCGCGGGCTGTTCTCCAACGAGGCGGGCCAGGGCAGCGCCCCCATCGCCCATGCCGCGGCAAAGACCGACGAACCGGTCAGGGAGGGGGCCGTGGCCCTCATGGAGCCTTTCATCGACACCGTGGTCGTGTGCTTCATGACCGGGCTGATCATCGTGCTCATGGGGACCTGGGACGAAAAACACGACGATGCCGTGACCTTCACGCCCAAGAGTTCCCTCACCGTGGTGATGGCGGGCAGCGAGGTCCAGCCCAACGGCGGGGTGCTGGATGTCGACCGTTTCCAGGGCGAGGATCGGGTGGTGTCGGGCCGCCTGCAGACCACCAGCCTGGTGCGGAACCATTCGATCATGGACGACTGTCGCCTGGAGGTGGGCGGCGCGCCAATGAACGGACTCCTGCGGGTGGGGCCGGGAGGCATTGTCACCTTCGAAGACGGGACCGGTCAGGCCATACCCGGTGACGACGTTATTGTGCAGGGACGCAACCTCCTGAACGGGTCACCCCTGACCGCCGCCTCGTTCAAACGGGGACTGGCGCCCATCATCCCCTTCGGCAACCTGCTGGTGACCATCGCGGTGTTCCTGTTCGCCATCTCCACGGCCATCAGTTGGTCCTACTACGGAGATCGCGCCGCCAAGTACCTGTTCGGCGAACAGGGCGTTCTGCCCTACCGGGTCGCTTTCCTCGCCATGCATTTCCTGGGCGCCGTCGTGGCCCTGGAGGTGGTCTGGGGATTCGGCGACGCGGCCCTCGGCCTCATGGCCATTCCCAACCTCTTCACCATCATGATCCTGTCGGGGCAGGTGAAGAAGGACTCGGACGACTACTTCCAACGGATGGACCGGTTTGATCGGGGCGGTTGACCCCGGGGAGGACCATGACACAGGAGACGCAGGGTCGAGGCGCGTGGGGCAACCGGCTGGGTTTCATCCTTGCGGCGGCGGGTTCGGCTGTGGGCCTGGGCAACCTGTGGAAGTTTCCCTATCTCACCTATCGTTTCGGCGGCGAGGATCCCGAGCAGGGCGGGGCCGGGGGCTTCGTCCTGATCTACCTGCTGTGCGTGGCGCTGGTGGGACTGCCCGTGATGATCGCGGAGGTCCTCATCGGCCGTCGGGGGCGGCTCAATCCCGTGGGCTCCTTCCGGGCATTGCGTCCCGCGTCCCCCTGGCGTCTCACGGGATTTCTGGGCCTTCTGGCCGGGTTCCTGATCCTGTCCTATTACGCGGTGGTGGCCGGGTGGACCATGGAATACGTGGTGAAGTCCGTTGCCTGGGACTTCGCAGGCAATGACCCGGTGCAGATGTTCGACGACTTCGTGTCCAACCCGGTCAAGCAGGTGGCCTGGTTCTTCGTGTTCATGGTCTTTTCGGTGCTGGTGGTGATTGGCGGCGTATCCAAGGGCATCGAGCGATGGAACCGCATCCTCATGCCCCTGCTGTTGCTCATGTTGCTGATCCTGGTGGTCCGGGTTTTCACCCTGCCCGGCGGCGGCAAGGCCATGCGTTTCCTTTTCCTGCCGGACTTCGCCAACCTGGACCTGGACATGGTGCTCTGGGCCCTGGGGCAGGCGTTCTTCAGCCTGTCGCTGGGAATGGGAGCACTGCTCACCTATGGCAGCTACCTGCCCCGCAAGGCCAACATCGGCCTGGCCTGCGTGGCCATCGCCGGCCTGGACGTGTTCGTGGCCCTGTGCGCCAGCGTGGTGATTTTCGGGAGCATCTTCTCATTCGGCCTGGTCATGGAGTCCGGGGGGATCGGCAACCTCTTCACCGCGATCCCGGCCATCTTCCTGAAAATGGAAGGGGGCCGCTGGATGTCCGTGATCTTCTATGTTCTGGTGTCCTTCGCGGCCCTGACCTCGGCGGTGTCGCTTCTCGAGGTGGTCAGCAGCTACCTCATCGACGAAAAGAAGATGCTTCGCCGCAATGCGGTTATCACGGCCGGGACCATCATCTTTGCCGTGGGCGTGCCCTGCGCCCTGTCCTTCAATCTCCTGGCGGGCTTCACGGTGCTGGACCGTACCGTGTTCGACCTGTTCGACTTCTTCTGTGCCAACCTGGCCCTGCCCATCGGGGGGATTCTCATCTCGTTCTTCGTGGGATGGGTCCTCACGACGGAGGAAAAGAAGGAAGAACTCGGCGAGTTCAGCCCGGGGCTCTTCAAGGTCTGGAATTTCCTGGTGCGGGTGGTGGCCCCCCTGGCCATCCTCCTGGTGCTGGGGGCCCTGCTCATGGGTCGGGTATCAGGGTGAGCCTGTCTCGGGCGTCCTATCCAATCAACAGTTTCATCAGCTTGTCGATGGTGCCGCCATAGGGAGGACGGACGAGGTCGATCGCATTGGGTCGGCGTTGAAAGAACACGCTCTTTCTGTGGCTGAAGGTTCTGAATCCGTACTCACCGTGGTAACAGCCCATGCCGCTGGTGCCCACGCCCCCGAAGGGCAGTTCTTCCTGGGCCACGTGCAGGAATGTGTCGTTCACGGACACACCGCCGGAAATGGTCCGGCTCAGCATGTTCTCCACCGAGGTCCGATCGTCGCTGAAATAGTACAGGGCCAGGGGTCTGGGATGCCGCTGAACGTAGTCGATGGCGTCGGCCTCCCTCTCGTATTCCATGATCGGCAGTACGGGACCGAAGATCTCTTCCTGCATCAGGGCCATGTCTTCGGTCACGTCCAGCACGACGAGAGGCACCATCTTTCCCGTACCGGACAGGTCTTCCGAAGCGGGATTCAACTCGATGATCCGGGCTCCCTTGGAGCGGGCGTCTTCCACCAGGGCCGTGATGCGCGCGAAATGGCGATCGCTGATGATGCTGGTGTAGTCGGGATTGTCCGCCAGGGTCGGGTACATGGCGGCCACCTGTCGGCGCACGTGTTCCACGAAGGAGTCTCGTGTCCCCGCAGGAACAAAGGCATAGTCCGGCTCGATGCAGGTCTGGCCGGCGTTGAACAGCTTGCCGAAGGCAATGGCGTTCGCAGCGCGGCCCAGGCTGTAATCCGGCGCCACGATGGCCGGGGATTTGCCCCCCAGTTCGAGGGTCACCGGCACCAGGTTGACCGAGGCCGCCTTCATGACCAGGCTGCCGATGCTGGGCGCGCCGGTGAACAACAGGTGGTCGAAGGGCAGACCGCTGAAGGCCCGACCCACCTCCGGACCACCGGTGACCACGGCGATCTCCTCCTCGCCGAAGACCTCGCCAAGGGACTGCTTCAGAAGCTCGGAAGTCAGCGGTGTCAGTTCGGAAGGTTTCAGCATGATGCGGTTGCCCGCCGCCAGGGCGCCGGTCATGGGGCCCAGTGCCAGTTGAACCGGGTAATTCCAGGGGGAAATGACACCCACGCAACCCAGGGGCTGATACATGATCATGGAACGGCCGGGCAGAAAGGCCAGGGAAGTTGGCCGGCGTTCCGATGCCGTCCACTTGCGGACCTTGGAACGGGCCTGTCGTATGGATTCCAAGACGAGGAACAGCTCGGCCGCAACGGTTTCGTGACGGGACCGGTTACCGAAGTCGCTGGATATGGCATCGCAGAAATCGTCGCGGTGTTTGCGGATGACCTTTTCGAGTCGGGCCAGGGCTTCACGGCGTTGGGCCACGTCAGGCGCCGGGGCCGTCAGAAAGGCTTCGCGCTGTCGCTCCAGGATTTCCTTCATGGCGTCCGTATCCTTGGACATGATTCCTCCGTGGGCGGGTTCAACCGCACCGCTGACGGAACTCCCGGACCCTGCTCTCCAACTCGTCCACTTCTATGAGGAAGGCATCATGCCCGTGGGGTGAATTCAGAACGCAGAGCCGGGCGCCGGGCATGTTGTCGGCCAGTTCCCGCTGTTCCGGCGTGGGATAGAGCACGTCGCTGTCGATGGTGACCACCAGCGCCGGCTGGTGGATGTCGTTCAGCACGCCGGCCGCGTCCTTGCGACCCCGGGACACGTCGTGGCTGTCCATGGCGCGGGTCAGGGCGACGTAGGTGTTGGCGTCGAAACGGTTGTTCAGCTTGAGTCCCTGGTACCTCAGGTAGCTTTCCACCTGGAAGACATCGGCGCGTCCTTCCTGGCGTCTTCGTCCGAAGCGGTGTTGGAAACCGGGCCAGCTGCGGTAGGAGCACATGGCCATCATGCGGGCGGCGCCCAGGCCGGCGGTCGGCGGATGTCCGGGCGAATAGCGCCCCTCGTTCCAGTCCCCATCGGCCATGATGGCCTGCCGTTGGGCTTCCGAGAGGCCGATACACCAGGGTGAATGTCGGCTTGAGGTGGCGATGGGGACGATGGTTTCCACCAGGTCGGGGCACAGGATGGCCCACTCCAGGGTCTGCATGCCCCCCAAAGAACCGCCGAGCACCACACGGACCCGGGTCACGCCCAGCGAGTCCAGGAGGAGGCGCTGGGCCCGGACCATGTCCCGCACGGTGACCGGGGGAAAATCGGGTCCGAAAGGCAGACCCGTGGCCGGATCAATGGTGGTGGGTCCCGTGCTGCCGTAGCATCCGCCCAGAATGTTCGCGCAAAGGATGAAATCGGAGTCGGGGTCGAGGGCCTTGCCCGGACCCAGCATCCGTGGCCACCACTCGTCCACGTCCGCGGAGCCGGTGAGGGCATGGCAGACCACCACGGCGTTGTCACGGTCGGGCGTCAACCGCCCCCAGGTGCGGTAGGCGACGCGGATGGACGGCAGGGTCCCGCCCGATTCCAGGTTGAACGGCTCATCGGACCGGAAGGTGAGTGTGCTGGGGGAGATCAGTCTGGCGAGTTTGTCCATGGCGGTGAGATTCTACACTGCTTTGGAGAATGCGCCCTCGAAATCCTCCACGATGTCGTCGATGTGCTCGATACCCACGGACACGCGGACCATCTCGTCGGTCACCCCGGATGCGGTCCGTTCCGTTTCCGAGAGCTGCTGGTGGGTGGTGGAGGCCGGGTGAATCACCAGGGTCTTCGCGTCACCCACGTTGGCCAGGTGACTGGCCAGGCGGACGCTGTTGATGAACCGCCTGCCCGATTCCATGCCCCCCTTGATCCCGAAACACAGGACACATCCGAATCCGTTGTGCAGGTATTTGCGTGCGCTGTCATGGTACGGATGGGTATCGAGCCCCGGGTAGCTGACCCACTCCACGTCGGGGTGCGACTGGAGCCGCCGTGCCAGGGCCATGGCGTTGTCGGCCTGACGCTGGACCCGCAGGGACAGGGTTTCCAGACCCTGCAGCAGGAGGAAGGCGTTGAAGGGGCTCAGGCACGGTCCCAGGTCCCGAAGACCCTCGACGCGGGCCCGGATGATGAAGGCGATGTTGCCGAACGGCGTACCCTTGCCGAACACCTCGTTGAACTTCAGTCCGTGGTAGCCCGGTGATGGCTCGGTGAACACGGTGAACTTGCCGCTGCCCCAGTCGAATCTGCCGGAGTCCACGATGACGCCGCCTATGGAGGTGCCATGGCCCCCGATCCACTTGGTCGCCGACTGGACCACGATGTCGGCGCCATGATCGATGGGCCGGCACAGGTATCCTGCGCATCCGAAGGTGTTGTCCACCACCAGGGGTATGCCGTTGTCGTGAGCCAGCGTGGCCAGGGCCTCGAAATCCGGGATGGTGAACCCGGGATTGCCGATGGATTCCACGTACAGCGCCCGGGTCCTTTGGTCAACCAGGCGGGCGAATTCCTCCGGGGTGTCGCCCCGAACGAACCTCACGTCGATGCCCATGCGCAAAAAAGCCACCTTGAACTGGTTATAGGTGCCGCCAGAGAGGGAACTGGCCGTCACGATGTTGTCACCGGCCTCACACAGGGTATGGAGTGCCAGGAACTGGGCCGCCTGCCCGCTGGCCGTGGCCAGTGCGGCAACGCCCCCCTCCAGGGCCGCGA
>JADHTP010000149.1 GCA_016784945.1 Deltaproteobacteria bacterium | reverse complement strand
GGCCGAGTCCAGCCGCCTGCGTGTCTACGGTCTGGACGTGCTCCTGGCCCCGCTGATCCTGGCCGAGCTCAAGGCCCAGAAGGACAAGGGCTGGATCTCGGAAAGCGTGTACAACAACACGGTGGCGAGGGCCGCCTACGGCAGCGGGTGGTCCTTTCACCACCACCACATCCACGTGAGCTTCAAGTGGTGGAGCCAGGGGCTCACCATGATGAAGGAACCTCCCCTCGGCTGCGGTTTCCGCATGGAGGGCGACGGGCCCTGGCCCATGGGGATTCACTGATCGCCCCGAACGCGGTATCCTCACCGCCAGGCGATAGGCTGGCATGACCATTCATGAGATTCTAACGGAACTGCGCATGAAATGGGCTGCGTTCGCGGTCCTGCGCGACCAGCTCGGGCTGAAAGAAACGGTCCGGGTGGGGCTGGCCATGGGTCGCAGGCCCGATCCCTTCCAGGTCCTGCCCGAGCCTGCCGACGATCGGGACAGGGACAGCCGGGACCAGATCAGGCCGTCGGTGAACCTGTACCTGGAACTGCGCGCCCGGATAGGGGAGGACCAGGCCCTGAAGGTCGTCAGGGACGTGGTGCTCGAGGCCAGCCTGGCGTTCCTGGAAGCCAACGCGGACCAGCTGGATCCCGGCCGGTACCTGGTGGCGGATCCCGAGGGCAGGGTGGCCATGGTGAACGGGGTCATCGGGCGGTTTCCTAACTCCGACGGGGTTCTCGAGGACGTGCGCGACGACGGCTTCGTCTTCCGGGTCACCACCTGTCGATTCGTCAACCTGTGCAACGACATCGGGCTGTCCGACCTGGCCCCCCTGTATTGCCGCGGCGACGTTGCCTATTTCGCCCGTGGATCCGTGACCCTCGAGCGTCCCACCACCCTGGCCGAGGGCGACCCCTGTTGCGAGTTCCGTTTCGGGCTGCGGGAAAACGGCCGGTCGAAAAGAGATTGACAACCCGCAGGTCGGATCGTCTATCGTCCATGTATCGAAGCAATCTGCGGAATTGCGGGTTCTGGAGAGACGTCGACCGTCCACCGTCTGACCGGCGATGAAGGCGGATTGCTGCGAGCGCAAGGCGGTCGCGCAAGGGGGGAGCGCCCTTCGAAGCTCTCCGGAGGAGAGCGAAGCAGGGTGTGGGAGGGGGGCGAGCGCGCCCCCCTGGCAAGGGGTCCTGATGTCCGGCCTGGATACTGGTGCCCTGATGTGCTCCTTGATGACATTCCGACAGAATCCTGAGTTGTCAGGTTCTTGGCTTCAATCCGGATAACTCGACCAGCAGGGAAGGCCCGTTGCAGGAGTTCATCGGACATCTCAAACCCCCGGATCGCAGGACCGGACTGATCCTGCTGCTGGCCGCCGTCCTGCCTGTGCTGTACGTCTATAACGGCAGCCCGGAGTTCTACCTGGGGACCGTGGCGCCCCTCCTGGGTCTGGATACCCATCCACTGGCTGAAATGCACGCCCAGTTCTATCGGTTCGGGGCCATCTTCCTGCTCTTTGGCGTGATCCCCGTGGTCTTGGGGTTCGCCCTGCTTGGCGAGGGGCCGTCACGTTTCGGTTTCGTGGCGGGTGACTGGCGGCTGGGACTGAAGGTCGTGGCCATGGCCCTGCTGGTCAGCGCGCCGTTTCTGTACCTGTCGGCCGGACAGGGGGATTTCCAGGCCGAATATCCCATGTCGAAACTGGCCGCGGCGGATCCCCTCCGGTTCACACTGTACGAAGGGGCCTACCTCTTCTATTACATCGGCTGGGAAACCCTGTTTCGGGGTTACATGCTGTTCGGGTTGAAGGACCGTTACGGCTCCTTCGGGGCCATTCTGTTCCAGTGCTTTCCTTCCATACTCATCCACATCGGCAAGCCGTCGGGCGAAATATGGGGTTCCGTGGTGGCCGGGCTGCTGTTGGGCGCCGTGGCTCTCCGTACCCGTTCGGTGTTCTACGGCTTTGTGTTCCACTATGCCATCGGCGTCCTGATGGATGTGTTCTGCGCCCTGCGTGGCGGCCTGCTGGGGGGATGAAGTTGAAGGTCCTGGTCACGGGTGGCAACGGGTTCATCGGGAGCCACGTGGTGCGTCGCCTGGAGTCGGCCGGCCACCCGGTGCGGGTCCTGGCACAGGACGGCACCTCCCTGGAACCCCTGGACGGCCTGGAGGCGGAAGTGGTGCGCGGGGACCTGATGGTGCCCCCGTCGCTGGAATCCGCCGTGGACGGAGTCGAGGTGATCTTCCACCTGGCGGCGTTGGCCAGGGACTACGGCCCGGCCCAGGACTTCCTCCGGGTCAACCTGGGCGGGACCCAGGCCATCATCGATGCGGCGGTGGCCGCCGGGGTGCGCCGGGTGGTCCTCGTGAGCAGCGTGGCCGTGCACAGGCTGGACAAGGGCGGCATCCCGGACGGTCACGAGGACCTGCCCAGGAACAATCTTTCCATGCCCTACGCGCTGTCCAAGATCCGGGCTGAAGACGCCCTTCTCAAGGCCCACACCCGGGATCGGATCGAGGGTGTGATCGTGCGGCCGGGTCTCTTTCCCTTCGGGCCGCAGGACCGGACGTCCTTTTTGCCCCTGGTGCAGAACCTGGGGGCCTACCGCCACGTGTCGGGCGGCCTGGCCGTCATCTGTTATTCCTATGTGGAGAACCTGGCTCACGGCATCGCTCTCGCGGGTGAAACCTCCGAGGCGGCTGGCGGCACCTACGTTATATCGGACGGGGTGAAGATCACGTGGAAGGCCATGATGGACCGGATCTGCGATGCCCTGGGCGTCCCCTTGATCCGGCGCAGCGTCCCGTTTCCCTTGGCCTGGACCGCCGCAGCCCTGGTGGAATCGGCCAGTCGCCTCCTTGAACATCCGCCCCTCCTGACACGGTACCGCGTCAAGGTGGCGGGACGCGACTGTTATTTCGGGTACGAAAGGGCACGGCGCGACCTGCGGTACGAGCCCGAGGTTACCCTCGATGAGGGCCTGCGTCGCACGGTGGAATGGTTGAGGAAGGAGCTGAAGAAAACGTGAATCCCCTCTATACCCAATCGGGCATCCGGCTGGCCGCGCTGGTGAAGAGCGGCGAGGCCACTTCACGGGAACTGGTGGAGGCCCACATCCGGCGGATAGAGTCCGTGAACCCCTGGATGAACGTGGTGGTGGCGGACCGGTTCTTCGAGGCCAGGGAAGAGGCGGACCGGGCTGATCGGGCCGTGCGAATCGGCCATCCCGACGCCCGGCGACAACTTCATGGTGTGCCATGTACCATTAAGGAATCATTTGCTTTGACCGGCATGCCCAACACGTCTGGGCTGGTGGCCCGCCAGGGAATCGTCGCCACTGAAGATGCCCCGACCGTCCATCGGCTTCGACGTGCCGGCGCCATCCCCATGGGCGTCACCAACGTGTCGGAACTGTGCATGTGGATGGAGTCCTTCAACAAGGTCTATGGACGGTCGAACAACCCCTACGACCCGCGGCGGATCGTGGGGGGCAGTTCGGGAGGCGAAGGGGCCATCGTGGGCGCCGGTGGCTCACCCTTCGGCCTCGGTGCGGACATCGGGGGCTCCATCCGGCTGCCTGCCTTCTTCAACGGGGTGTTCGGTCACAAACCCACCGGGGGCATGGTACCGGCCACGGGGCAGCACCCCATCGCGGCGAACGAGGCACTGAGGTACATGTGCACCGGCCCCATCACCCGTCGGGCCGAGGACCTGATGCCGCTGCTGCGGATCCTGGCCGGTCCCGATCCGGGTGATTCGGAGTGTCGCCACTGGGACCTGGGGAACCCGGGGAGCGTGACGATTGAGGGCATGGATGTGCTGGTGGTCCGGGACAACGGCCTGCTGCCCGTGAAGGCGGACCTGCTGGAGGCACAGGACAAGTGCGCGGCCTACCTGGCAAGCCGGGGGGCCAGGGTGCGACAGGCCCGATTCGATGACCTGCGGCACTCCATACTCGTCTGGGCCGCCATGGTCATGGGGGCGGGGGGGGCGACCTATAGCGAGATGCTGGGCAATGGAAAGCCGATCCACTTGGCCCGCGAAATGCTCATCATGCTGACGGGATGCTCACCCTACACCATCCCATCCCTGTTCCTGGCGGCCATCGAGGAGGCGGGCAAGCACCATCCCGACGACCTGAAACCCTATGAAGAGGTGGGCAGACAACTGCGTGCCGAGCTTTGCGATGCCATCGGTCACAACGGCATCATGCTGTACCCGTCCTACACGGAGCCGGCCCCCCTGCACAACAAGCCCCTCATGCCGCCGTTCCAGTGGGTCTATACGGGGATCATCAACGTGATGGAGATGCCGGCCACCCAGATCCCCCTGGGATTGAACCGGGACGGCCTGCCCCTGGGTGTGCAGGCCATCACCACCCACGGCAACGACCACGTGTCCATTGCCGTAGCCATGGAACTGGAAAAGGCCTTCGGTGGGTGGGTCCCGCCGCGTGGGTTGCCATGACCCACGGGAAGGACAGTACGGACGTGGTGGTCCTGGGAGCGGGGTCCAGCGGCGCGGCCGTTGCGTGAATGCTGGCGGAGAAGGGCCTGAGCGTGACCCTGGTGGAGAGGCGGACCCGGCGACAGGCCGGGGGTCACTGGGTCAACGACGTGGCCGACCAGTTCGATGCGAAGCGAGTCGAAGAATCCGTTCAGGGCATGCTTGCTGGCGGCGTAGCCCGTGCGCCAGGGAACGCCGGTCTTACCTGTCAGGCTGGAAATGCAGACGATGCGGCCCCGGCTTTCCTTCAGGAAGTGCAGGGCATGCCAGGTGCAATAAACACTGCCGAATTAGTTCATCCTCATGAGCCTTTCCAGCAGGTCAGTGTCCTCGATTTCGTCCAGCCGCGACCACATGGTGATCCCGGCATTGTTGATGAGGGTGTCGATCCGACCGAACTCCCTGCCGGTGCGCTCGATCAGGTCCTGGCACTGTTTTGCGCGAAGGACGCCATTAGGGACCTGTGCGAAGGCACCTGATGATAGCGCAACGCGAATGGGTGGAAAATGCCGGGATTTCGAACGGAGTCTGCGAATCGGAAAGCGGGTGATTACCAGGAGCGGTTGCTGTTGTAGCCGCCGCCGCCGCCACCGCCACCGCCGCGGTTCTCACGCTCGCGGGGATAGTCCACGCGCACGTTACGACCGTCGATGGCCACGCCGTCCATTTCTTCCTTGCACTTGGCAGCGGCTTCTTCGTCCACGAAGGTCACGAAGCCGAAACCACGGGACCGACCGGTGTCGCGGTCGGTGATGATGCGGACCTCTTCAAGTTCGCCATACTGACTCACCGCATCCCGCAGCGAATCCTCGCCCGTCGCCCACGCCAGTCCGCCAAAGAAAAGCTTGTTCTTCATCTGGAAACACTCCTTGGAACAATTCCGGGGCCCATTGCCCCGTTGGTGCCAATGGCACCGATCACGGAGGCCACCGCCGGGCGGTGTCCGGTCTTTCAATTGCATCTTCGTCCGTTCCGAACACCATGACAGGGTCGCGGTCGGGATCGAATGGAGCAGAAAAACCACCTCAAAGCGCCGCCATTATAGCACCTTTCACGGTGGAACACATTCGGAGAGGAAAAACAGGCCCTATGCGGGACCGAAGTCACCGGCAAAAAACCCGGTCATGCACAGCGAAACGCCTTCCCGGTGAAGGCGGCGCGTGCGGTAGTCGTCGGCAAGCCAGGGGGCTGGAATCAGCCGTTCAACCGTGTCCACGACCTCGCTTTTACAGGTGATCCGAACTGTCAGGGGCTTGAGGTCCTGGCCCAGGTCATCGTATTCCCAGGCGGATGTCGGTGGGACATCGTCCCCAATTGCGGAGGCGCCCGGAATCACGTCGGCGAAAAACGGAGTGCCCACGCGCCTCAGGACCTCCCCGGGGTCCATACCGGGTCGAATGTCCTTCATGGCGTCCTCCCAGTCCACGGGCCTGGGATGGGCCGGCAAAGTCGTTTCGTCGCGGGACACAGTGGCGTATACGGGACGTCCTTCGGGACGTGTGCCCAGGCGCAGAAGGGCCTCCTGCGCCGCCCTGCGGGTACTGCACGGGTGAAACAGGGAGGGATCCGCCAAACCAGTCGAAAGGGCCGGTGTTTGTGCCGATTTTCCGGGCTGTCCGCAGGCAGTTTCCAGCGATTTCAGGAGAGGCACGGCGCTGGTGATCCCTTCCCGCCAGGCGAGTTCCGACGCCAGGCCGATGTCGATGGCCGATCCCGGGCTGCATCCGTTACGATGCCGGATCCTGTCCAGACCAGCCTGGAGCCGGGCATGAACCCACTGGTTCTCGGCCCGTCCGGCGGCCTCCACGAGGGATCCGTCCCATTCCAGGGGCCGGGCATCCGAAACATCGAAACCCAGGCTGGTTCCCCAGTGGGGACGCAGGCAGAAAACGGATCGACCGTCGAAATCGAAGAAATAGCCGATGGGCGCCTCGTCCCACAGCAGTCCATTGGAATCTGATTCGGCGTGTTGTGAAAACTCCGGGTCGTCTTCCAGGTGTTCGAGGACGCTTGTTTCCCCCGTCGGTTTTCCTTCGGGGGCCACGAAGAACAGTTCGTCGTCTCCAGTCAGAACGGCGGCTTCGCCCCGACTGGAAACCCAGGTTTGCCGGGGGGTCGAACACCGCCTGGCCAGGGTCCAGAGAACCGTGTCGGCCGTCCGATCGGACAGGGTGAATTCGTGTCTTGCCAGCCAGGCCAGCGGCGCGCGCGACGGTTCACCGGCCACCGGGGCGTCTGTGGTCAGGGTCAATCCATACCGTCCGTCGGGGGAAAGGCAATAGAAATCGACGGCGCCCTGATTTCCCTGTTTCGAAGTCATGGGTTTCCCAAAGCCCTGTTTGACGTATCCCCCATACTCCGAACCCTTGTCAAGCCCGTTTGCACGCCCCGGGAGGAACGTGAGAGAGTGAACCGATCGAATCCTGTCAGGGGGTCTTCCGTGGGCGACAGGCTGAAGTGGGGCATCCTGGGGACGGCCGACATATCGGAATCCGTTATTCCCGCCATCCAGGGCAGCCGGGGATGCATCGTGACCGCGGTGGCCAGCCGGGATCCCTCCCGGGCGCGCACCTGGGCGGACCGGTTCGGTATTCCCGACGCTTTCGGGGCATACGACGACATGATCCGGTCCGGTGCCATCGACGCCGTCTACCTGCCCCTGCCCAACAGTCTCCATGCCGAATGGACGGTCCGATCCCTGGAAGCCGGACTGCCTGTGATGTGCGAAAAGCCCCTCACGGTCAACGCCGCAGAGGCTCGTGTGGTGGCGGAGGTGTCCCGCCGGACTGGCCTGCCCGTCATGGAAGGGTTCATGTACCGGTTTCACCCGTTGTACCAAAGGCTGCAAGAAATAATCGACCGGGGAACCATCGGCCGCGTGTCCACCATCGACGCCGTTTTTACCTTCCTCCTGGACGACGGGGAATCCATCGTCCAGTCGGTCGATCTGGCCGGCGGCGCCCTGCTGG
>JADHTP010000148.1 GCA_016784945.1 Deltaproteobacteria bacterium | reverse complement strand
CGATGGTCGATGGTCGATGGTCGATGGTCGATGGTCGATGGTCGATGGTCGATGGTCGATGGTCGATGGTCGATGGTCGATGGTCGATGGTCGATGGTCGATGGTCGATGGTCGATCAAGGTACCAGATCCCTTCATAAGATCCCAAACCATTACCCATTAACCATTAACCATAGACCATTATCCATGGACCATTGACTATGAACTATTGACTCCATCGCGACAGCGATGGACCCTCAGATGTCCGCCTTCGTCTTGAAGTCCTTGCCGAGCCAGCCCCGAGCCAGGACCAGCATGACGCAGGAACTGATGGCGATGAGACCGTAGACGAACCACATGAACTCGGTGTTGGTCTCGCCTTCCTTGGGGCAGTAGTTGGCCAGGAACCAGCCGCTGTAGAGGCTGGTGATCACCTTGGTCAGGAACCAGGGGAACTGGGCCACGCCCATGTAGGCGCCGGTACGGCCCTTGGGTGCGATCTCCGCCGCGTACTGGAGGAAACGGGGCTGCCACATGGCCTCGCCGATGGTCATCAGCACCAGGTAGCCCAGCAGCGTCCACCAGGTGGCGCCCAGGGTCAGCAGGAAGGTGGGGGCCGCCATCACGAAGGTCCCCAGGATCATCATGTTGTAGACATTCCTCTTCTGGGTCAGGGCCGTGACGATGGGCACCAGGATGAAGATCAGCAGGGGGTTGAAGTTGACCGCCACTTCGAAGTTGGTGCCGATCCACGTGCCCCGGTAGGCCCGTTCCACGTACATGGGCAGGGTCAACCAGTTGTGGGCGAACAGGGTCTGGACCGGGATCAGGCAGAAGATGAAGAAGGCGAACTTGGGATCGGCCAGGGGGTGGTTCCTGAGCCAGCGCCACACGGAGAAAGGCTCCTTGGGGTTGCCTTCCTCTTCGTCGTCCGCCTTGGACACATCAGTGCCGGTTTCGGCCTTCACCCCCGCTATGGTTTCGAGAACCACCTTCTTCTTCAGGATCAGCCAGGTGGCGAGCAGGGCCACCAGGGTGATGGAGGTGTAGATCCAGAAGGCCCCCGAGATGCCGATGGCCTTTCGCACCGGCGAAAAGAACGTGGGGAGCCAGCCGCCCAGGTTCATCAGGGCGTACAGCATGGCGAAACCCATGGCCGCGGTCTTGGGGGTGGTGAACTGCCGGACCGCCGTGTAGGCCGCCGGCATGTACATGCCGTACCCGAGGACCACCAGCCCGATCCCCAGCAGGGCCATGAAGTGCATGGGGGACCACAGGCCGCCCGACAGGCCGGTAAACGGCGCCCCGGACAGGAGCAACCGGCCACCGATCATGAGGCAGAACGCCACGAGCAGGGCCCGCCGCACGCCCCACTTGTCCGCCAGGCCTCCGAAAAAGAACATGGAAAATGTGATCCCGTAGGTCAATGCCCCCACCATGGGCCCGGCCCACTCGTCAGACAGGCCCACGTACTCGTTGAAGTACATGGCCAGGTACCCCACGATCCCGAAGTAGACGAATCCCTCCAGGAAATAGGGGAGGTTGATCCCCCACAGGGCCCTCGGGGCCCGCACCAGGTCGATGAAGGGTTGAACGATTTCCTTCCAGGGACTTTTTGTTTCCTGCGTCTCTTCGGGCACGGCAACCTCCTGCGATTGACGCCGACCTTACCACGATGCTCCAGCCGTGCCAGCGCCCGCGATCCGGGGCATCGCCATGCTTGACGATCACGTTTCCCTTGTCTATTCTTCAGCAGAGTCCGAATGAAGTTGTTTCCAAGTGTTTCAATCCTCTGGGGGTATGAACATGAAATCCTGCAAGTTGATCCCGGGCCTGGTCGCCATGACGGCTGTTTTCGCGCTGGCGTGCGGCAGCGACAGCAATGGCGGTGGTACTGACGTAGTGGCGGACCCCGGCAAGCCGAATGATCCGGGCCCGACCATCGATCAAGGCAAGACGGACACGCCGATGCAGATGGTCACATTCAAGGCGGTGGTCAAAGACAACCTCACCAAGGCCGTTATCGAGGGTGCGGAGGTCACGGCCATCGACAACGACACCGGCGATATGCTGACGTACCAGACCCTCTCCGACGGCCAGGGCAACATCGCCATGGAGGTTCCAGCCGATCACGAGCTGTTGGGATTCCGGGTCACAGCGGACCTGTTCAAGGACACCTACCAGTTCAATATCGACTCCGACGCCCAGGACGAAGAGATCTGGGCCGTCAGCGTCAACGGGTTCGAGATGGCGGCGGGCCTCGCCGGGTTCGTGCCGGACAAGACCAAGTCCGTGGTGGCCGGCGCCATCTACTGGGTGAACGAGGCCGGCGAAGAGGAGTACGTGTCCTGCGGTCACGTGGTCGCCGATCCCGCCGGCGAATACCGGTACTTCGACGAATTCACCGGTCTGCCTGCCCCCCTGGCCGACGTGCCGCACACCATGGCCGGCAAGGGCGAGGGTCGCTTCGTGGTGGGCAATGTCCCGCCTGGCCTGGTTACGCTGACCACGTACTTCGGTGACGACCCGGCGAGCACCGATGATTTCATCGGGACGGCAAAATTCTTCGCGTACCCGGACAGCATCGCCATCACCAACGTGTACGCGGACAAGGACAAGTACCCGGCGGAGAACCCGTCGCCGGCCACCTGCGAATAGGGCCTTTCACGACCTGGCCCGGGACGCGCGGCCCGCACCGCGCATGCGCAAGGAGGGGAACGTGAAGCGGTGGACTGTATTGCACGGCCTGTCAGCGGTCCTGTTCCTGTTCGCCTGTCCGTCGCCCGCGCTGGCTCAGGAAGACACCGACGGAGAAGAAGTCGACTTCTACGGCGGCGAGGACGAAGAGGAGGCCGAAGAAGACGACATGGGCTTCGGCGACGTGTTCGACGACGACGAGGAGGAATTCCCCAAGTTCGTCTTCAACGGCTACATAATGAACCAGTCGGGCCTCTTCATCTCCGACGACAAGTCCGAGGTGGACGACGAGGGCCTCCCCATCAATCACGGTGACAAGCTGGGCAAGCTGTCCATGATGAGGAACACCCTGCAACTGGAAGCCGAATACACCCCCATTGCGGGCATTTCCATCCACGCCATCTTCCGCGGCGTAAGGTCTTTGAAGCTGGACGTGGACAAGGAGGCCCAGCCCCCCTACGCCGGCTACTACGGCAACGGGCCCAGGATCAGGGACTGGGTGCACGACAATTTCTACACCGAGACCGACATCCGCGAGCTGTACCTGGACGCCGAGCCAACGGACTGGCTGCACCTGCGCATCGGCAAGCAGCAGGTGTCCTGGGGCGAAACCGGGCAGTACCGCCTGCTGGACGTGGTCAACCCGGTGAACGCCACCTGGCATTTCGGACCCCTGGAGAGCTTCGAAGACACCCGCGTCCCCCTGTGGATGCTGAAGGCGCTGTTCGATGTTCCCGCCATGCGGGGCAGCCTGGAAGTGGTCTGGATCCCCATGCTGGACGACCCCAAGGACACGGTGACCACGCCCCTGACCTTCGCCGGCGCCTGGGGCCTTCCCCCCGTTCCCTCCCCTTCCATCGCCAAGGGTGATGACAGCATCGCCCCCTGGAAGATCCGCGACAAGATATTCCTGTACCCGGAGCGGGAACTGCGCAACAGCCGGGCAGGCGCCCGGTGGCAGGGCGAGATCGGGGACTTCATGACCTACACCCTGGTGTACTTCTACACCCACCAGCTGAGCCCGCCCATCCCCCTGTACTCCCGGGCGGAATACGGCATGGGCGATGAGGGCGTGGATGTGTACATCGGGTTCCCGCGTCAGCACGTCTGCGGGTTCTCGCTGGAGTCCACCATCCCCTACCCGGCGGGGACCAACATCAAGCTGGAGGCCGCCTTCGAACCGGACCGGACATTCCCGGTGTTCTCGCTGATGGAGCAGGACCTGGCAACCCATCCCACCGGTGACCGGCTGAAGTTCTTCAGGAACAAGAAGAAGATGGTCATGAGCTATGCCCTGACCATCCAGCAGCCTGCCCTCATCCGCTGGCTCAACCCGGACCAGTCCATCTGGTTCATCTTCCAGTTCATGCACACGGCCATCCTGGACTACGACTTCGACGAAAAAATCCTGGAGATCCCGGGGTATGACACCACCTTCTCCAAGCAGCATTCCTTCAAGCTGATCGGCGCCATCTTCACCAATTACCTGCACGGGCTGCTGTCGCCGAGGATAGTGGGCGTCTGGCTCTTCACGGACTCCCCGGGATACGGATTCGGATCCAGCGGCGGCTTCGTCAGCGGCCAGTTGCTGTTCCGGCTGGGGACGAACTGGCGGGTCAAGCTGGCCGTGAGCGGGTTCTTTGGGGAAAACCCATACAGCAGCCTGGGCCTGTTCAGGGACCGGGACGAGGTGAACCTGAGCGTCAAGTACCAGTTCTGACGTCCGCGAGTGAAATTTCCGGCGCCGTGCACCGTCCAATGGAAGATGGAAGACGGTCAGCGGTTGACGGTCAGCGGTTAATGGATTCAACGAGGTGACCCGATGAGACACGCAATCTCTGTTTTCACGGCGCTGATGGTGATCACGGCCCTGGCTGTCACCGCCACGGCCAAGCTGAAGCCGGGCGAAATGCTGACCACCGACAACTGGACGGAGAAAGTGAGCTTTACGCCCGAAACGCCACCCGGCTTCAAGACGGGCAAGCAGATCGACAAGTCCAACTGGGCCAGGTTCAAGAAGTACATCCCCGACGGGCTGTCCCTGCTCATCGACAAGTACAACCTGAAGATGTGGACCACGAAATACAAGCGGATCCACCCTTCCAAGGGCTACATCGAGGCCACCAACAAGTACCACCGGGACGTGACCTACAAGGACACCGGCAAGGAGGCCAGGACGCGCGGCATCAAGGGCTACACCGCGGGGCTGCCCTTCCCCGATCCCCAGAACGGCCTGGAGGTGGCGTACAACTACCACTACGCCTACAACGGCGACGACGGCGGCTTCAACTACGGGGTGTACTGGGTGGACGCCCAGAACGGGGTGGAGCGCTCTGAGGAGTGGCGCTGGCTTTACATCATCCGGGCCATGAACCGCACGGACATCCCGCCCTTCCCCCACGTGCCCCAGTTCGAAAAGAAGGACATCGCCTACGCGTCCATGACCTGGGCCATCGAGCCTTACGACAAGGCCGGGTTCGGGGCCCTCTACTATCGGTATCAGCAGCCCAAGGACCAGATGGGATGGATCTACATCCCCACCATGCGCCGCACCATGAAGGCCACCTTCGGGACCCGGGGCGACGCCTGGAACTCCACGGACCTGCTGTACGAGGACGTGCGGGGCTACATGGGCTACCCGGAGTGGATGACCTGGAAGCTCAAGGCCAAGAGGACCATCCTGGCGCCCTTCCACTCGGGCATCCGCGCCGGCAAGAAATACCGGGACAAGACCTTCGACTTCAAGAACCCGCCCCACTGGAACTTCAAGGCCAAGTGGGAGCCGCGGGCCGTGTACGAGGTGGAAGTCACGCCCAAGTTCAAGGACTACCCCTACAGCAAGATGGTCATCTACTTCGATGCGGAAACCTTCTACATCCCGCTGAAGGTGGCCTATGACAAGAAGGGCCAGCTGTGGAAGGTCCTGATCAACGCCTTCACGGGCTCGAAGAACATGAACACCACCCCCATCGGCATCGGAACGGCCCTGGTCATCGACATCCAGGCGGAGCACGCAACGGTGTTCCCGTCCTACAGGTTCAAGGCCAACCAGGGCATGAAGCCCGGCAAGTTCACTCTGACGAACCTCCGCAAGATGGCCAAGTAGGGAACCCGGTCTTTTCACCCGCATCAGGATTCAAACCATGAGGAAAATTTCCAGCGGTCCTCACCGGGCCGTCCTGAACTTCATCGCCCTCGCGTGCCTGACGGGCCTGCCGGTGTCCGTGGGTGCCGAGGGCCTGCCCGGCGTGACCGGCCGGGACAAGCTGTACGACGTGGAGGTGGCGGGGAATCATGCCTGGATCGTGGGCTTCCCGGGCATCATCCTGCATTCCGGGGACCGGGGGCGGACCTTCGAACGCCAGGGTCCCGGTGGGACCACCGCGTGGCTGGCCGTTGATTTCACCGACGAACGTCACGGCGTGGTGGTGGGCCGGGGCGGCAATGCGCTGGTTACCGGGGATGGCGGCAAGACCTGGACCGCCCATGAAATGGGAACCAGGGAGCCCCTGTTCGACCTGTCCTGTCCCGACGCGACCCGCTGCTACGCCGTGGGGAACTTCGCCGCCGCCCTCAAGAGCGAAGACGGTGGCAGGACCTGGACCCCCATGAACGTGGTCCCCGAGGGCGAAGATCCCTCACTGAACGGGGTTCATTTCGCCGACGTGAACACAGGCTATGCTGTGGGTGAGTTTGGCCTGGTGGCAAGGACCACCGATGCCGGGGCCTCCTGGGAGCGGGTGGACGACGGCATGAACGCCGACAACAACTTCGGCGTGGCCGCGCAAAAAGACGGTTCGGTGGTTGTGGTGGGTTCCTACGGCCTGGTCCAAGTGGGCCGGGTCGTTCCCGTAAAGAATGAAGGCGAGTCCACAGATCCGGACACGGTGGACGGTGGACAGAAGACGGTGGACACAGAAATGACCTTCACCACCCTGCCCACGGGGATCAAGGAGCACCTTTTCCGGGTGACAGGGACACTAGGGGGCCTGATCGCGTCCGGCGAGGCCGGGGCCCTGTTGACGGCCCCCGGCGTGAAGGGCCCCTGGACCGTGGCATCCACGCCGACCTTCCAGTGGCTGGCCATGGCGCAGGTGGACGACAAGGGGCACGGATTCGCCCTGGGAGGGCACGGGACGCTCCTCTTCACCGCTGACGGCGGAAAGACCTGGAAGAAGTGGAGGGCACAATGATATTCAGGGAAGCCCTCGCAAAGTTCGTGATCCGGCACCGCCTCTTTTTCCTGCTGGGCACCCTCGCCGTGACGGCCTTCTTTGCAGCCCAGATCCCCAAGGTGACGGTAGAAAGCCCCCTCATCGATCTGTTCCCCAGCGACCACGAGTTCGTCCAGACCTACAAGGACTACGAGGACATCTTCGGCGGCGCCAACCTGGTGGTCATGTCCCTGGAGGTCGAAAAGGGCGACATCTTCAACACCCCGACCCTGGGTAAGATCCGGTCCATCACCAAGGCCCTGGAACTGCTGCCCGGCATCAACAACTACCAGGTACTGTCCCTGACCCAGCGGAAGGTAAAGAACATCACGGTGGACGCCTCTGCGGGATTTACGGCCCAGCCCCTGGCCTGGCCCGACGTGCCCACCACCGAGGAAGAGATCGAAAAGCTCAAGAAGCTGGTCCACACGTCGGCCCGCGTCCACGGCAAGCTGGTGTCCTACGACGACCAGGCGGCGCTCATCATCGCGGGCTTCTTCAAAGAGCAGATGGACGAGCTTGAGACCTACCGCAAGCTCCACGGCATCGCAGGCGAGGTGGAAGACGACAACACATCGATCCAGATCATCGGACGCCCAGTGATCCTGGGATTCGTGCTGGACCACTACAGCCAGCTCATCTACCTGTTCATCGCCACCGTGGCCTCCATCATCCTGCTGCTCCTGCTCTACTTCCGTGACCTCCGGGGCATGATGATCCC
>JADHTP010000147.1 GCA_016784945.1 Deltaproteobacteria bacterium | reverse complement strand
GTTTCCTTGCCCGTGCCCGTGATCACCAGGGGCTTTCCGCTGAGGGCCCAGTAGATGAAATTCGGGATCACATTGCGGTACTGGCCGGGAATCTCGCCGGGACCGTAGGAGTTGAAGAACCTCGGCTTGACGATCTTCAGGTCGTGATGGTGATGAAAGAAGTTGGCGTAAAGCTCCCCCAGCATCTTGGTGATCTGGTAGGGCGTGGTGAGGTGCATGGAGATGAAGTCTTCCTTGAACGGCAGGGGGTTCTCCGCGCCGTAGATGGCGCAACCGGACGACGAATAGATGAACTTGTCCACCCCGTTCATTACGCTGTATTCCAGCATGCGCAGGGTGCCCAGGCCGTTCACTTCCAGGTCCTTCTCGGGGTAGTCCACGGAGTTCTGGTTGGCGAAGAAGGCCGCCAGGTGGAAAACCGTGTCGGGCTTTTCGTTGAAGACCCGTTTGAGCACGACCTCGTCGGCCACCGAGCCTTCCACGAACAGCAGGCCGGGAACCGACGGCAGGTTCCACAGCTTCGAACTGGATAGGTCGTCCAGCACGATGATCATGCGGGGGCCCAGTTCGGCGAGGGCCCTCACGAGGTTGCTGCCGATGGCCCCGACGCCCCCGGTCACCAGGATCGTCCTGTCCTTGTAATAGCCACTATGGTCCATTTTCCCTGCTCCTCAATTGCCGAAAGACTGGAGGATTCCATGGTACTTGTCAATGCACGTATCCCGCGAGAAGTGCTTCCTGCAGTAGGCCAGTCCCCTGGACCCCATGGCCCTTGCACTCTGCGGATCGGAAGCCAGGCGCAGGCAGGCCGCCACCGTGGCGTCCACGTCCTTGGGATCGGCCAGGATTCCGCACCGTCCCTCACGGGTCATGGCCCGGGCATCACTTTCGGGATTGAGGAGGGCGACGTAGGGGACGCCGGCCGCCATGAACCCGAGGATCTTGGACGGCACCACGGGTGTCTTCATTTCGGCCCGCAGGGTCACCAGTCCACAATCCATGGAACGCAACCAGCGTACGTATTCCCCCGGTGATACGAAGGGGTGGAAGATCACGTTGTCCAGGCCCCGTGCACGTTCCACCAGGCCCGCCTTCTCCACGCCGTCGCCTACCAGCAGGAAGGCCAGGTCGTCCCGATCCTTCAGGCACCTTGCCGCCTCCACCACGGTGTCCAGTTCCTGGGCGTACCCCATGACACCACCGAAGAAGAAGACGAATCGATCCGCCAGGCCCAGGCGTGCCCGTACCGAGGGATCGGGCGCGGTTTCCTGGTACTGGTCAACGTCGACCCAGTTGTGGATGGGGCGCACGTCATCGGGGCGCTCCAGCAGGGCGGGGTGCCGGCGAAGCCAGTCGATGTTCCCTTCGGAGTGGCAGGTGATCACGTCGGCCGTGCGGTAAGAAGCGGACTCGATGGCCTCGAACATCCGGATCAGGAGGGGGCTCTTCAGGACACCGAGGTCGATGGCGTTCTGGGGAAAGAGGTCCTGGACGTTGAAGACCACCCGGGCCCCGAATCGAACCTTGAGCGCGGCGGCCACCAGGCCCAGGGGGAGGGGCGGGGAGTACACCACCACGGCATCCACGTCATTCAGGAGGGCGCCGGCGGCCGACAGGATCAGCGGGAGCGTGCCTTGAGAAAACCCTTTCAGGAAGGCCCCCACGTTGTGCAGGGGCGGAGTGGGCACCCGGACCACCCGGATCCCCTCCTCGGTGGTCACGAGATTGGGGATCACGCGGGCGAACCGCCGGCGATCCCCGGGGGTCAGATTGTAACTCGGATAGGTGGCCAGCACGGTGACGGAGTAACCCCTGGCCAGGAGGCCCGCGGCCAGTTCCTGCATGAGGGTCGAGGATGACCGGATCTCCGGTGGATAGGCATCGGTCAGCAGCAGGACGTGACGAACCTTCCGTTTCATGACGGCCGACTCCTGGAAACGGGTGCCTGGCCGAAAAGAAGCATGGGAAGCACGGGCAGGCGGCTGATGGCCAGGGCCAGGCCCAGGGAGAACATGGGATTCACCGCCAGATCCAGGCACAGGAAGGCCGCGGACGACACGGAATCGCCCGGGAGATGAAGGACCCCGATCCTCAGCCCGTGTTCGACGAAATAGGACAGCAGGTAGACGGGGAGTGAATACCGACCGAACAGGACCAGCAAGCTCACCAGCCTCGCAGGACTCCGATCCGCCACTAACCGGGCGGTTGCCAGCACCATGGGTATGCCGAGGGCCCCGGTGATCGCCAGAAGGGGATAGCGGGGTATCACGTCCCTGAGCCCGAAATGGACCAGAGGGGACACCAGCCACAGAACCAGAAACCAGGCGGGCGGCATGGCGCACAAACGGGACCAGAGCCCCGGTACGGCGAAGCCAAGGAAGAACGGGATGGAGAAGATCAGCAGGTCCTTGTAACCCAGGAGGTTGTCACCCGTGGGAATCCACTGCAGGGCCAGCAACACGGGAAACAGGACCCACGCGGGGACGCGGGACAGTCCCCGCCGGGTGAGCACGGCGATGACGGACATGATGAACAGGGCGTGCAGAAACCAGAGCACGCTCATGGGGTTGTCACGGGGATAGAGCAGGACCTGGCTCAATACGCCGGCTCCCTCCTGGACCTGCATGGTGGCCAGGTGGGGCACCATCACCTTCACCAGGCTGACTCCCGCGGAAAAAACCGCGTAGGGCACCAGGAGCCTCTCCACCCGTTTCCCTATGGCCCTCGCCGTGCCCGACTGACGGCTGAAAGTGGCCATGGACCAGCCGGCCAGGAAAAAGAAGAAATGCATGTGGAAGGAGTAGATCCAGGAGTTGAACTGGGCCAGAAAGCCCAGGGAAAGGTCGTCGGGGAACCGCATCTGGGCCACAACGAGGGCGTGACCCAGGACCACCAGCAGGATGCCCAGGCCGCGGGCCACGTACACCGTCCGCGACAATCCCGACCGGTCGGGTTCGCTGGCACCGATCATGCGGGTCCCACTCCGGTGAAAGCGCAGTCTTCGGAACGGCCGGTCCCCATGGAGCGCACGGCCCGCAGGGTGGCCAGCGTGGAGGCTGCGAAGATCTCGAAGGGGATCACGTCCTTCCCGTGCCGCGCCGCCCGGGCAAAGGCCGCGATCTCGGCGTCATATCCGAGGTCGAGGTTGAAACGACTCGACACCTTGCGGTGATTGTTCCTACACAGTTCCGCGGACTTCCAGTCCTCTATGGACACGGCGGCGCCACCGCAGAACACCTCCACACGCTCGCGGGAGAACGCGCGGTCGCCAGCCCCCGTGTACAGGATCTGGGCCACGGACCCGCCGCTCAGGGACAGGGTGATGCCTGCCTCGTCACCCAGGTTCAGGCCATCGGCGGAGGTGGCCTGCCGGGCGAAAACCGACACGGGCATTTCCCCGGTGAGGGCCATGGCCAGGTCTAAGTAGTGGCAGCCCTCGGACACGATCCGGCCGCCGCCCTCGTCCTGGGAGTGGGCCCAGTGGTCGGCGGGGACGGCGCCCGCGTTGATCCGGATCAACACCGTGGATGGTGCGCTGCGTTCCCCCAGGAACCCGAGGCATTCTCGGGTCAGGGTCGCGAAACGGCGGTTGTAGCCCACCATGACGACCTGGTCCGGGCTCTGGGCGTGGGCCCTGGTGATGCGGTCCAGCTCCTCTTCGGTCATGCACAGGGGCTTTTCCACGAACACGTGCTTGCCGGCCGCCAGGGCCGCGCAGACCATCTCTGCGTGGAGGTTGTGCCGCGTCAGGATGAACACGGCGTGAATGGACCGGTCATCCAGGATCTCACGGTAGTCGGTGGTGCACTTTTCGAAATGGAACTTGCGTGCGTAGTGATGACTGTTGACGCCGGTGGTGGTAGCCAGGCTCACCAGCTGGAGGTCCTTGGAAGCCTTGAGAGCCGGCAGGAACATGGCGCGGCCGAACAGGCCCGCCCCAATGATGCCCGTGCGGACGCGGTCACCCACGGCGCGGACCGGGGTCGTTTCCAGGCTCACGGTGCGCCGGGTGTCGTTTTTCTCCGGGTATTCGAGGAGCACCCCCAGGTGGGGCTCGCTCCCTTTCTGCACCAGGTCATAGGCCTTCCCGGCTTCCTGGATCGGGTATCGGTGGGTCGTCAGGCGCGCCACATCCACTCGCTTGTTGGCCAGCAGGTCAAGAAAGGCGGCCAGGTTGCGTTGCTGGGTCCAGGGAACGTACTCCCGGGGATAGTCCCGGCCCTTGACCTCGTAGGCCGGGTCCAGGACGCCGGGACCGCTGGCCCGGGACACCACGAACTCGATTTCCTTTTCCCAGAAAAGCTGCCGATCGATCTTGACGTCGCATACGCCCACCAGGACGATCCGGCCCCCGGGCGCGCAGGCATCCGTAGCCACCTTGATGGGCTCGTCGTTGGTGGTGGCCGCCGTGATGACCACCGAATCGGCCCCATGACCACCGGTGAAGTCCAACACGCGGCCCGCAGCGTCCGTACCGGCCACGCAGCCGGCGGAGGCCCCCAGTTCCTTCGCGAGATCCACCTTCGATGGGTCGATGTCGATCCCAAAGACCTCAACACCCGATGCGACCATTTCTTGTGCCGCCAGTTGTCCCAGCAGGCCCAGGCCCAGGACCACCACCTTCTGACCCAGTTGGGGATGTGCGCATCGGACGCCGTGGAGCGCGATGATGCCCAGCATCCCGTAGGCGCCCGACTCGAAATCCACTTCGTCCGGGAGGTGGGCGCACAGGTTGGCGGGAACCCAGTTGGACTCGGCGTGGGACGCGAATCCCGCACCGATGCAGGCCACCCGGTCCCCCACGGAAAAACCGGTCACGCCCTCGCCCGTCTCGGTCACCACGCCGGCCAGGCTGTAGCCCAGGGCGCTGGGTGTGTCCAGGCGGCCCATGGCCTGCTTGAACGTGGACACCACGCCTTCCTTCCGGGCCTTGTCGACTACACGCTTCACCAGGTCAGGACGGTCCAGGGCCTTTCCCACGATGCTTTTTTTGCCCAGGGCCATCATCCCCCGTTCGGTGCCCGAACTGATGAGAGAGACCACGGTCCGGACCAGGACGCCGCCCGGCTTGCACAGGGGGGCTGGAACGTCCATTACGGCGAGGTCGCCGTTCCTGTAGCTCAGCACGACCTGCTTCATTGGTCGGATTCCTCCCGTTTCTCCGGATCAGTGTCCGCTTCGACCTCCGACGGCGGGGCGGGGTAGTCGTATATCCACTCGGGGACCGCGTTGCGGGGGATACCCTTCCAGCCGAAGATGCTCTTGCGGATGCCGTAGATGACCGGCGTGACTGGCGAATCGTAGACGAACCACGTGGCCCACTTGCTCTTCGACAACCCGATGGAGATGCGGTTCTTGGGCAGCACCACGGGACGGAACCGGTGTTTCAGGAAGTCCTCAACGGGACTGGATGTCTCGATGGACTCGTCGCGGGGGATCTGCCCCAGTTGGTCGGCAAGCCTCAGGATGGGCGCGTCCAGGTGGTCCAACTGCATCACCCGGGTGCATACCCTGGCCACCGCTCCCGGCTCCCGGCCCACGATAAGGGCGCCGAACGGAATTTCTTCGCCGTACATGGGGCCGTTTCCGTCAAGGGCGGTGATGGCGTCGACGATGGACAGGTCCACGCCGATCAGCCGGTTGATTGCGATGACGGCGGACGCCAGCATGTGGTGGTGGCGCAGGCGCTTGGTGTTGGGGATACAACCCCACTGGTTCTTGTAGTTGAGGCTCACGTAGGACATGCAGTGGGTTTTCAGCGTGGGGATCGTGATGAAGAACTTGTCGGGGTCCAGCAGGGACTCGGGAAGGGGAATGGCCACCTTCGTCCCCTGGATGGTCACGGGCTCGATCCGGGTGGGTTCATGCATCACCGATCGCACACCCACCTTGTCGCCGAACCGCTTGGCGAGGTCATGGCAACCGTGGGAATACAGGGCCTCCTCGGCCTTCCACGAGTTCATGCCGCCGTCGCCTTCCACGAAGGTGAGGCGGTCGCCGTGATCCACCAGGATTTCCGCCAGGGCCTCCAGCAGGGCGGGCGTGGTGGTGACGCCCGGCTTCCAGGATGTCCACGTCATGTTCGGCTTGACGATGATCGACCGCCCCACGGGCAGCGAAACCCCGGCAAACTGGAACGCCTTTGACAGGCTGTCCTTCAGGGCCTGTACCGTGTCGTCCGTATTGGAAAGATAGACCTTGTGTTTCATTTTTCCTTCATGGGTTCGTCCCCGTCGACCAGGACGGGAAGACTTTCGGCAAAGTCGGCGGCCACCCGGAGGTAGGCCTCCTCGTTGGGCATGGCGGCGAACTGGCCCTGCTGGGCGGGCCAGCGGAAAAGAAGCTCCAACACCACCCCTTCCGCGGGTCGTATCCTGAAACTGCTGCTGACGAAGTTGGACTCCGTGGTGTCGTGGTCCGGGTCCAGCGAGGAGAACAGGGCGCAGCTCTTCAGGCCGTCACGGTCCATGACCTGGACCTCCGTGACCCCGCTGTGGTGCAGGGCGCGGGCGAACGACGCCCACGAACGTTCGGCGGGCGGCTGATTCATCAGGTCCCGAAGAAGGCCCCTCAGGCGACGGGAAGTCGGGCTTTCCAGGAGGCCCCGGTTGGTGAAGGAGTACCAGATCATGCGGTGATAACCCAGAAAACGCATGATCAGCACCACGGTGAGCAGCAGGACCACGAACAGCAGGGCGTTGATCCACGTGCTCGTGGTGAACATCATCAGGACGGCGATTGCGGCGAATCCCACGCCCATGGCGTACAGGAAGAGAGCGGCGGTGCGTTGGGTGAATCCCCGTTGCAGGAGGATGTGGTGGATGTGCTTCCGGTCCCCGGTAAAAAGGGGCTGGTTGGAGGCCATGCGCCTGAGCACGCTCAGCATCATGTCCAGGAAAGGCACTCCCAGGGCCACCACGGGCAGGAACAAAGCCACCGCGGCCTGGCCCTTGACGTGGGCCATGATGGAAAAGGTGGCCAGCAGGAAGCCCACCAGATTGCTTCCCGAGTCTCCCAGGAAGATTCGCGCCGGGTTGAAGTTGAACAGGAGAAAGCCGATGAGGGCACCGGCCAGGATGATGGTGGTGACGCCCAGGACGCCGTTGGCCGTGACCAGGGCCAGGATGAACAGCACCAGCGAGATGATCAGAGAGAGGCCCGAGGCCAGGCCGTCGAGCCCGTCGATTAGGTTGATGGCATTCATTACCACCACGTACCAGAGCACCGTGAGGGGCAGTGACAGCCAGGTGAGATGGATGACGGAACCGAAGGGGTTGCTGAGCAGGGTGACCCGGAATTCTAAGAAGTACATGAGCATGGCGATGGCCACCTGGCCCGTGAGCTTCACCCAGGCATTCATGCCCCGCAGGTCGTCGATCAGACCCAGGACACACACGAGTCCCGAAGCCAGGAACAGACCAGCGAAGAGGCCGGGTGCCTCACGAACGGCCTGGATGGCCAAGCCTTCCGGATAAAGATAGAAGCTGGCGAGGGGGATGAGGACCGCGAAGAGGATCACCAGGCCACCCACGCGGGGAATGGCCGACGTATGGATCTTCCGTTCGGGATGGGGGTGATCCACCAGCCCGAAACGGAGCGCGAGGCGCCTGATGAGCGGCGTCGTCGCCACCGACGTCAGGAAGGCCAGCACGAACGCGATGATGTAGGTCTTCATGGGTGGCCCTTCCCAGCGCCCAGACACGCGTA
>JADHTP010000146.1 GCA_016784945.1 Deltaproteobacteria bacterium | reverse complement strand
GAACATGAGCTGGGTGGTCCTGCGGGAGACCAGGTAGGTGGAGCCGGGTAGTATCTGCCGGGGCGCTGACATCTCATGATAACTATCGGGAATGGGCCCCAACCGTTTCGCCAAAAATTAACCTGGGTTGGGTTGCTGGGTTGCTGCGCGGAAATTAACCTGGGTTGGGTTGCTGGACTGCTCGCTCCGGACTGGGACTTCGTTCTGCTGGCCCCATGGAATGGGCCCGCGTGAACCACGGTTGGGACGTTTACGAAGGAATCATGGTATCGATAGGATTGCGGTCGGGTGACGTGAAGCCGTCGCACCTGGACCACCGGACGGGCTGGAGCAACGCCTTCGAATGAATACCTACATCCGATTCATCATCCGTTTCCGATGGGCGGTTCTGGCCCTGCTGGCCCTGGTGACCGCCGCTGCGGCCTGGAACATGACCCGGGGCGTCTTCGCTTCCTCCATCGGCCGGATGATCCTGTCCGAGCACCCCGGTTATCAAAGCTACCTGGAACGCCAGGCCGAGTTCGGAAACAACGACGTGATCGTCGCGGCCCTGGAGGAACCGGACATCCTGGCGCCGGATGTCCAGGAACGCCTCAGGACCATCAGCCGGTCCATCGAAAGGTATGCCCCCGACTGCAAGGTCAGGACCGTTCTCGACATCCAGCACATCGACGGTGAGGGCGAGGACCTGGTGGTCCACAAGTACTCCGACGAAGCCCGCCGCAATCCGGACAACCGCGCCAGGATCAAGGAAGCCCTCCTGTCCGATCCCTTCGCAAAGGGCCTCTTCGTGTCCGCCGACGGCCTCAGCACGGCCATCGTCGTGGAACTGAACACGGTGGAGGATCGACCCGCCGAAAAGGGACCGCCCCTCATAGCCGAAATCATCGAAACGTTCGAAAGGGCCGGTTTCGACAAGGACATGTTGCACGTGGTCGGCGTGCCCGCAACCGTGGCCACCACCGTGGAGGAGACCCAGTTCAACGTGAAGCGGCTGTTCCCCCTGGTGTGCCTGGTCCTGCTGTTCACGGTATGGATCATGTTCCGGCGCTTCTGGCCAGTGGCCGTGAGCATGGCGGTGGCCCTCATCGCCGTGGTGTGGACCATGGGTTTCGCCGTTTTGCTCGACCGCCAGGTCAGCATCCTCACGAGCATGGTTCCCGGAATCATCCTCATCATCAGTTTTTCGGACGTGATCCACCTGTGCAGCGCCTACCTGCTGGAACTGGGCCGCGGACTGTCGCGCCGGGAAGCCATCCTGGCCGCGGGCTCCGACGTGGGTACCGCCTGTGTCCTCACGTCGGTCACCACCTTCGCGGGATTCGTGTCCCTGTCCCTGGTCCCCACGCCTGTCTTCAGGACGCTGGGCATCACCCTGGCCTTCGGGGTGTCGGTTTCCCTGCTGATCGCCATCACCCTGGTCCCCATCATGTGGTCGCTGATGCGCCGCCCCAAACCCTGGAAACAGGGGACCACCGGCCGGGTACAGGAGTTCCTTGACGATTTCCTGGAAGCCGTATCGCGGTTTTCCGTCCGACGCGCCCCGTGGATCATCGCGGGATTCGCGGTCCTGGCTCTCGCCGCCGCCTGGGGCGCGACCAGCGCCCGGATCGAAACGGACATGGCCAGGAGAATGGACGAGGACCACCGCCTGCGCGTGGACGGGGACTGGTTCCGTTCGAACTATTCGGGTTCCAACATGATGGACCTGTTCATCGAGGCCCCCGAGGGCAAGGACCTCCTGGAACCCGGGACCTTCGCTGCCATCGCAGAACTGCAGGACACCGTGGTGGCACTTGCGGACGTGGACCAGGCCTACTCCATGGTGGACCTCATGGAGATAATCCATCGTGAATTCGGCGGAGGAGGCGGAAAAGAGGACCGCCTGCCCACCTCGCGACAGGCCCTGGCCCAGTACCTCCTGCTGTTCGAAATGGCGGGGGGAGAGGACCTGGATCGTCTGGTGGACTTCGACCGGCGGAACCTGCGCATGACCATCCACATCCCCGGTGAGGGGGTGGTCCACACCCGGGACACGGGCAAGGAAATCGAGGGCCTCGCCCGGCAGGCGCTGGGGGACCGTGCCTCGGCCGAGGTCACGGGGCTGGCCTACCTCATGGGGGACTGGATCGAGGCCATCGTGCAAGGTCAGAAGAACGGGCTGGCCCTGGCGGTCTTCCTGATCACCCTGATGATGATCATCGGTCTGCGTTCCTGGAAGGTGGGGCTGTGGTCCATGATCCCCAACCTGCTGCCCCTGCTGGTCCTCGGGGGCTACCTGGGCATCTTCTGGGGCGACGTGGACTCTGACCTTCTGGGCCTGGCCATGATCGCCATCGGTATCGGCGTGGACGACACGGTGCACTTCCTGATGCGTTTCCGCATCGAGTCCCTTCGGTCACCGGACACCGCCGAAGCCATCAGGCGGACTTTCCACTTTTCGGGACGGGGGATCGTCACCACCACCGTGATCCTGGTGGCGGGATTCATGCCCTTCGCCCTGTCCAGCTACCTGTCCCTGGCCGTGATGGGAACCCTGTTGCCCATGACCCTGATCGTGGCCCTGGCAGGCGATATCCTGCTGGTCCCCGCCCTGGTGAAAGTGGGTTGGGTGAGATTCAACTGGGGGGATCGGGTTCCGACAGGTCGCCCAGGGGCGTGACCCACTTCTCCTTCGGTTCCTTGCGCAGCAGCCAGTTGGTGAACAGGTAGTACCAGGCGGAATTGAAGCCGTTCATGTTGGCCTTGAAGTCCGAGGCCCGCCTGAAGATGGACGACCAGCTGAAATACTTCCTGCGGGTTTCCAGGATTCCTGACTATTGACTAGCCCCCATGGGCGGCAATGTCCTCATCGTCACCGGCGGCTTCGTTTCTGTCAAGGATCGATCGCCCCGCCATGCCCTGAGGAAGCCGGTGGCGGCCTTCAAGGCATCGGACGCGCCCTGGTACGACATCCACCTCAAGGTCCTCAACGCGGAGCACCTGCTGGTGGTCCGTCGCCACCAGTCGTCCCTGTCCTTCCGCAGGACCCCCTACCGCGACGCCGTGGAACCGTACTTTGCCGACGAGCGCGTGTTCGAGCCCCCGGAACTGGCCGCAGTGATCCTATCCACCGGATACGGGCAGGCCGGACGGGCGCAGGAAATCGTGGACGAGGGCATGATGGGCTTTGTCCAGAAGCCCTACGACCTGGCCCTGCTGTCAAGGGTGGTCCGACGCTCCCTCAGGAAAACGCCACCGGGTTGATCCCTTCAATTGCCTGCCCGTGCCACATCCGATACCATCGGAGACCCTTGGGCCTGGAGCCGGCTGATGAAGACCCGCATTACCGAACTTTTTTCCATCCAACACCCCGTGGTTCTTTCGGGCATGTCCTGGATCAGCATCCCCGAAATGGTGGCCGCCGTGTCCGAGGCCGGCGGCCTGGGCATCCTGGCCACCGGTGTCTACAACGCCACCCAGACGCGGGAGGCGGTGCGCAAGGTAAAGGAACTCACCGACAAGCCATTCGGCGCCAACGCCACCCTGTATTTTCCCGGCGCCAGGGCCAACGCCAAGGTGCTGCTCGAAGAACAGGTGCCCGTGATCAACTTCTCCATGGGCAAGGGGGACTGGATCGTGAAGGCCGCCCACGAGTACGGCGGCAAGGTCATCGGCACCGTGGTCAACGAGGAGCACGCGAAGAAGGCCGCGGCCTATGGCACCAACGCCCTCCTGGTCACGGGCCACGAGGCCGCTGCACACGGGGGCGAGATGACCACCCTGGTCCTGGTCCCCAACATCGCCGACGCCGTGGACGTGCCCATCATAGCGGCGGGCGGGATCGGTGACGGTCGCGGACTGGCGGCGGCCCTGTCCCTGGGCGCCGACGCCGTGGCCATGGGCACGCGATTGATGAACACAAAGGAAAGCCCCATCCACGACAACTGCAAGCGACTGGCCATTGAAAAGGGATCGGACGACACCGTTTTCACCACCCGCTTCGATGGTCAGCCCTGCCGGGTCATGAAGGCCCCCGGGGCGGACAAGGCCATCCGGCGGGGGCTTTCCCTGGGCCGCGCCTTCTTCACCAGCCGTGAAGTGGCCCAGATGATGGGCATGAACCACCTGAAGATGGCCGCTGGCGTCACGGCCTCCGGCTGGAAGACCATCAAGATGATGGCGTTCATGGCCAACGCCTTCAAGGCCTTCCGCCTGGCCACCACCGAGGGCGACGTGGACAAGGGCGTCCTGCCCCTGGGCCAAGTCACCGCCCTCGTGAACGACACCCCCTCCGTGGCCGAGGTCATCGACCGCGTGGTGGCCGAAGCCGACACCGTCATCGAGCGCCTGCGGGGCCTGTAGGAGCACTGATCGCCGATCGCCCGTCGCTTATCGCCTATCGTGGATCGATTGTAGGGGATGGACACCCGTCCATTTCACAGGGTCGGACGGAAAGATGGGCGGCACCGGGCACGCTTATGGCGAGTTACTCGTCCTTGAAGCGGGGATTGTCGGGGCTGTACCAGCAGGCGTCGCAACACCCACCCAGGTCGCACAGACCCAGGGGACGGAGGCATGAACCCTCGTAGCCTTCCGGGCGCCGGTCGTTGACGGAGATGTACTGCACGGCAACCGCGGCCATCCCGTCATCACCATCGGTCCGGCCGGTGCCAACGGGTTCGCCTTCGGATGTCCTGGATGTCTCGTTCTCGGTCAAGGCAACAGCCCCTCATTCGGACCCGCGGTGCACGTTCGGATCCCGCGACGCGGCATTATAGCAAAGCCGATTCTGGATGCGGGTCCATCGCCGGTCTGAACGCAGGGCAAACGCATCTAATTCGTGGTCGTGATCGTGGTCGTGGACGCTTTGGCCCACATCGAGCCGATCGTAAGCCAACATGTCAGCACCTTTCGTCCACGTTCACGAACACGATCACGTTCACGTTGTCTATCGGTCGTGCGTAGCTTCTGTTTCAACATTTTGATGCGTTTGCCCTGCGATTGACTTGCCGGTGAGTCAGAGACGATACTGCGGCGAATGGTGAAAACCCGCATCGAAAAATCCCACCCCGCCGGAGCGCCCTGGTTGCGTGGCGCCGTCCTGGCCCTCACTTTCGCGCTCCTGACGGTCTATTTCCTGCGGCCCGAGTACGGCATCGACATCTTCTGGCACGTGGCCACCGGCAAGCACATCGTGGAAACGGGTTCCTTCCCAGAGACCGACATCTTCAACTACCAGCACGAGGACCGACCCTGGGTGACCTTCGAGTGGCTGTACGAGGTCGCGGCCCATGGGCTGTACGAACTGGGCGGATTCCGGGCACTGCGCATCGCCAACGTGGTCCTGCTCCTGCTGGGATTCTGGCTCGCGTGGCGCCTCGCTCTGCGTATGCTGGACGGTCGTTTTGGCGCCGCGTTCTTCGTTCTGGCCGTGCTGTCGGTCCTTTTTCACGACCGCATCCGCATCCGCCCACACGTGTTCAACCTGCTGTTCCTGATGATGTGCGCGCCCGCCATCCTCGGCTACTTCCGCGGCGCCGGCTGGAGGACATTCGCCTGGGTCGTCGCCATCGGCGTCCTGTGGGGCAACGTGCACGCCGGGGGCGTGAACGTGATGGTGCTCATGCTCGGCACCCTTGTCCTGGGAGGCCTTCTGGAGCGCTGGATGCTCGGCGCCACCGACGTCCCCTTGAAACCGCTGGTCCTGTGGGGCCTCGTCCTTGGCGGTGCGCTGGCGCTGACGCCCAACTTCCTGCAGGGAAACATCACGGCGATCACCATGTTCCAGGCGACGCAGCAGATCACGCCCGAGTGGCACGCCACGTGGTCATACCTCGGCTTCGGCCCGGTCCCTCACTTCCTGCTGTGCGGGGTTTTCCCGTATCTGCTGGCGATCCCGGTGGTGGGACAGGGCGCGTGGCTCGTGCTTCGCAAACGGCGCCCGGGCGTCCTGCCCGGCCTGTTGATGAGCCTCGTGCTCCTGTACATGGCCCACTCTTCCGCGCGGTTCCTCTACCTGTCGGTCATCCCGCTGATGTTCCTGATGTCATGGAATTTCCATGCCCTTGACCGGATCACGAAACGCGGTCGCTGGATCTTCGCCGTGGCGGCCGCGGCTTTTCTCGCGACCTCGGTCCACTACTATTTCTTTGTACAACGGACCGGCGTCATGCAGGCCGTTGAAATGCTGGCCCACGATATCGAACCCGGGCGCTTTCCTGAAGCGGCCACGGATTTCCTCGTGGAAGCCGACGTGGACGGGCGGATCTTCAACCAGACCGAGTGGGGCGGCTACCTGATCGGCCGCCTGTTTCCCGAATCGAGGGTCTTCACTGACGGGCGCGGCAACCTGGACAAGGAAGAACTGGCCATCGTCATCGAAAATCACAGACGGCAATGGACACGGGACAGGACGCTGGCCGCGGCCAATGATCGCTATGGTCTCGATCTCACGATGTTCAAGTGCCCCACCTTTCCCGCGGGTTGGTGGGACGCCTCGCACTGGCTGCGCATCTACAACGATCCGGATGCCGACGTCTTCGTCCGCGTCTCGCCGGAGACCTCCAACATCGTCCAAAGGGCCGTTGATCATTACGCTGACCTTGGTGTTCACCTGGGCGAACGGACAACCACCGGCATCCGGTCCTTCGAACGCGAGATCGCGCGCCTGGGTTTCCAAAGGTGGCGCGCCCATCCCCATCACGACAAGCAGCTTTCCGAATTGCGGCAGAAGGCCTCGTCCGACGATGTGCGGCTGCGACGGATCGGGCACATGGGACTGGCCAGGCTCTACGCGCGGGCCGACCTCGCCGACGAGGCGTCCCGCGAGGCCAACGCGGTCCTGAACGGGGTGCCCTTTCACGCCAGGGCCCTCCTGTGGGGGGCCTACGCGCGGCAGTTGCAGGGTCGGTTCGGCGAGGTCGAAGGGCCCCTGCACATGGCGCTCATGCTGGACGAGATGTCGCTGTACCAGTTGCTGGGGAAGACCTGGCGGCTCAACGGCTCCGAGCGCCGGCTCGCGAAGAACCTGCTGAAGTGGCACACCGCACGCCGGAAGACACAGGTTCAGTAAAGCACCAGGGGCAACCTACCGGAAGACCGCCTTCATGGCGTCCTGGAAGGACGGATTGGCTGTCAGCTTCTCGCCCATGGCGGCCGTAAGCATTTCGTTGATCGCGCCCTGCAGCTTCTCTTCGGCCTCGGGCGAGATGGGGTGGTTTTCCGACGCTTCGCGCTCGCGCTTCAACACGGACCGGATTTCCGCGGTGAGTGGGGCGTACTGCCTGGAAAGCGCACGGACGGCCCTGGCGGCCTTTTCCGGGTCCCCGGCGTTGTCGTTGATGGCCCGTGTTACGGCCCGGATGAAGGGGATCGCGCGCTCCTCGATGGGTGTCGCGTCCTGGCAGGCCGACGCAACCACCGTCATCGCACAGGTCGAAAGAAACGCGGTGATTCGAGTCTGCATGGGATTCATTCCGTCCAGACGGTCGTGTCCTCGTACTGGCCCTCGCCCTCGTAGCTGGAGTACGTCCCTTCCACCGCCGTAGCGGTGCACGGTGCGGTTGTGGTCAGCGGTTTCGCGAAGCGGGCAAAAGCCGATTGGCTGTTGTCGCAGTTCGTATCGCCATTTGCCGTTGCCTTGAACCAGGTTTCCCCGCTGTGGGTGAACGTGCTCATCGAGTACACGAAACGGTGCGGGACCGACAGCGAGAATCCCACCTGCTGCCACG
>JADHTP010000145.1 GCA_016784945.1 Deltaproteobacteria bacterium | reverse complement strand
ACTCGGTGATTGCGCGGATCGAATGGAAACTGCTGCACGAGACCCTGTCCGTGGAGGTCCTCGGCATGCTGAACGCCAGCACCCTGGAATGGATGGTCCGTCCGAAGATCACCTACGCCGTCACGGACGCCCTGAAGGTCCTGGTAGGGGGCGAGGTCTACGGCGGCCCGGACGACAGCCTGTACGGACTCATCGACCAGACGCTGAGCGCCGGGTTCGTGGAGGCGCGGGTGTCCTTCTGAACGGGAGACGGGGATGAACAGGGAAAACGGTGACATGGGGACGGAGCCCCGGGAACGCATCCTGGCGGCGGCCACGAGCCTCTTCGCGCGTCAGGGCTACGCGGCCACGGGCGTGCGGGAACTGGCCGACGAGGCCGGGGTCAACCTGTCCATGATCAACTACTATTTCGGTTCCAAGCAGGGGCTGCTGAAGGCCCTCATCGAACGCTTCTTTCAGCGCTACTCGGAAGTGGTCCTGCAAATCGCCGACTCGCCGGGCCCCTTCGAAGAGAACATCCGCCGGTTCGCCCGGGCCGTGGTGGGCCTGTTCCGCGAGGACCCCGACATGGTCCGCATCGCCATGACGGAACTGCCCATGGACATGCCGGACCTGGCGGAATTCAAGGCGGCCAAGGTCCGTCACCTCCTGAGCCACGTCTATCCCCTGTTCCTCGACCAGGTCCAGAAGATGTCCGAAAGGCCCTTCGAGATCCAGGTGGCGGGTCCCGCCTTCGTGTCGAGCATCACCTGGCACTTCCTGATGCGACCCGTCATCCAGAGGATCTTCGAAATGGATTTCGACGACGCTTTCTATGAAACCTTCCCAGACCGCATCGCCGACCTCTTCCTGTACGGGGTGGTGGGCAGGGCCCCGGAAACAGGAAAAGGAGACTGACCGTGGAACGTCTCGCCCACTGGGTCGTCCGCTTGCGCTGGCTGGTCATCGTGGTGTTCCTGGCAGTCGCCGTGTTCATGGGGGCCCGCCTCAAGGACGTGGTGGTGGACGCCGAGGTCAAGAGCCAGTTGCCCGTGGACATGGCGAGTCGGGTCAACCTGGACCGCATCGAGGACCTCTTCGGCGGCACCGACATGATGATGGTGATGCTGGAAGCCGATGACGTGCTGGCAGGGGACACCCTGAAGCGGGTGAAGGGCATGTCCAAGAAGATCGAGCGGCTCAAGGAGGTGGACCGGGTCCTGAGCCTGTTCACCCTGAAGGACATCCGGTCGGAGTCCGGTGAAATGATCGTGGACCCCGCGGTCAAGCGCATCCCCGGGACGGATGAAAAGCGCGAAAAGCTGCGCCAGGCCCTCAAGGACAACGATATGGTCTACGGCAACGTGGTGTCGGAGGACTTCACCGCCACGGCCATCATCCTGTTCAAGAAGATCGAGTGGTCCGACGACGAACTGCTGGCCTCCCTGGAAGAGGTGGTGGCCGAGGTTCCCGGCCCGGAAAAGGTGGTTTTCGGCGGCATGCCCTACATGCGGGTGCTCCTGGGCCAGGACATCCAGCACGACTTAAGGACCTTCCTGCCCCTGGGCCTGGGCATCGCACTGCTGTTCTTGTTCATTTCCTTCCGCCAGGTGCGGGGCGTGCTGCTCCCCTTCAGCGTGGTGGTCCTGTCCATCGTCGTGGGCATGGGGCTGATCCCCCTGCTGGGCTGGAAGATCCAGATGGTCACAATCATCCTCCCGGTGATCATGATCGCCATCGCGAACGATTACGGAATTCACCTGATGGCGGCCTACCAGGAACACAACCAGCCCGACAGCGGGCTCGACAGGAAGGACCTGGCCAGGCGGGTGGCGGCCACCCTGGGCAAGCCCATCATCGCCACGGGGATCACCACCATCGCGGGGATGATGTGCCTCATGGCCCACATCATCGTGCCGGCGGAACAGTTGGGCATCCTGGCGTCGGTGGCCGTTGCCTATGCCCTGCTGGCCAGCCTCATGTTCATCCCGGCCGTGCTGTCCTTTCTGCCCCGGGCCAAGCCCGTGCTGGCCGCCCGGAACCTGGACCAGGGCAGCCGACTGGAACGGAGCCTGCTGAGGACCGCCCAGGGAGTGACCCGCCATCCCGGCGCCGTGACCCTGGTCATCTTCGGTGTGGCCGCCGTGGTGGCCGTGGGCATGGTCTGGCTGCGGGTGGACACCAACATCGTCAACTACTACGAAAAGGGTGCGCCGGTCCCCGAATCGACGGAAATGGTGAACCGTCATTTCGGTGGCGCCAACGCTATATCGGTGGTGGCGACGGGGGACATCAAGGACCCGGAGGTGATGGGGCGGATCGACGGTCTTGAAAAGGCCCTGGCGGCGTTGCCCCTGGTGGGCGAGACCACGTCCATTTCCCGGCTGGTCCGGAAGATGAACCGAGTCATGAACGATGACGACCCCAAAGAGGACCGCATACCGGATTCACGGGACGCCATTGCCCAGTACTTTCTTCTGTACAGCATGAGCGGCGACCCGGAGGACTTCGACCGGTTGGTGGACTTCCCCTACGAGCATGCCCTGGTCACGGCCCGCATCGAGACCACCAGCAGCGGTGAAATCAAGGACATCGTGGAATTCACCGAAGACTACGTGGAGCGGGAAGGCGGCGGGACCTTCACCACCATAGGCGGGTTCGCCGCGGTCCTGTCGGAACTGGTGGATGCCGTGGTCAACGGGCAGGTCATCAGTCTGTCCCTGTCCCTGGTGCTGGTGGGACTCATGGTGGGGATCCTGTTCCGGTCCGTGGTGGCCGGCCTCCTGTGCGTCATTCCCCTGGGGCTGTCCATGGTGCTGCTGTTCGGGCTCATGGGATTTCTGGGCATCGAGCTGAACATCCCGGTGGCCATGCTGTCGTCCATGATGATCGGGGTGGGCGTGGACTACACGATCCATTTCCTGTGGCGATACCGGAGTGAGCGTCGGCACGGCAAGGACCCGGTGCCCGCCATCCTGACCACCCTGACCACCACGGGAAGGGGTATCGTGATCAATGCGTTGTCGGTCATCGTGGGATTTTCGGCCATGTTCGCATCGGCCTTCATGCCGGTGAAGTTCTTCGGGTTCCTGGTGGTGGTGTCCATCGGAACGTGCCTGGTGGGGGCTCTGGTCCTCCTGCCCGCCCTGTCCCTGCTGCTGAAGCCCCGGTTCCTGGAGCCGGAAAGGAGTGGATCATGATTCGTCACATCCTGTTCATCGTATCGGCGGTTCTGGTTTCGTGGTCACTGGCCTTGCCGGCTGTTGCACAGACGTCCGCGGGGTACGAAATCGCCAGCAAGGCCGACCAGGCCAACAAGCTGGACGGTTCAGAGTCCGTGATGACCCTGACCATCATCAACAAGTCCGGCCAGAAACGGGTCAGGAAACTGGCCACCGTGTCCCGATTGTTCGACGATGGCACCGAAAAACGCATCATCCGCTTCATCAAGCCGGCGGATGTCAAGGGGGCCGGATTGCTGACATTCGACTATTCGAAAAAGGACGACGACATGTGGTTCTTCATGCCGTCGCTTCGGAAGACCCGACGTATCGTGGCCTCGGAGAAGGCCAAGAACTTCATGGGATCGGAGTTCACCTACGCGGACATCGCGCCTTCGTCCCTGGAGGATTTCACATACAAGGTGCTAGGCTCGGAAAAGGTGGACGGCGTGGACAGCTGGATCCTGGAGGCCAGACCGAAGACCGAGGACGTGGCCGATAAGAACGGCTACTCGCGCCGGGTGGCCCACATCGGAAAGAAGGACTTCGTGATCCGTCGGGCCACCTACTACGACCTCGACGGCGAACTCCACAAGGAATTCGTGGCCAAGGACATCAAGGAGATCGACACCACCAAGCACCGGTTCCGGCCCCTGGACCTGAGCATGACCAACAAGCAGAACGGGCGCCGTTCCGTGATGACCATCGATGACATCAAGCTGCGCACCGACGTGCCCGACGATTACTTCACCACCCGCTCCCTCGAGAGGTTCTAGGATAACCTGGAGGAAAACCCAGGGACAGTCATCAGGTTTTCTACCGTCTACCGTGCACGTCTCTTCAGTTGACATCTTCGGCCCCAGACCGCATCTTCCAGGGGTTGCCTCGCGGGATGGACATGGACCCGACTCTTCTCATACTCAGCCTGCTTCCCCTGTTGGGCGGACCCCTGGTGGTGATGGCCCTGCGATCCGTGAACTGGGCCTCACGGTTCCTGGACGGGCTGGTTATGGTGAGCGTGGCGGGGATCGTGCTGCTGCACATCCTGCCCGCGGCCATTGCCCGGGGCGGCGGACTGGCGGTGGCGGCCGCGGTCCTGGGTCTGGCGCTTCCCTTCGCGGTCGAACGCCTGCTGGGCTACCGGTCCGACCGCGCCCAGGCCCTGGTGCTCGCCCTGGGATTCTTTGCCCTGGCCCTCCATTCCACCATGGACGGCATCGCATTGTGCGGCACCGGTCACGAACACGATGGCGAGTTTCCCTTCCTGGGCGTGTCGGTGGCGCTTCACCGGTTGCCCGTGGGGATCGCCATCTGGTGGATCGTGGTGCCCAGGCACGGGCTGAAGGCGGGGCTCTTCGTCATGGGGACCATCGTGGCGGGCTCCATCGCCGGTTTTGTATGGCAGACCGGGACCCAGGATGTCCTGGCAGGAAGCGGGTGGGCGGTGTTCCAGGCCCTGGTGGCCGGGTCCCTGCTCCACGTGGCCCTGGCCGCCAGTCACGCACCGTACTGTTCGGAATGTGAGGAGGACTGGCAGACGGCCTCGGGCCTGGGCGGCCTTGTGGCCGTAATACTGCTGGCGGCGCTGTCGATCCTGCACGGAGGCGATCATTCCCACGAACTCGAAACCGCGGGCGCCACCTTCTGGTCGCTGGCGCTCAAGAGCGCCCCGGCACTGCTCCTGGCCTACGTGGTGGCCGGCGCCCTCCACGGTCTGTTTCCCAACGTGCTGTCGCGGACCCTGGGCGGGGGAGGCACCCTGAGCCAGGCCGGCCGCGGGTCCCTGGTGGGTCTGCCCGTCAGCGTGTGCTCCTGCGGGATCCTGCCCCTGTACCGGAGCCTGATCCTCAAGGGCGTGCCGGCCCCTGCAGCCATCGCCTTCCTGGTGGCGGCGCCGGAAATCGGCGTGGCCTCCATCCTCCTTTCCTTCCAGTTGCTGGGCGTGGAGATCGGCCTGGTGCGCATCGTGGTGGCCCTGGGTCTGGCCCTGCTGATGGGTGTCTGGATCGGGACCATGGCGGCCCGGTCCGCGGCGGCCTTGGCCCAGGAGCACGAAGACGGTCTGCAACCGGTGGGGTCCATCGGGGAAAGGCTCCGCCTGAGCCTGGAGTTCGCATTCGGTGAAATGGTGGACGAAACCATCCCGTGGCTCCTGGTGGGGATGGGCCTGGCCGCGGTCGTCGCTCCCCTGCTCGGTCCCGGGTTCGTGGGCTCGCTGCCCCCGGGACTGGACGTGCCGCTCATGGCGCTCATCGGGACCCCCGTGTACGTTTGCGCAACGGGTTCGACGCCCTTTGCGGCCATGCTCATGGCCAAGGGCCTGTCCCCGGGTGCGGCCATTGCCTTCCTGCTGGTGGGGCCGGCCACCAATGTGACCACTTTCGGGATCCTGTCACGGATGCACGGCCGCAAGGTCTCGGTGTTGTTTGCGCTGGGGGTGGCCGGGCTGGCCACGGTCTTCGGTTACGGGGTCAACCTGGTGCTGCCCGCCGGGATCGTCATGCCCGACTTCATCGAAACCCACGAACACGCCAGCTGGCTGGAACAGACCAGCCTGGCCGTCATGGCGGTGCTGACCCTCGTGTCCCTGGTCCGCCAGGGCAGCAGGGGATTCGTGTCACAGATCATCACGCTGGACGCCTTCGACGCCGAGCACAAACACGGATAGGTCGTCACGGCCCGCCGAAGGTCAACCCGACCTTGGTTCCGGCGGGCGCCGACACCCGGATTTCGTGTCGTTCCCAGTCCCACGTGTGGCAGACGCCTTCGCCCGTGGTCTGCAGGCCCACCGGCCCTTCGGGGAACAGCCGGGTGGCTCGTAGGGGTACTCCAGCCAGGGCTGCCGTTCCTCGAAGGGCCGCACCTCCCCTGAAGAGGCATAAACCGGGGCCTTGGTGACCGTTTCCTCGTTTTCCTGCAACAGTTTGTAGACCGGCTTGTCTTCCATCTGGCCCTTCAGGTCCCGGAAAGCGGCTTCGATCCACCAGTTCCGCCAGCCCAGGCAGGAGGCCGCGTGAGGTCGAGTCGTTGGATCGTCCCCCTCCTGGCCTTCGGTTGCGTCCTGTTCGGTCACGTCCCCGCCCGGACCTGCGGTCCGGCCACCCATGCCCGCGAAGCCGGGATACTGCTGCTCGCGGTCAGTCTGCTCCTGGTCGGATTCCGCCGTTTCCAGGTGTGATCCGAGGCCCCCACCAGACCATCGATTACGCTCCATATTGACATCAATCATCTCTTTGCATGGAGGCAAGGCAAACCTGGGGGAAACGTCCTTGACACCCTCGAACGGCCGGTGTTACAAGCGGGCGCCCATCGGGCGGTCCGCAAGAGGTTTGACAGTGGAAGAACTGATTGCCACGACGGTTCTGAAAGCCGGGCTGATCGATCTCGACGCCACCTTTTTTATCCAGCTCGGTCTCTTCCTGGTGCTGTACTTCATCATGTGGGTGGTCTTCTTCGGCCCCTACACCAAGTTCCTCAAGCGCCGCGGTGAAGCGACGGAGGGCATGAAGGCCAGGGCCAGGGAACTACTGCAGGAAACGCGGGAACTGGAAGGGCAGCTCGACGAGAAGCTCTCCAAGGCCCGGACCGAAGCCATGCAGCTGCGTCGGCAACTGTCCGAGGAAGGCAAGAAGCTGCGCAAAGAAATCGTCACTCGGGAAAGGACCCGCATGCAGCAGGAACTGGACAGGCAGCTGGCTGAACTGGAGTCCAAAAAGAACCAGTTCATGGCCGGGGTGGATGCCATTTCTGCCGAAATGGCCGGACTCATCGAGGGCCAGTTGAAGGCGGCAGAGGGAAAGACGGAATGATGAACACCCGTCCAAGGATCGGTGGAGCGGCGCTCGTCGCCCTGTTCACCCTTCTCGTTCCGGCGGTCGCACTGGCGGCCGGCGGGCATGGATTCGACCTGAAGGTCCACGGCCTGTATATCCTGGCGTTCCTGGTGACCTTCATCCCCATCATTATCTTTGTGGGTCCGAAACTGCAGGCCTACCTGAAGGGTAATTACGACGCGATCAAGGCCGACATCGACGAGGCTACCGGCCAGTTCAAGGAAGCCGAAGCGGGTCTCAAGACCGCCAAGGAGCGGCTGGAAAACCTCAATGCCGAGATCGAACAGATGATGGGCGAATTCAAGGCCCTGGGCGAAAAGGAACGGGACGCACTGGCCCATGACGGCGCCGTGATGTCGGAAAAGATCAGGGGCGAAGCCGATTTCCATATCAGCCAGGCCGTCAAGATGGCCCAGCTGGAATTGCGCGAGGCCGTGATCGAACAGTCCATGGTCGCGGTGGAAAAAAAGCTCGCCGCCCAGGCGCAGAAATCGATCCCGAAATACATGGTCGACGGATTCGTCCAGGAAATTGAAAAGGACGAGGTGAAGGCCTGATTCATGCGAGGTCCGGCACCGGTCCTTCGGGAACGGCGCCGGCGAAGGGAGGAACCTTGGCGATTGTAGGCGTCGCAGCCAAACGATACGCGGCGGCCCTTCTGGACGTGGCCCAGGAAAAGAGCGCGGTGGACCGCTGT
>JADHTP010000144.1 GCA_016784945.1 Deltaproteobacteria bacterium | reverse complement strand
CAAGAAAAAAGTTCACTTTCTTCCATGCTTTTCATCTGTTGGGCTGATCGTACGAGGGGTCTTACATGAAATCGCCCGGATTCTGCTTACGATTCAACGAGTTGCGCTGTCGCCCTCCGTTTGTTTCTGAAACTCCTGTCCGAGGTTGAGAAGCAGCGCTCCGGTGAGGCCCTTGTTTTTCGTAGCAGAATTCAATCTCTATATTTCTCGTATATCTTCCTTAGCTCTTCTGCTGACTCCTTAAAGGCAGCTAGCACCTCCGGGTCAAAATGCTCGGGCATCGTCCTACCGTCACCTTTGACTATTATATTAACAGTTTTGTCATGATCAAATGCAACTTTATACGGCCGCTCGCTCCTCATTGCATCATACTGATCAGCAATATTCATTATCCTTCCTTCAAGCGGTATCTCTTCACCTTTAAGCCGGTTTGGATACCCCTTGCCGTCCCACCTCTCATGGTGTGTTGCCGCTATACTCTTTGCTACATTCAGATAGCCCGAGATAGAACCCTCTAGCATCTTCTCTCCAATGATCGTATGCGTCTTCATAAGCTCGAACTCCTGATTGTTGAGCCGTCCTCTCTTCAGCAGTACCTCAGCCGGTATCCCTATCTTTCCTATATCGTGCATAGGGGCCGCATATTTGATTATATCCCTTATCTCATTTGCCATCTTAAGCTTCTCAGCAATTATAGAGCAGTAGTGGCCTACCCGCTTGATGTGCGAGGCTGTATCTTCATCCTTGTACTCAGCCACCACTGTCAGCCTGACAATGGTATCCAGGTAACTGTCCTTGAGTTTAAGCTGTGAATCATCAAACACTTCAAGTGCATCTGGGTAGACTGCCTGTTCAATTATATCGTAATGCTCTGTTATGAACTCATCATAATTTCTGAGCTTCAGCAGCTTCCGGCTCCTCACCTCCACCTCAAGCTCTGAGAATGATGTTAGAAGAAAATCATCTGCCCCTACATTAAAGCTCTTCTTCCTGCTCTCCTCATTATCCGGCAGATTCATCAATATGACAGGTGTCTGCCTTGACCAGCTTGCACTCTTCAGGTCATGACAGAGCTTATAGCCGTCCATTCCTGACATTGCAGCATCAATAAATATAAGGTCCGGAGCAGCATCCCTTATTTTAACTAGTGTATCCGGTCCGCCCTTAACAGTATCCACACTGTGGCTTATGGAGGATAAAAGGCCGTCAAGGCTCCTGAAGCTATACCCCTTATCATCAACAACAAGTATCTTATGCTGTTTTATAGTTGCTGACATCTCTTTTCTGTCAATAATCATCCATACACCCGCAGTCAATCAATCTTCTGATTAGTTCCCATCCGGAAAGTCACAAGTACTTGATCTAGTTGATGAAAACTGCGCAAATCTGATCGACATATTCGCCGGTCCGCAGTATCCTCGAAACACTAAACACCCCGATTTCACTGGGGAGTCGGGAGAATAGGAGGAGCAGACTTGCGCAGAATCCACCAAAAACAGCAATCGTTGACCCCGGTCTGGATCGCCCACGAGCATGTCAAAGAACTGGAGGCCATCAGCGAAATCCTCGACAGTAATCCTACGATCGCGGCTGTGGCAGCGCAAGACCTGATCGACCCCGAAAAGGATTCGGGTCGTGGAGCGCCCGGGATGACGGCCGACCAGGTGGTCCGCTGCGCCATCATCAAGCAGATGCACGAATACAGCTACGAAGCCCAGAGAACCCGACCCAGGTTGCGACCCAGGTTGATTTCATGCGGTAGAGAACCCGACCCAGGTTGCAAGCTGCGACCTGGGGGTCGAGGTTGCAACGGGGTTCCCTCGTACATGGGGAATCGGTACTCATCTTGCCATTTCTATCGACCATCGACCATAGACCATCGACCATAGACCATCGATCGAAGTAGTCTCTGAAACGATTAACGATCAACGAACCCTCAGGGCTTGAGGAACGTAAATTCGTCCACGGTCCAGGAGCGCCAGGACGACATGGAAAAGGCGTTGTTGTCGAAGGAGTTGAAGTCGAAGTGATCCATGAGGATCTGCAGAGAATGGAGCCGAATGTTCCCTCCGGGGAGCGGGGCCAGCGCCATGAACGGTGCGGCAGCCAGCGCCAGGTCGGGGAGTCGAATGGCTTCGATGGGACCGTCCGCCATGATGGCCCACTCGCGGGAGGATTTTGGACCATAAAGACGAGTATAGGTCAGGGAGGGTTCCGGCGGTGCGTCACGGGACCAACCCACGTCCAGGTCCGTCCAGATGTCGCCTTCGACCGGTGACGTGAACAGGGGCAAATGGAGGAAGGGCCCGATGACCGCCACGTCGGTGGACAGAGCCAGGATCGAGCCCTGAGAACCCGGCAGCAGGGTGGTCACCTCCCCCTGGAAGTCCGGCGTGGCCAGGGGAGCCCATTCGCCATCGCGATACCGGAGCAGGGTGCCCACGGCGCCGGCGGCCAGGGCCTCACCGTTGCCCATGTCCCTGACGGTCAGGAGGTCGGCCCAGGTCGATGTGGGGATCGGGAGGTGCCCGCCGTCGAAACCACCAAGGATCGTGGTTCCGCGGGCCCCCACCATGAACACGCCCCATCCGTATGCCGTAACGGCGTAGAGGTCCTGTTCCGTGGGGTAGGGGGTCTGGGGAACGGCCTTCGAGTCCCTGATGCGGACCACGATTCCACCGGCGCCAACGGCCAGGGCGGAACCATCGGGCGCCGCCACCACGTCGTACAGAGGCGCCTTGGAGCCGTAGTCCACCGCCTTCCACTCCGATTGGGCTTCGCGCACGAAAAGGACACCGTCTCCAACTGCGTATTCAGTGCCGTCGGCCGCTACGTCCACGCCCGTCAGCCGACGGGATGTGGAGACCACCTCCTGGGTGGAAATGAAGCCGTCATACCGGACGATGGAACCGCGATCGCCCACGGCGATCAGACCTCCGTCGGGCAGGGTTCGGCAGTCCCGCAGGGTTGCTGAAGCCAGGGAGGGCACCGGTTCCACCAGGCCGTCGGGAGACACTTCCCAGGTCAGACCACCCGGGGAAAAGACCAGGCCGCCGCCCTCCGGAAGACCGCAGCCACCCACGGCGTCGGGACGAACGTCGGGGTCCAGCATTTCAACCAGGTCGCCGGACACGCGAACAAGGCGGGGTGACAATCCCGGGACCCAGTCCCGCAAAACGGAAGCCGAGTAGGGAATCCCGTTCGGGGTCTGGGAAGCCGCATCGCCTTCCAGGTAGAGGGTGGCGTCCTCAAGTCCCGCCAGGAATACCCGGGGCAGGTCCTGGAAGACGTAGCGATCCCTGTCCAGACCCTTCTGGTCGGGCCACAGCCGCAAGGATCCGTCGGAACCCAGGTCCATGGTCAAGGCGACCTTATGGACGTTGGGACCGCCGGGGCCGCCGGGTGCATTCAGAAGCCTCACGGTCAGTTCACGATCCAGTGGAATGGATAACAGGATGTCCTGTTCATCGGTGACCTGAGCGGGATACACCGAAACGTGCCGGAGCAGACCCATTGCCACGGGATCGAATACGCCGTCCTCCCAACGCCTGATGCCGCCCACGCAGTACACGGCTATGTCGCCCAGTCGGGAATTCAGGGCATAGATGCCGTCGGAGCCCACCAGGTAACCGGGGCCGGGATCCTCTTCGAAGGAATAGGTGTTCCTGACGGAGGTGCCGCAGCGAATCTCGATGTTGCCGGGACTGGGCAGGCAGGCCAGTTGGCCGGATCCGAGGCCGTAGCAGTCATAGGTGCTGGGACAGTCGTCTTCGCTCAGGCATGACGTGGCGCAATAATGTCCCTTGCCGGAGGGGTTCAGGCAGAGGCCCGATTCACCGCAGGTGGAACCGTCGACGCAGGGGGCGCACAGTGTGCCGTAAATCAACGGTCGGTTTTCGCATGATGCCGGGGGCGCCAGGAGGTACTTGTCCGCGCCCAGGACGCGTCCCGTCACGAGGCCGTTGGGCAGGGGTTGTGCGCTGGTGCCGCCGCCGCCGGACGAGGTCGGTACGGCGGGATCTAGGAACACGGTGATGTTCTCGGCGTCGGCCCCGCTCAGGGTGAAGGTGGAATAGTCCGGCCGGGAAGCGGAGACCTGAACCGGACCGAATACGTCTTCGCCGGACAGGGTGATCTGACCGCGAATATCGGTGGTGCCGAGATAGGGCGTCTCGTGGGTTTCGCCCAGGATGACGAAGGCGCCCTGCACGGGCTTGCCGTTGTAACTGTCAAGCACCGTGACGTTGACCGCGCCGTTGACCACGTCCCCCCACACACCACCGAAATAGCCCGTGGGATCGAAATAGGTGTAGGCCTGGTGAAGGGTGCGTTCCGTACCGTCGGGCCAGGTCACCATGACATCCACCGGACCGGGGGAATGGGGGGGGGTATTCACCAGTATCCTCGCCGGGTCCGTGGCGTCGAGGATTTCGGCCGCCATGTCCCCGAAGTGAACGGCCGAGGCCTTGGACAGCCCGGAACCCACCACGGAAATCAGTGTGCCGCCCGCCTGGGAACCCGTGCCGGGAGTGACGATGAAGAGTCCGGGATCCTCGGCGCCGAATGTGAACGCGTCTTCCAGAACGACCCGTTCGCCCCAGGCGGTCACGACGGCCACGTCGTGAATACCGGGATTGGCCGGGGCGGTGGAAACCTTGATGGAACCGGGCGATGGTCCGGCGAGAATCGTGGCGGGCAGGGGGCCGATGTACACTTCGTCCACCTGTTCCAGACGGGTTCCGGTCAGTGTGACCGTCGTGCCGCCTTCCGACGGGCCGGAAACGGGAGTGACATCGCTGATGGTCACATCCGGGAGGTATTCGAATACGTTGGCCACGGCGTCCGACCAGCCGGAGCCCTCCACGGCGCAGTCCACCACGCCGGCATCATGGGCCGGGATCTCCACTTCGAGGAAGCCGAGATCCGCATCGGAAGCGACCACGGGGGCTGAAGCCCCGTCAAGCGATACTTCGATGGGACCGGCCGAAACAAGGGGCAGGCCGGAGACGATGACCTTGCTGCGATACCCTCCCGACGTGCTTCCCGACGCGGGCACCAGGCCATGGACCCGGGGTGGGGAAAGGGGCGCCGGGGCCGGGAGCGCCCATGTACATGCGTCAACGTCGGTCTTCCCGTGGGTCGACAGAATGGTCAATCCAACGGGGCCGGCGGCGGCGGGGGTCAGTGCCAGGAGGAGCATCCCCGCCTGTGGGGTTCCGATCACCTGGACGGAGCCATTGGTGGACAGGACACCGGTGGTGGCGTCCAGGCCCGACCCGTGGATCATCACCTCCGTGGTCTGGTTCGCCTGAATCGAAACGGGATCGCAGTGGTCCAACGCGGGTTGTGCCAGGTAGGTGAAACCCTTGTGAGCGGTCGCCGAACCCAGGGAATTGAACACGGTCACGTCCCTGGGGCCCGGGGTTCCTGGGGGCGTGATGGCCACGAGGGTTCCGGAGTCCTGGATGTGCCAGGAAACAGCGAGCCGTCCCCCCACCACCAGGGTGGAGTCGGGCATGAAACCGGTTCCGGTGATACGGACGGGCGTGCCGCCATATGCAGGGCCGGAAGACGGATGGACCCCCTGGACATGGATTTCCGATTCGTAGAAGAAGCCGTCGGGCAGGGTGACCGTCTTGCCGTCGGGTCGAACCACGCTAACGTCCACCAGGCCGGGATTCCCCGGCGGCGTGCTGGTGAGGATGGAACCATCGTTCTGCACCACCACTTCCAGTCCCTCGGAGGCGCCGAAGATCACCTTTGAACCGTCCAGGAATCCGGTGCCCGACAGTTCCACCCGGGTCCCGCCCGGGGTCGGCCCGCGTGTGGGATCGAGACCGGTGAGGAGGAAGGCGGGCGCATCGGTGTCGGAGGGTACGAAATTGTCCGGCTCGACGAACGGATTGTCCTTGATGACGGCGTCGTAGGCGTCCGAACCCGGCAGACCGGGAAGGGAACAGGCCCCGGCGGTCAGAAGTACCAGGAGGCAGCACCATGTCGACGAGCGTTTCAAGGGAAACTCCGGCCTGAGGTCATTATGTCAATTCGGTCACGGGGAGTCCAATATGCGTTGATAGTTTATCGATAATCGTCAATCGTTGAGGAAGGAAACGTCGGATGAGTCTGACGTGCAACGGCTATCAGGACTTGGACGGGTGCCCCTTCCATGAAATTTCAGATTCCAGACCGTCCCCTTCCGATTAACGATCAACGATTGACAATCAACGTCCCTAAAAAGGCTTGACGCAACGGAAGCCGACCGTGTCGTACCGCCGGGTGGGATCCATCTTGAAGCGTCGGGACGTGCGCAGGTCACCGGATCCGCTGTTCCAGCCACCGCCCCTTGCGACCTTGTGGGTTCCTTCGTCGGGTCCCGCGGGGTCCATGACGCGGGCGGAACGATATCGCTGGGATCACCAGTCCATAACCCATTCGCAGAACTGCTTCGCCTGGATCCAGATTTACGCAGTTGATCGGGTGCCCGTTCTGGCCCTTACGCTCCCAGATTGCAGCAGGGCCCCGTCAGTGGCTCGGTGCATTGACCGCTTCTCACGCAGGGAACGTGCATCTTCACGGTGACCTCCGTGGCGCCCACGATCAGGTAGTCGTCGATGGTCAGGCCGATGAGCACGTCGGCGCTGCCCGTGGGGATGGTCTTCAGCTTGTCGTGGAATTCCGGGGGAATAAAGGCGTAACGCCTCTTGTGACAGCCCTTTTCCGGGCAGGTGTCGCCGATGGGTCCTTCGGAATCGCAGTTGGGGCAGATTCCCGTCTTTTGCTTCACTGAGCCTTCCCGGGTATCAAGCAGGTCAAATATGTTGCACCGGCACAGGGCCGTCAACCTGTGCCACCAGGGACCATCGCCATCGGTTTGCCGTGCCAAAATGTCAGACGAAACGGCATTTCCACCCGCCAAAAACGCGGTAATCGCCATGCTGGGCCCTGATCAAGGTCGTGGTACGGCAGTTGCTATATGTGTTACGCGGACGCCTGCGATCGGCGCGGGCAAGTCACCTTCTTTGGATGAGGACATGCAAGACTTCCTGCGAAGGAATTTCTGGGTCGTGAACCTGGCGGTCATCGGGATGGGTTCCTATCTCCTGGCCGGGGTCGTCACCGAATTCGCGGCCACGGCCGTCCTGTCCGGGGCGGAAGATGGTGGGGCAGGCAAGGCCTCCACATCACCCCTGCAGAAGACCTCCTCGGTCAAGCCACGCTCCTCTGCCTCCCTCGGATCGACGCTGGTCGGGAGGAACCCCTTCGACGCGGAACCCGAATTCGTGGAAGACCAGGACGAAGAGGGCGGCGGCGAGGATGGCGAAGGCGGGCTCGAGGAGTCCGACCTGGACGTGGACCTCCTGGGAACCCTGGTTGCCGACCGGCCCGAGTGGTCCATGGCCACCATCAAGATGAACGGATCGTCGAAGCTCGTGCGGATCGGGGTGTCCCTGGACGACCGGGCGGACGTGGTGGAGATTTCCTCCCGCTACATCATCCTGCTGGAGGGCGAAACGCGAAAGGTCGTGAAACTGTGGGATGAAAAGAGCAAGGAACAGGCGAAGCCGAAGGGGCCGCGGAGGCCCTTCAGGCCCGTTTCGTCCAAGTCCGATTTCTCGAAGGGCGTAAAGAAGGTCGGTCCCCACGAATACAACATCGACCGGGGCATGCTGGAAGAGAACCTGCAGGACCTGACAAAGCTGGGCATGCAGGCCCGGATCATCCCCAATTACGTGGACGGGAAATATCACGGATTCCGGATGGTAGGC
>JADHTP010000143.1 GCA_016784945.1 Deltaproteobacteria bacterium | reverse complement strand
CAGTTGCACGTCAACACCCGTGACCTGGTCAGGCAGAAGGTCGATGTTCATCTCCAGGTCTTCCTGGATGGTCTTTCCACCCTTTATATCGATCCGCTTGATACCCAGGGCACGGGGGCGGAAGGACATCTCGTAGGGATTGAACATGACGTTCAGGAGACACCGGATGGTGCCGCCGAGAGCGAACAGCAGGTGCTGGCCATCGGGCAGGCCGTCCAGACGGAACTGGTCCATGGGCGGCTTGTCGTGGACATACATGTTCGATGGGCGTGGTATGGGGGAGCCTTCCGATGCGTCGGGAGCCTCCAGGATGTTGCCCATGCTGATGGAAGACAGGGGTACGTTCCGCATGGCCACGGAAACGATGGCGATGGAAATGTCATCGACACATTCCAGGTCGAAGATGCTTCCCCCGGCCGGAAACTTCTCCAGGCCGGTCTGTCCGTCGAAACCCGTCACCTTGCCGGTTACCGATCCCACGCGCTGGTCGTCCACCCCCGGGACCGGGTCCAGGCGCACCAGGGCCACGGCCACGATGGCCGCATCCACCCCGAAATAGGATGTGGCGCGATACCCCTCGGCAGTCACGGTTACGTCCACCGGGCCCTTGAGGTCGGGGGCCTGGCTGAAGTCCAGGATGCCGTCGGAATCCGTGAAGCCGCTCAATGTCCCCGTGCCCGTATCGACCACGACATAGGCCCCCTCGAAGGCGGTGCCCGGAGTGTCGCCGTCCAGGGCGTACACGCGCAGCAGACCCTTGATCGGCCCCCTCTCGTCGAAGGTGTTCAGGCCGGGCTGGGGCAACATGTCCCGGGGGATGAAGACCGCCACGGTCTGGCCCACGACCGACGGACAGGTGTCGCCAATATTGTCGTATCTTGCCTTCACGTGGGCGATGCCAGCGTCGTCGGCGTCCACGCACAGAGTGGATCGATACACGGCGGGTTCTTCTTCCGTGATGGGCCCAAAATCACCCAGGTCGCTTTCCAGGACAATGTCCCGGCCTTCGAGGATCCCGCCGCCGCCCACGGAGAGACGGGCCTCCAGTTGGGCGCACATGGTGCCGGTCTCGTCCTCGGTGACGGGCCCCCGGGTCAGGCTCAGGACCGCCCCGGTCAGGGGCTGGGTGTCCACACCGTCGGTGAGTCCGTCGCAGTCCGTGTCGGACCGGGCGGGATCGGTACCGAACAGGTCCTCCTGGCGATCGGACAGCCCGTCCCCGTCCATGTCGGGACCCAGGCCGCGCCCGCACCCCACGGCCACCAGGAGACCCAGCACCAGCGTCCACCGGGTAGCGGTTGACTGCGGGCCGTGGAGAATGACCTGCCCGGAAAACCGGGTGACTGTCCCCAGGTTAACGACGGTGGACGGTTGACGCCCCATCAGAACCTCACCTTGGCTGTCAGTCCCGCGTTCAGAACGGACCCTCCGGACTCCATGGAGGGATAGCCCGGGTTGTCAGGGATGAACGTGAGCTTCTCGTCGGTGTTGGTGTCCATGAAGGACCAGGCGATGTGCGCGTCCAGCTGGATGGGCGGCCCGCCCACTGCGGCCAAGTCGAATCCCACACCCAGGCTCGGCGTGTACCTGTCGCCGTCCAGCAGGTTGGTATCACCCTCCTGGGAAGGCACCGGGGACTGGACCCAGCTGAACCCGGCCCGGATCTGCACCGCGTCAATCACGTTCCATTCGGCCCCCAGGCGCACGGCCACCGCATCGGAAAAGCCCGGATCGTTGGTCCCCTTCCCGTCGGTGGTGGCCTTGGACTGCTTGAACTGCCGGTAGAAATACCAGGTGAAGTCACCGCTCAACAGCACCGGGCCCACCCGTCCGGCAACGCCCAGGGCGATTTCGTGGGGCGTGGAGTAGTCGTAGGAGTCCACCTGGAGGTTGGGATCCTCGGACACCACGGAGATGAAGGATCGGTTGGACCCGCGCCAGGTGATGCCGATGGCCACCTCGGGGATGGGTTCCACCAGGAGGCCCACGTTGGGCGACAGGTTCATTTCCACGTCCACCGAAGTGGAAGGGTCCTCAACGCGGAGCACGCCGTACACGTTGGGCAGCATGGTGAAACCGGCCCCTATGGCGATGTTCTTCCACAGGCGCAGGGAGGCCGCCAGGTTCAGGACGAGCCGTCGGTTCGTGTCCTCGAGGAAAGGGAAGTGGGGGTCGTCCGGCGCCCTCGCCCGGATGGCGTAGACCCGCGTGCCCGGGATCAGGACGTTCACGCCCACGAAGAGCATGTCCCACATGTCCTTGCCGAAGGGGATGGGCGACGCAAAACCCACATCGTAGAGCGCGTGGGTGCTGTTGGTCCGCGAACCCTCGCCGTTGACCCTCAGGAAGGGGCGGTACAGGAGCACGCCCAGGCCCAGTTCGGGCCCATTTCCGGCCAGTCGGGCCAGGGCGGCCGGGTTGTAGTAGCACGCCTCGTAGGACTGGGCCGTGGCGGTGGCGGCGTTCCCCATGCCCATGGCACGGGATCCGTAACCGAAGGTATCCATGGGATTGGCGGGGCAGGTGCGGGCACCGGCCACCACCAGGAATAGCGCCAGGACTGCGAACCAGCACCGCAAATCGGGTCCCCCGGCCGACAGGCGGGAGATGATACCATAGGGGTGGCCGTCAGAATCCTCCCGTCGTGAGGTTAGTTGTCTATCTCCTTTTTCGGTATACTTGGGAACTTCCTTTTTCGGGGGAAACCGTGCGTAAGACAACAGCGACCTTGCTTATATCCGTTATGGCCAGCACCGTCGCCTGCGGGGGTGGCGGAACCGCCGGGCCTCAGTGGCTCATGGACACCCTTCTTTCCGCGGACAAGGTGCCCGTGGGCAGCACGGTCACGGTGACCTGCGACTTCAGCGGCGCCGATGACGAATCACTCATCGATACCGAGGTGGTGGTCACTCCCACCGAGGGTGTGACACTCGACGGGCACGACCTGACCCCCACCGTGGTGGGAGATTACGAGGTAGCCTGCAAGGTGGTAGGCATCGATCTGGTGGACCCGACGCCGGCCCTGCTGAACGTGTTTGCCGCCGACCCCACAAAGGTCACGGCGGTCCTGGACGAAGGCACGGCCCCGGCGGGTACGGGCGTGGGCGTCGAGTGCATCGCCGAGGACCAGTACGGCAACATCATCGAGGGCGCCGACACGTCCGTTGATCCGGTGGAGGGAGTGGACATCGATGACCATACCGTGTCGTCCACGGTGGCCGGCGATTACGAGATCAACTGCTCCGTGGAAACCGATGGCGAGTACGAAAAGGTGCCGGACAACCTCACTGTCGTGGCCGCTGACCCCGTGCGACTGGTGCTGGTGGCCACACCGGACTGGAAGGCATTTGCAATCGGGGACCAGGTCACCCTGTCCTACGAGGTTTACGACGCCTGGGACAACATGGCCGAAGACCTGGCCGCCACCCTGGAGGCCCCCGAGGAAGGCCTGACCGCCCTGGCACAGTGGGAATTCGAATTCAACGAAGAGGGGGCCTATCCCTTCACGGCCACCCTGGAAGCGCCCTGGGACGACATCTCCGACACCTTGACCCTCTATTGCGACGAGTCGCCCCCCGAGATCGTGATCTTCTTCCCCGACCGCGGCATGACCTTCGACGGGGACCCCGTCATCACGGTGAAAGGGCAGGTCACCGACTCGGCCAGTTCCGTCGGCGGCATGACCATCAACGGTGAAGACGTTGAAATGGACGAGGACGGTAACTTCGAATACCCGGTCACCAGCGTCCACGGGCTCAATCCCATCGTGGTGACCGCGGCCGACGAATTCGGTCACGGCGCCAAGATCACCCGGGGCTGGTACTACTCCACGGGCTATCTCCCGGTGGCGGACGACGCCCTGGTGGACGACGTGGTCATCCCCGAGGCCGCGGTGGTGTACATGGGACAGGACGCCCTGGACGACGGCGTTCACGACCCCGCCCACCTGGACGATATCGCCACCATCCTGGAGGTCCTCCTGGCGGGCATCGACATCCCCTCGCTGCTGGGTGGAACGGACCTGTTCACCCAGACCATTCCCGACATCATTGCCGTGTCCCTCCCCATTCCCGACGTGGATCCCGGCCTGTTCGGCGACCTGATCATCGAGATTGCCGTCAACGACATCGTCCTGGGAATGCCCCAGGTGGCCCTCCAGAGCCTGGACGGCGGCGTGGACGCGGCCATTTCCTTCCAGCCCGTGGCCTTCAAGCTGGACATCTCCCTCTACCTGGACACCTACCTCGAGGTCCACAACCCCCTGGACGGCCAGGACTACAGCGTGCCCCTGCTGGCGCCGGGCATCACCACCACGTCGGGCCTCTCCGTGGGCAAGCTGGGTCTCCAGGTGGCCATGGATATCGAGAAAATGCCCGGACAGCCCATCTCGGTGCAGGGCAACAACTTCCAGGCGGAGATCACCGACATCCAGATCGACCTGCTGGACGGCCTGACCGTGGACCTGGGCCAACTGGACCTGTTCGGTTTCATCATCGACCTGGGCACCTACAACCTGGATGACCTGGTGGGTGGTCTGAACGACCTCATTTCCGACTTCGTCCTGGACCCGCTGGTGAACTTCATCACCCAGCCCATCGTGGACCTGCTGGAACCCCTGGTAACCACACTCATGGGCGACCTCATCGAGCAGGTGTTCGACATCCTGGTCCTGGACACGGCATTCGAGATCCCGCCGCTGCTGGGGCCGGACCCGACCCCCCTGTTCATCAAGACGGACGTGTCGTCGATCATCTTCAAGGACGACGGGGCGAGGGCGGGCCTGAACCTAGGCACGCTGACACAGAAAGGCGTGGACCGCGATCCGCTGGGAATCATCCTGCGTGATGGTTGCAACCACGAGGAGATCGACATCCCCCTATACGAATTCGTACCGCCGCCGGCGCTCCAACTGGGCCTGAAGTACGACGTGGTGAACGAGATCCTGTTCGCCCTGTGGTGGTCCGGGTTGATCAACAACGAGATCGACCTGAGCGCCCTGCTTGCGGGCGCCGAACTGCCCATCCCGATCACGGACATCGTGGTCACGCCCAACCTGCTGCTGCCGCCGATCCTGGACGACTGCAACAACAAGGACGCCATGCAGGTCCAGTTGGGCGACGCCTACCTGGACCTCAAGTTCAACCTGCTCAACCAGGAACAGCACATCGGTCTGTGGCTCCAGTTGAAGCTCACTGCCGCCATCGCGGCCCAGGACAGCCAGATCGGCATCAAGATCGAGGGGATCTCGTATCTCGAAAACGAGATCATCGACATCGGCGGCAACATGGGAGACCTGCTGGGCCTGGTGGAAGGCCTGATCCCGGTGCTTCTGGACCTGGTGAAGGACCAGGAATTCATGTTCGACGTGCCCAGCATCGACCTGGGAAGCCTGATTCCCGGGCTTCCCCCGAGCGCGGTCCTGGTGCTCGGAAACATGTTCTCCATGAACGACGCCGGTTTCACCATCATCGGCGCCGATCTCCTGTAAGGCCGGACGCCCACGTCCGACTGCGTGCCTGATGGGCGATTCAGGTGAGTCGCCCCTGCAAGGGATCAGCATTTCCTGCCGTAACCGCTGGCTCGATAACCTTCCCTGAGTTCACCCAGCGCCTTCTTTTCACGGCGGACCACCGTGGCCGCGCTGCATTCTAATGCCCGCGCCGTCTCCCGCATCGAAGCCCCCTCCAGGAAGCGCATCCGGATCACGTCCCGCAAGGGAGTATCCAGGTCTGTCCAGGCCCGCCTCATGAATCGCCCGAAACGGACCAGCACCTCGCGGGACTCCGGTGAACGGTGTTCCGCGTTGCGGTGCCACTCGAACTCCTGGCGCTGGGTCGGGATGTCCACAGGCCTTTCCCGGGATCGCCGCGACAGGACCCGGATATGGTCCAGCATGGCGCCGTTAGCCCGACGGGCGCCCCAGGTGGACAGGGTGCAACCCCGTCCAGGCTCATACCGGGTCGCCGCTTCCAGCAGGCCCACGTAACCTTCCTGCACCAGGTCCTCCCGGTCGGCGGTGCCGTACACCACGGGCCTGAATCGCGCTGCGATCCTCTTTACCATGGGAACCAGTTTTTCCACGGTCGTCATCTGGGAGCCCTCCTTATGGACGTCGGGGATCTCCCTTTACATGGTTCGTGCCAACACGCTCGGCGGGTGGTGTTCGCGGGCCGGGGCGGCTATCCCGTAGATCCGACGGGGAACGGCGTGGGGTCTTCCGTTCCCTTCGGTGGGGTCAGGTGCCCCCGCCTCTGATCGTTCACGACCACTATGAGCGATAGGCGATGGGCGATGGGCGCTGTCCCCTCTTGTGTCAGCGGCGAAAGGTAGGCATCGAGATAGGCGGAACGGCCCTGGATGTGCTGAGCAATCGCCAGGCAGTCTGCGTCGAATTCCACGGCACCCTGGTACTGGAACCTGTCCGCAATGAAGTAGGGCCGCACCATGGCGCACCAGGCCTCCAGGCGCTCTGTGAGCCCCGCCAGGAACTGGTCCCGTATCTCGATGACATTCGCTTCGAGGGCCGCCCTGAACGGCGGGTGATCGTGCACCAGCAGGCGCAGTTCGCTGGAACCCTCGGCGCAATCCGGCGGGGCCTGGCACTGATCGAAGGGTTGGTCCGCATCGGTGTACTTGCTCTGGATGTCGTCAAGGTCCCAGGGCAGCACCATCGGTCGGGTCGTTGACGCTGCCGTCGTCCCGGATGCAGGACAGGCAGACCAGGGCCGCCAGGGTGAGCGCAGGAAGGTTTCGTCGCATTTCAGTTTCCTTGGGTTTCGGTACGGGTGGGCTCCGACCGGCCCAGGGTGATGATCCCCTCCACCAGGAGCCACCCCCCCATGAGCAGGAGGGCCGTGGCCACCAGTATCAGCGGCACGTTCATCGGGGTGGCCGCAATGAAGTCCGTCAGCTTGAGGATCATGGCATACAGAGTCATGCCCATCATGAAGACCATGGGAACCAGCGTCCAGATCGACGGTCTGCCGCGACGCCGCAGCCACACCGATACGGTCAGCAGTCCCAGTCCGGCCAGGAGCTGGTTGGTGGTCCCGAACAGTTGCCAGAGCAGTTCCCCGGCCGACCGGACCTGGACGGCCCCTTCCACGACAACGTCCTTCTTCATGAGGGCAAAGAAGGCAATGGCCGCCACGGCCAGCGCCGACGACAGGTACCGGTTCGCCAGTCGGGGCGCCTTCACGGCCTTGGCGATTTCCTCCACGTTGTATCGCAGGAGCCGCGTCCCCGAATCCAGGGTGGTCATGGCGAAGCCCACGATGATCACCGTGACCAGGGTGGTGGAGAAACCGTGATCGATGCCGAACCGGCTGATCAGGAAACCCGAGCCCTCCACGAACCGACCCAGGGCCGATCGGTCGATCCCGTCCCATCGGGCGTAGTGTACGCTCCAGGATTGGTTGACACCTTCAAACGCAATGGCGCAGGCCAGCAGCACGATCACGGCCAGGAATCCTTCCAGGAGCATGCCGCCGTAGGCCACGAACCGGCCGTCGGCCTCGGACCGGATCTGCCGGGCCGTGGTCCCCGACGACACCAGCGAATGGAACCCGCTGATGGCCCCGCAGGCCACCGTGATGAACAGGAAGGGGAAAAGGGAGGGGATGTCGGTGGTGTCCTCGCGGATGGCCGGGGCGTCCAGGGTGGCGCCACCGTTCACGGCCACCACGACCACGCCGCCCACCATGAGCACGAGTCCCAGGTACAGTTGCAAACTGTTCAGGTAGTCGCGGGGCTGGAGGAGCAGCCACA
>JADHTP010000142.1 GCA_016784945.1 Deltaproteobacteria bacterium | reverse complement strand
GTGTCGGAGTCGTCCACGAAGGCCGGATCATTGAAGAGAGGCTCCTGAAGAAGCCCGGCGACGTGACCGTTGGCGCCTCCCCCAAGTGCACTTTCATCCTCCCCATCGCCAAGCTGTCCGAATCCTACCGGCTCTTCCTTCACGGCTCGAAGGGGCGGTACCAGTTGCGTTTCACCAAGGGCATGGTGGGCAAGGTCTCCGTCGGGGACTCCATCATGGACCTCAATGCCCTTCGCCAGAGCAACCTCGCCCAGCACTCCGGCGAGTACTATCACCTGTCACTGGACGAGAGTTCCCGCGGCAAGCTGGTGTTCGGCGAAGTCAGTCTCCTGTTCCAGTTCGTGGTGCCACCCCCGCCCGTGCCCAAGCTGGAGCTTCCGGCCACGGCCAAGGGCGGACTGCTCACCCGGATCGACGCAACCCTGTCCTTTGCCCTGCTGGCGTCACTGATACTCCAGTTGGGTTCCATGGGCGGGATCCAGTTCTGGTGGCAGCAGTACGGACAGTTCGAGGTCAAGGTCAAGAAGGACTACCTCGAGGCGTACGACATGTTGAAGGCGGAGGTGGAGCGCCGTCAGCCCCTGGAACGCGAAGTCGTGGAAGAGGGGACGGGCGAAGGCGAAGGCGAAGAAGACGAGGCGGCGGTCGAGGAAGTCGCCAGGAAGCCGGTCAAGAAGCACACCCGGCCCACCCCGGCCAAGGTGGAAAGCGACGAAGAACGCTACAAGCGCAAGGTGGCCAAGGTCCGTGACACCACCATCCTCAGGCATCTGGGCGTGGCGGGCGAGGGTCCGGGTACCATTGCCGGCACGGGGGTCGAGGACGGCGCTGCTGCAAACCGCCTGAACGGCGCATGGAATACCAAGGGCGTGCGGGTCGCCAACGAGGATGACAGCCCGTCGGGCTTCCACGCGGGCCAGCCGTCCGGTGACGACCAGGGGAACACCTACGCTTCCCTGTCCAAGGACGATGTGAAGTCCAAGACCAAGGTCGGCAAGGTCGGTGGCGGCGAACGGCGGCAGGAAACGTCCATCCGCATCCGTCGTGGGAAACTGGGCAACCAGACGGGTACGGGAAAGATCGACAAGGCCGCCGTGGCCAGCGTGTTCCGTCGCCGGATGAGCGCCATCCGGGTCTGCTACGAAAAGGCGCTGAAACTGAATCCGGACGTGCAGGGCAAGGTGACCCTCCGCTTTACCATCGGGAGGGCGGGCACCATCACCAACATCACCGTGACGAAGAATTCGACCGGTGATCCCGGCGTTGCGACATGTATTACCCAGAAGGTCAGGATGTGGCGTTTCTCGCCTCCGGACGAGGGCGAGGTCACGTTCTCTTATCCGTTCCTGCTGCAAAGGGGTTAAAAAAAACCTAGAATGGGTGGGGACTCTAGCCGGAGAGCAGTAATGAGGACAGTCACGGCGCTGACGGCAGGTGCGCTGTTGTTGAGTCTCGTGGTATCGGCCATGGCGCAGGAACGGCCGGGTCCCCGGGTACTCAAACCTTCCGAATTGAAGGCCATGTCGCTGGACGCCATGAAGGTGAGCGGTGACAAGTACCTTGGCGACATGCGGTCATTGGTGGCAGATGTGCTCAACGGTCTGTCTCAGGCCCGACAGTCGGGCGATCCGCAGACCGTCAAGTGCGTCACGGGTGCTCTCACCACGGTCAAGGGACTGATGAGGCTGTCCGAACAGAACAGCATCGGGCTCCAGGAGAGCGCCATCGCCAACGACCGGACCAAGGCGCAGCACGAGTTCGTGAAGCTGACCATTGCCAGGAACAAGATGATTGAACTGCACGCCCAGGCCAAGGGGTGCGGTGGACCGGATGCCGAAACGATGTTCGAAGGTGACGTGGTGCTGGAAAAGATTTTCGACCAGGATCTGCCTTTCGAGGATGCCCGCGCCGGGCTGGATCTGCCGAACATCATACTGTCCATGCCGCCGTCGTCGAGCCCGTTCTTCTAGATGTGGAATCAAGCCTTGTTCCGGTATGATGGGGACCGGGGCTGGGTTCATTGGGGACCAAGAGGTGTTTAAGGATACAAGGGCCAAAGGCCTGACAACTTGGCTCGCAACCGCCTGCGCGATGCTGATTCTTGGGGTGTCGGCGACAGCTCACGGCGAGGTCGGTCTGTCCCTGACTCCCGTCAAGGACGAGGCCTACAGGGGCGTTCGCGGGGGCGGGTTCGTCTTCGTGCCTTACGTGACCCTCGAGGGGCGCTACGTCTCCAACATCTTCCGCCAGGACAGCCGGGAAGTCGACCTGCCATGGACGGCGATCCTGCGGGTCAGCCCCGGTTTCAAGCTGAACAACCCGACCTACTCGTGGGTCAAGCTCGCGTGGGACGCCCAGGCGATCATCAATCAGTACTGGTCGGAAGACGATGCGGCCAGCCGGCAGGGGCGATTCGGGGTCGAGACCTCCCTTCGGGCCGACTTCTTCCCCCGCTCGGTTTTCGGATTCTTCGTGTCGGACAAGTACGTCAGGGAAATGGTCCCGCCGAACTACCCGACACAGAGCCGGCGATTCGACAGGAACGTGAACCACGCGGAGGCGGGAATCCAGATCCGGCCCGGCGGCAACGCCCTGGAGATCGCCCTGTCCTACGCGTTCAATTTCTACCTCCACGACAGCACCAAGGAGTTCGACCGCTTCTACCACGAGGCCCGTCTCCTGATGACATGGGACCTGCTGCCCAAGACCACGCTGTTCCTGGACGGGAACTGGCGGTACACGGACTGGCAGAGCGTGGCTCCGGGACTGAGGGTCAATTCCATGCCTTTGCGGGTGGCCGTGGGATTGAAGGGGTTCGTGACCAAGAAGATCGGGCTGATGGTGAAGGCCGGGTACGGGCAGGGCTTCTATGACAACGGTCCCGAGTACCAGAACTTCATCGGAGAGGCCAGCATCGGGTTCAAACCGACTCCCTTCACGCTCATTGACGTGGGGTACTCCAGGGACTTCCACGACTCCTACTATTCCAACTACTACGTGGGCGATTCCGCACACCTGATTTTCGGCCAGCAGCTGGCGCGGCGAGTCAACATCAACCTGGAAGGCAAGTACACCTACCTCCAGCACGCCGCGTTTACCCCGGATCCCACCGTCAATCCCGGGATCACGCCCAACCAGACCGATCGGCGCGGCCATGGGCTTTCCGCGTCGGCCACGCTGACCTGGTCCGCCATCCGGTACGTGACCCTGGCGGTCGGTTACACGTTCAGCGGTGTCATTACAGATTTCAAGATCGATTATCCCGATACCTCGCTTCCAGGTGGCGTTGGAACGGATTACGGCGGCTACCTTGCGCACCAGGTGTTCCTCAGGTTGAGCCTCATCTACTGATGCATCGAACCTTTTTCCCACGAATCGCCGTTTCTGCCGTCCTGCTTGCGGCCTGCGCCTGTTCGGGTGCTGTGTACGCACCTGTCAACGGAACGTCGCCAAAGGACAGGGTGTCTTCCGCCGCCCTCGGACCGGGTGACGTGGTAGATGTCCGGGTCTACCAGGACAAGGAACTGTCCGGGGCCTTCCAGGTATCCCCCGAGGGGGCCATGGATTACCCCCTCCTGGGCACCTTGCGTGTCATGGGCCTGACCCCCTCCCAGCTGGCCGAGACCCTCCGGAAAGGCCTGGCCGACGGATACCTCAGAAATCCCTATGTCACCGTGAACGTCAAGGAATTGCAGAGTAAACGGATTTACGTTCTGGGACAGGTGTCCAAGCCCGGCACCTTCGCCTACGCCGATGGCATGACCATCATCCACGTGATCACGCTGGCGGGCGGGTTCACCAAGATCGCCCGTGACAACCATGTGGTGGTCACGCGGACCGTGAACGGCAGTGAGGTGAGGACCGTGGTTCCGGTGGACGATATCAGGGAAGGCCGGGCCAAGAACTTCTTCCTGATCCCCGAGGACATCGTTTTTGTGCCCGAGTCCATTCTTTAATGAAAAAAAACGGGTGGCTGCACTAAGTTGCCGTTTGAAAATGCCGATGTTAATATCGTTCGCGTATCCACCCCCCCCCTGCCCGATCTGCATCGTCTAGGGTAGCGGGTGGAGTGAATCTGGGGCGTCAGCGGAGAAACTGATGGCTGCCGTGATCGGAATCGACCTGGGGACCACGAACAGTTGCGTTGCAGTGCTTGAAGGCGGTAATCCCGTCGTCATTCCAAACACCGAGGGGAGTCGGACCACGCCTTCGGTGGTGGCGGTGAGTGACGATGGCGAGAGACTCGTCGGCAGCGTAGCCAAGCGTCAGTCCATTACCAATGCACGCGATACCGTGTTTGCAGTCAAGCGACTCATGGGCCGGAAGTTCGATTCCCCCGAGGTCCAGCGGGTCGTGACCAACTACCCCTACGAAGTGGCACGCCAGGAAAACGGCGACGCCGGCGTGGAACTGGGCGGCAAGACTCTGTCCCCACCCGAGGTGTCTGCGGCCATCCTGGCCAAGATGCGCGAATACGCCGAGGAGTATCTGGGCGAAAAGGTCGAAGACGCGGTGGTCACCGTGCCGGCGTATTTCGACGATGCCCAGCGGCAGGCCACTCGCGATGCAGGACGGATCGCCGGCCTGAACGTACAGCGGATCATCAACGAGCCCACAGCGGCCGCCCTGGCCTACGGCCTGTCCAAGCGGACCAGTGGTCGGGTAGCGGTCTATGACTTCGGGGGCGGTACTTTTGATATCTCCATCATGGAGCTCGGGAATGGCGTCTTCCAGGTCAAGACCACCCACGGCGACACCTTCCTCGGCGGGGACGACCTGGATACCATCATCGTGGAGATGCTGGCCGCCGAGTTCAAGCGGGAGCACGGCGTGAACCTGCTGGACGACCTGGTGGCCTGGCAGCGCCTCAGGGACGCGGCGGAAAAGGCCAAGATCGACCTGTCCACGGCCCGCGAGGTGGAAATCAACCTGCCCTTCATCCACGCTGACGACTCGGGCCCCAAGCACCTCCAGTTCAACCTCGCCAGGCCCCAGCTCGAGAAGCTGGCGGAAGAACTGGTCGAACGAACCCTGGAGCACTGCCGGATGGCCATGCAGGATGCCGACGTGGCGGTGGGCGAACTGGATGAGGTCATCATGGTCGGGGGCATGACGAAGATGCCCCTGGTGCAGCAGCGTGTCACCAGCTATTTCAACATGCAGGGAAGCCGGGCGGTCAACCCGGACGAGGCCGTCGCCATCGGCGCCGCCATCCAGGGGGGCATTCTCCAGGGGCAGCTCGGTGACGTGGTCCTCCTTGACGTCATCCCCCTGTCCCTTGGTATCGAGACGCAGGGTGGCATCTTCACCAAGCTCATCGAAAGGAACACCGCGATTCCCTGTTCCCTCAGCGAGGTGTTCACCACGGCCGAGGATTACCAGCCCCTGGTCAACATCCACGTCCTCCAGGGCGAACGCCCCATTGCCAAAGACAACAAGTCCCTGGCCCGCTTCGAGTTGCTGGGAATCCCGCCGACGAGGCGCGGTATCCCGAAGATCGAAGTGACCTTCGAGGTGGACGTCAACGGCATCCTGAGCGTTTCGGCAAGGGACCTGGGCACGGGCAACGTGCAGAGCGTGCGGGTCCGTCCCACTTCGGGTATCAGCGAAAGGGATATCGAACGGATCATCAACGAAGCCGATGAACTGGCCCGCGACGACGACACCCGTCACGAGATCGCGAAGTTGAAGAACCGGGCCGATGGACTCGTCTATACTACCGAGCGTTCGCTGGAAGAGTTCCTCAGCCCCTATCTGACGGACGAGGAAATCGCCCGGATCCACGCCGATATCGAGCGCTGCCGCAAGTCGCGCGCCGGCGAAGACACCACCGCCATCCTGAATGCCATCAAGTCCCTCGAGAAGTCGTCCTACCGCATTGCGGAACTCATGTACCGCGAAGCGTCAACCTAGGCGTCCACTGTCTACAGTCCATGGTCCACCGCAGGATTCAAGGAAGCGCTATAATCGGCGGCGCATGAAGTTCGCATCGAACATCGGGTCCATTGTCGCTCTCCTGGGGATCGGGGGGATGGTCAACGCTCAGACGCCCGATCCCGGCCCTGTGCCGGCGCCGGTACAGGAAAAGGACACGGTGTGCCTGATCCTGCCGTTGACGGGGCCTCATGAAGGCCTGGGGCGGCGGGTGGCGGACGCCGTGGAGCGGACCATGAAGGCCGAGATGTCCGACGCCCGGGTCCTGCGGTATGACACGAAGGGCACGGTGCTTGGCGCCGGGGAAGCCGTTTCACAGGCGACGGAAGACCCCTGTTCCCTGGCCATCGGTGGCCTGGGCGACCGGGAGTCCATCGCCGTGGCGGACGGCGCCGAGGCGGGTGAACTTCCCCTCGTGGCGTTGGGCCTGGTCCCCGATGGCCGGAACCGGGAACACGTGGTCTGGGCCAGAACCCCGCGGGATCTCCCGGTGAAAGCGCTGGCGGGTCACCTGGTGGCCGTACGGGGCGAAGCCCGTGCATCGCTCCTCTATCCCGACACCCCGTATGGACGAAGGGTGGCCCACGCTTTCGGAGCGGCTTTCCAGGCATCCGGCGGCCGTCTTCGCGTGGAACAGTCCTATCCCGGTGCCGGCGGGGACCTGAAGGCGGTGGCCCAACGGTTCGCCACCGTGTGGAAAAGCTCTGGTGAAGGACTGGATTGTGCGCCCGAGGTGATCTTCGTGGCCGCCGACCTTGCCACTGCGCGGCGCCTGGTCCCGTTCCTGAGATACGAGGAAGTGCTCGGGCAGACCGAGCTCGCGCATTGCCCGCCGATTACCGTGGCGGGAACGGGCCTGTGGAACGAGCCCATTCTCCTGGCCCAGGGGGGGGACGAACTGCTGGGCGCCGTTTTTGCGGACCTGGGACGTGATGAATCCTCCGCGGACGGGGCCGATGACCGTCTGCTGGAGATGGAGTCGTCCGACGCGGCCAGGCTTGTCCTGGCGGCCCTTGACGTGCGCAAGGCGCCGGGCAGGGAAGGGATCCGGGATGTCTTCCGGTCCGGTGTCAGCTGGAAGAGCGGTTCCGGTGAACTGCGCCTGGAAAGGGGCCGTGTCGCGGGTCGGAAGATCGTGGTGTACGAGATCGACCGCGGGGCGCTGAAGCCCGTGGATGGCATGTAGATCGTGGACGAATTCGCCCTCATCCAACGAATCCGACGTCTGTTCGAACCCACGGGGTCGCCAGGTCCAGGGATTGTCCTTGGCAACGGTGACGATGCCGCCGTGCTGGACACGGACGGCGAGGGTCTGGTCGCCACCACCGATTCGCTGGTGGAGGGGACCCACTTCCGATGGGACCTGTGTCGGCCCCGGGACGTGGGTTTCAAGGCCGCGGCCGTCAGTCTGTCCGACCTGGCGGCCATGGGGGCCCGGCCACTGGCCCTGCTGGTGTCTTTCACCTTGCCGGCGGACCTGGACGACAAGCAGGTCATCGGTGTATCCCGCGGCCTGGCCCGGGCCTGTCGGGGATTCGGGGTGTCCGTGGTGGGCGGGAACGTGGCCGGGACCCAGGGGCCCTTCGAGGTGAACATCGCCGCCCTGGGAAGGACCCTTGATGGTCGGTACCTGACCCGATCGGGCGCCCGGCCGGGGGACCTTGTCCTGGTGAGCGGTCACCTGGGATCAGCGGCCCTCGGTCTGGCCGTTCTGATGGACGAAGACGTGCCTTCGAACCGTTACAGGACCCTGGTGCGGGCCTTTTTGAGACCCGAGCCGCGACTGGAACTGGGTTTGAGTGTGCTTGAAACCCCGGGAGTGCACTGCGCCATGGACGTCTCTGACGGATTCCTGGCGGACCTGGGACACCTGGTTCGGGCATC
>JADHTP010000141.1 GCA_016784945.1 Deltaproteobacteria bacterium | reverse complement strand
CGTCACTGAGCGACAAGACCATCACGGACCTCTGGGGGGCCACCCAGTTCGAGTGCGTTCCGGCGGGGAACTATTACACGGTGTTCGGCACCGCCAAGGGCCCCTACAGCTGCGTGGCGGCCAGCGGGTGTGACGACGGCGTCTTCATCCAGCCGGACAAGTGCCGGGACGTGAACCTGAAGCTGTACCTGGTCACCCTGAACCCCACGGGGCAGTACGACTGCGTCGACCACTTCGATTTCACGAACCTGGTCAAGGACTGTGCGGGCGGGATCACGGACCCCCTGGCCTGCGTGACGGCCGGCGGCATGGACCTGGGCAAGCAGGTCTGTTGCGTACTCTTCCAGCTGATCACGTTCTTCGAGACGCCGGGCACCACCATCATCAACCTGATCAAGGACCTGGCCAAGCAGTGGATCGGCGGCTTCATCGTGGACACCCTGTTCGGGCTCTTCGGTGACATCGTGGCCGACATCGTGACGGACTATCTCAAGAACAGTTCGCCGGCCTGGCTCCAGGACTTCTTCACCATCGGCGAAGACATGATGGGGATCATCACCAACCTGGAACTGCACTCCGACCTGCTGCTGTCCAAGCTGCAGAACGACTTCACGGTCCAGGGGACCCAGTACTGGACGGGAATCGCCATGTACTGGAAGTTCGGATGCAACCCGGCGGACCCCGACTACGAGGATTGCGGAAAGCTGATGTTCAGCATGGAGGACATCCAGGACACGGAGTTCCCGCTGGACATCCTGGAAGGCAAGTTCACGGCCTCCATCGCGGACTTCAACAAGCTGCTCATCAACCAGCACCCCATCAAGCTGAACTACGGGAAGCTGGTGCTGTTCGTCCTGAACGAGATCATCATATCGGGCCTCACCGGGGGCCAGGCCCACAGCCTGAAGGAGGCCGCGGCACTCTGGATCAACTGCGCCTCCATCGGTAACGGCATCTTCGGCGAGATATGGGAATGGTTCGGCGGATCGAAACAGGATGTAACCAACCTGTGCACGGGTGCCATCAACTTCCTGCTGACGCCCGTGGACATGTTCCTGGGCGCGCTGACCCTGGACACGGAGCTGTCCATCCAGGGGAACGGCGTGCTGGTGGACGAGGACTGCGACCTCCTGGTGGACGAGATCACCAAGGGCAAGTACACAGGCCAGGTGCAGACGTCGGCCGCCTCGCAGTCGGCCTTCACCGGCACCTTCGAGGCCTACAAGAAATAACCCACGGAGAGTCATACATGAAGGACATCCGGGTCCTGGGCGCCTGTATCCTGGGCATGGTCATGGCCACCGGCTGCGGCCCGACACACCAGCTGGTCCCCTTGCGCGGCGAGGACCCCGATTCCCTCATGTACGCGGGCGACAACGTCGACTGGCTGAAGAAGTCCGGGGCCACCATGGCCGTTGAGGCCTTCCGGACAGCCCTGGCGGAGGAAGAGTATCAGGCCTGCATCGGTCTGCTGGGACCCGCCACCCTGGCGATCCTGCGATCCCGGGCCGCCGCCGTCGACGCCGGCCTCGAGGCCCTGCTGAAAAAGGGGTCCGTGGAAGGACTGGGCCTGCGGGGTGCCGACGACCCGGTGAACGTCCTGCGGACCCCCGACACCGCCAAGCTCAGGGAAAACCGGTCCTTCGACCCCACGCGGACCAAGACCACCGTCCTGGCCCGGTTCGAAAGTCGTTCCGATCCCGTTGAAATCCCTGCTATTTTCACCACGGAAGGATGGCGTATCGAGCTGGTCCGCGTGGTGGACACGGGCACGCCCTGAGCCCGCCCCGCCGAACCCCCTTCAACAAGTCCGGCACCGTCCGCATCCCCAGGGCAAACGCACCTAATTCGTGGTCGTGATCGTGGACGCTTTGGCCAACCTTTGTCAACATCGAGCCGTTCGTAAGCCAACATGACAGCACCTTTCGTCCACGTTCACGATCTCGTTCACGTTCACGTTGTCTATCGGTCGTGCGTAGCTTCTGTTTCAACATTTTGATGCATTTGCTCTGTCCGCATCCCGGGTTGACAACGAGAGACGGAGAGATGATTCTAGTGTCAGCGGAGGGCTGATGATCATTTCGCAATTCCAGGAGACACGGCGTTTCATCGGCAGGCTGGACCCCGGGCAGGACGTGATCGCCGGGTTCAAGACGGTCAGCAGTGAAAACCACATCCAGTGCGGCTGGATCACCGCGTCGGCCATCCTGCGAAACGTGGAACTCATGCCCGTCTCCAGCGACGGCACCGGGCTCGGGGAAGCCGTGGCCATGGAAGGGACGGTTTTCTGCCCCACCGTGTCAGGGAACGTGTCCAGCCAGGACGGCAACCTGGATATCCGTCTTTACGCATCGCTGCTTTCCGTGGGAAAGGCCGGCAAGACCAAAACGGGAACGGGCGGCGTGATCGTGGGCGGCGAGATCCTTCTGTGCGAGTTCACCCTCCTGGCGGTGGAGGACGCCACCCTGGTCCGGCAGTCCGACGAAGGATTCGGATCGTGGCAGCAGTTGCAGACTCCCTTCGACTATGACCTGGCCCCCGTGGTCCCCAGGCACCCGTCCGGACCCCTGACCCGGCCCACGCCGGCGCCCATCTACCAGTCCGCCGACGAGGACGAGGCCACGGAACTGATCATCCTGGAAATGAAGGTCGGGGACTTCGTCGACCACCCCCGGTTCGGCGTCTGCAAGATCGTCCATGCACCGGTGGACGAGAAGCTCTCCATCCGTCTCCCCACGGGCAAGCACGTGGATCTGCACCTAGGCGTCATGCGGGTGCTCCCGCCCAAACAGGCCGGAGGCCGCAAGATCTTCCAGGTGGAGGTCAAGCGCAAGGGCTGAGCCGTTAATCGTTAATCGTTAATCGTTAATCGTTAATCGTTCAGAGGTGGACCAACCCGTACCTGCGATCAACGATCCACGATCGACGCTTGACGCATCAGCTACTTCTTTTTGCGATTGACTGCGTATCCCATGATGTGCGTCTGCTGGACACGGGACAGGGCCAGGGCCCCGTCGGGCACGTCCTTGGTCACCGTGGTGCCGGCGCCCACATAAGCGTCCTTGCCCACCTTCACCGGCGCCACCAACTGCGTGTCCGAACCGATGAAGGCCCCGTCCTCGATGGTGGTGGGCATCTTGTGGACGCCGTCGTAGTTGCAGGTGATGGTCCCGGCCCCGATGTTCACCTCGCTTCCCACGCTGGAATCCCCCAGGTAGGTCAGGTGACTGGCCTTGGAGCCGGGTCCCAGGACGCTCTTCTTCATTTCCACGAAGTTACCCACCTTGGAACCGTGCTTGAGGGTAGACTGGGGTCGAAGATGGGTGAAGGGCCCCGCCTGGCTCTCGTCTTCCATGACGGAGTCGGTCATGACGGAGTAGGGACGGATCAACACGCCGTCGCCCACCTCCACGTTGTCCAGGATTGTCCCCGTGCCGATAGTGCAACCCACGCCAATCCGCGTGCCGGCGTGCAGTTCCACGCCCGGCCATATCTCGGTGTCCCGGCCCACTTCGCAGTCGTCGTCGATAAGGACCGACTCGGGCCGGTGGATGGTGACCCCTTCCGCCATGAGCCGCAGGGCCCTGGCGCGGTACAAGGCCTCTTCCGCAACGGCCAGTTCCACCCGATCGTTCACCTGGCGCGCCTGGGTCTCGTCGGGCAGAACGAAGATGCCCACACCGTGGCCGGCCTTTTTCGTCAGTTCCACCACGTCGGTGAAATAGAATTCCTTCTTCGCGTTCCCGTCTCCCACGGAATCCAACGTGGAGAACAGGTGATCCGCCCGGGCGGCATAGACCCCCAGGTTGATCTCCGGGACCTTCCTCTGGGCCGGGCTGGCGTCCTTTTCTTCCACGATGCGGGAGGCCAGGCCGGACTTGTCCCGGATCACGCGACCGAAGCCGAAGGGCTCGTCCACCACGGCCGTGGTGACGGCCAGCATCCCGCCACTGGCGGTGCAGGCGTCCATCAATCCCTTGAGGCTGTCGGGACCCAGGAGGGGCAGGTCACCGTTGAGAACCACCACGTCATCGGATTCCCCCACGGCTTCCCTGGCGCAAAGCGCGGCATGGGCCGTGCCCAGCTGCTTCTCCTGGACAGCAAATGAAATGTCCGCGTCGGGAAAGATGTCGCTAACGCACTCTTCCACCTCGTCCGACTGGTGCCCCACCACCAGGACCAGGCGTCCGATACCCGCCTCCAGGGCGGCCCGTATCGGATAGAAGATCAAGGGTCGGCCGGCCAGGCTGTGAAGGCCTTTCTGCCGGTTCGATTTCATCCGGGTGCCGAGCCCGGCGGCGAGGATGATCGCTGTCACGTCCTTCATGTCGCACACCTCCGAGGTGAGTATTCTACATCCGGCGGTGGCGACCGCCACTAAAATCTGCTCTCCTTTTTCACCCGGACATTTCAGTTGAGGAATATTCGGTTTCATGCCGGAATGCCTTGTTCCTTTCACCGTATCGCAGCGTCTTGGGGTGACTCAGGGGGGGGGCGCATGCGCTACAACCTGGGCTTCTACAGGAGTCTCATCGAGAACCTCCATGACGGCGTGTATTTCGTGGACCCCGAACGCCTCTCCGGCTACACATCCAACGACGTGAAGTCCCTGATGGCAAGGCAAGCGGAAGAAACGCCGTATTCGTGGGCTAGGCCCCCGGGTTGTGGAACAGCCAGCCGGGGTGGGACCACATGACCCATCCGAACTTCAGGCCGACGAACGGGTGCCGGACGTAGGATCCCCGCCAGTCCACCGTGTCCAGCAGTGCCCCGATCCGGGACTCCAGCCAGCCATCGGGAAGGGGATCGGGCCTCTCGATGCTCGATACCAGGCGGGGGTGCATGCCCAGGGCTTCCACGCCGGACCTGAGACCCGGCACCGCCGCCACCACCCGAGCACGGAACGCCTCGTCGTGGGCGGGCAGCAGGGTAGTGATCACCTCCGGGGCCACGAAGAAGGCGTCCAGACCCCCGGCGGTCTTCACCAGACCCAGCAGGTCAAGGAACCCCGCTTCGTCCAGCATGAAGCCGTCGTCGTACAGCATGTTGGCCACGGCCAGCAGGGAAGGCCTGGGTCCAGGGCCTCTTCGAAACAGTGCCAGGTCTTCACGGAGCCGATCCAGGTTCCCGGGCAGGCGCGCGCGACGGTCAGTGGGCCGGACCATCTCCGGGTAGGCAAGGAGGCAGATCTCTTCCACACCGGTTTCACGGCAGGCGTCCACCAGTCCCGCAGTGTCGACACGCCCGAAACCACCCCAGATCACGCGGACCCGGCCAGCCCCCTGTTCACGGACCCCCTTGAAGACTTCTTTCAGGCCTTCGCGTGTCAGGAGATCCAGTGAGCCCAGGGTCAACTCGCCGCCGGGGGTGGTTTGAAGCGTGTGGGCCGCCGCCTCCAGGATCATACCCGTGGCGTCGCTCTCCGGCAGGTGCTCGATACGGAACCCCGGACACAATTGTTTGCAATCGTCGCACTGCTCCGTCCAGTAGAACTGGCCCTCGGGCCGACGGCCATCCCGGCTGCCCACGTCGTTTTCGAATTCGCGGAAGGTCTTCAGGGAATAGGTCTGGGGCTCGATCACGTCACCCAGGTGTTCCAGCAGACAGGGTGGGATGTTGTAGGGCTTTACACGCCCGCCGTGGGGCAGACCGCCCGCAAGGGCCCGTTCCAGCCCCTTGACGATGTCCTCCACGGGCAGGATGAATTCATCGGCCCGGTCCAGGTTCTCGCGGGACAGGACAAAGGGTTGAACGATGTGCAGGCCGGCACCCAGCTGTCCCGCCAGTTCCAGGATCTCCTTCAGCAAGGGAAGGTTGTGCGGGACCACCAGGGTGACCGTGCTGGTGTCCAGGCGTCGGTCCATCCGGGAGGCCGCTTCGTGGAGGTTCACCAGGCCCTTGACCGCCTGCTCGAAAGAACCAGGAGACCCGGTGAGGGCGTCGTGGACCTCGGCATTGGGACCATGCAGGGACACGCTGACACCGGTAAGGCCGGCCTCGATGACCCGGGTCGCCAGGTCCCGGTAGGCGAACATCCGACCGTTGGTGGTGATGAAGACCCGCTCGAAGCCCCGGGAACGGGCGTAGCCCACCACCTCCACCAGGTCCTTGCGGATGCTCGGCTCGCCGCCGGAGAAGGCCACCTCGTCAAAGCCGTCCTCGCGAGCCCGGTCGATGCGGCGCTTCAGCTCCCCGGTGCCCAGTTCCACGGGCCCGGTCCCGAAACCCCGGATCACCCGCTGCGGGCAGAACTCGCAGTGATTGTTGCAGGCGAGGCCTGTCTCTATGGTAAGGAGGCGTCCCATGGGCGTCTACCGTCTACCGTTTACCGTCCGCTGTCTACCGTCGACCGTCGTCCGTGTTCAGTCTACCGTGTTCCCTGGAAGCCTGCAGGCGGGCGAGGTGTTCGATGGTTTCGTCATCGAACATCAGCCCGGCGTAGAGGCCCGCCTCGGCGGCGTCCCGGAACAGGGGCCGGATGGTTTCCTTTCCCAGTTCCATCCGTCCGACCTCCTCCAGGAACCCGAATTCATCCCGAAAGAGATCCCCGGGATCCCGGCCGAAACGCCGTTCGAAATCCACCCTGTCAATGGGCTGCATCCTGGCCACCAGCCGGGCGGCGTAGCTTCGACACTCCCACTCCCGGCTCACCCGGGTTCCCCGGTGGGCCATCCCGCCATCGTCCCGGAACACCGTCCTGTACAGGCCATGCCCGTAGACGTGGGATTCTCCGAAGGGCCCGAATGCCATGACGGACGCCGGCGTATCGGGGTGATGCTCGTAGCGGGAATCGGCCCATTCCGGCGCACGGCGCATCAGGATTGTGGCCGTCCGGGTCTCCAGCCTGAATCCATAGCCGGCAGCCTCACCAGCCTCGATCAGTTCGCGGCTTGCCGCTTCGAATGCGAAAAGGCCGGGTTCCAACCGTTGGCCACCCCGGATCACGGACTGGTAGCGGTACAAAGTCACGGCGTCGGGATCGAGGGCCAGGACACCTTCAACGCCTTCCCGGAACGACCCGAACGTCTCCCCGGCCAGCGGGGCCAGCAGGTCCAGGTTCAGGTGCAAGGAGGGCGCCGTCCTCACGTCACGAACCGCCCGTTCCAGGCCGGCCAGATCCTGGTAGCTTCGTCCAGACTTGCGAAGCGCGTCTTCGGACAGACTCTGTACGCCGAGGGACAGTCGGTTCGCACCCGCGGCCGCCAGGATCGCCACCTTGCCGGCCGTGGTGGTGTCGGGATTCATCTCAACGGAAAAATAGGCCCCGGCAGGTCGATGGACGAGCCCCTCGAACAGGGCCCGGGTCAGGCGCTCCCAATGGGCCTCCGTGAGAAGACTGGGCGTGCCGCCACCCACGGCTACCGTGGTGGTGGAAACGGGTCCCAGGGCTTCCAGGAAACAGCGGGCCTCCTCCTCCATGTCCCCCACGAACGTTTCCAAAGCCCCCTCATCGGCGGGCACCAGGGAGTCGAACTGGCAGTACCGGCAACGGGACCGGCAGAAGGGGACGTGCAGGTAGAAGGACAGGGGTTGTGGCGATGCGCCCGTAAGGCGTTCCGAAAGGAGGGACCGCCACCAGTCCAGGATCTCCCGACCGGCCAGTTCCTGCTCCATCCAACGGGTGGCGTCCCCCGCGAACACCTCACCCGGGAGGGCCAGACGGTGGATCCTTCGAAACCTGCGGGCCACTTTAGCCCTGCCGGAGCCTTTTTGATTGGAGTCCATGACGGGATTCACGATATCATGACCGTTGACGCGCGGCACGCCGCTGTTGTGGCCGCGCGGGGAGGACCGGGGAACCATGGCGAAGAAGGGACCACGGGTGGCGCTCGTACCCATGCCGGACCCCACCGTCGAGGAGCGGTACAGCCTGGGGACCGCCTACGTGGCCTCCGCCCTGGCATGGGACTCCGCCAACCGCGGTATACC
>JADHTP010000140.1 GCA_016784945.1 Deltaproteobacteria bacterium | reverse complement strand
GCCCCCCTATGACCCCCCTGGTCGCAACGACTCCGTCGCTGCTCCCCACCACAGACGAACCATGGACTATCGACCATGGACTATCGACTGCCCTTCTACTTCGGCGCCAGGCCCAGTTCGGTGCAGCAGAACTCTTCACCGGGCAGGAGCGGGTCGCAGCACGGCACGTCGAGGTCGTAGAGGCAGTCCGACGCGTTGTCTTCGATGCACAACGAGTCTTCCACCCGCGTGCCGCCGCTGGCCAGGAACAGGCCGATCATGTTGTGGGTGTACTGGGCATGGTCGAAGGGGGCCTCCGGGGTGAGGATCGCCATGTACTCGTGGAGGCCGTGAACGTCGGCGAACCGGACGGCCGACTGTCCCGTTTCCGACTGGATGACGGGCATGGGCCCGAACCCGCCGTTGTCGCCGAAGAGGTCGTCCACGTCAAAGTCCACGCCGGCCATGAGCCCGTGGTCGATGAACTTGTCGTTGTTGGCTCGCCAGGTCGCCTCGTCCAGACCCAGATTGCCCACGATCCGGGCCAGTGCCACCTGTCCCCCGCAGGGAATGGTCCAGTCCTGGATCACCGCGCTCTGCAGGACGTTCCGGGCCTGTCCGTCAAAGGGCTTGCGCAGGAGGTAGGGGGCCCAGTTGGCGGCGTCCGCCGGGTCCATGATGGCCTGGAACACGCCCACGTTGCGGCGGAACCGGGGTGAGTTCCGGGTCAGGCCCAGGCCCTCCGAAGTTGTTTCCACCTCGAACGTGTCGATGAACTCGCCGGTTTCCTCGGACTGGATCACGACTTCCCACACGTCCCCCTTGTCCGACGGAAGTGCGATGGCGAAGCCGCCCTGCTCGTCGGATACCGTCAGTCTCGCCGGTTCGGCGGGTGCGTCCAGGTTGGTGACCGTCACGAGCCACTTGGATTCGGCCAAGGGCAGCGCCTCGTAAACGTGGTTGGCCGCCACCTTGTCCTTCTTGCAGTCCCACTTCGTGCCCCGCTGAGCGTAGCCGTCCCGGGAATCGGCGTTGAAGGTCAGGTACACGCCGTCCTCCATGGGACACGACGACAGGATGGGACCCAGCACGAAATAGAACGCCCCGTCGAAGAAACCCCGCAGTTCGCTGCGGGTGAACACGTCCACCAGTCCGGCGCCCGCCACCAGGGGCGCTGCCGCCGTGATCTCAGGTTCCAGGCCCGTCACCAGGAAGGCGACCTGGCCGCCCAGGCTGGTGCCCGCCATGTAGATGGGGCCGTCGGGACCGCCGAAGTCCAGCACGCCGTCGGTGTTCAGATCCCCGGCCGCCAGGTTGGGCATGAGCTCTTCGACGGACTTGTCCCCCGGGTTCTCGATGGCTGGCGGGACCGCTTCCTGGGACAGTGACCGCAGGGAGCGGACCAGTGTCACGTAGTCCACCTGCATCTGGCGGAAAACGTCGCGCTGCTCGAAGGGGAAGGGCACGAAGAAGCCCTCTCCGTTTTCCGTGAGGCCGTCGCCGTTGTGATCCAGGGCCCGCCCGTCGATGAGCAGCGCCTTGAACAGGCCCACGTCTTCCAGCAGGTCGAACAGCTCGAGGAAGGTGTCCTGTTCGTGGCCCGACAGACCTTCTTTCAGCATGAGGTCCGCCAGTGTCTGGGCCAGGAAAAGGGCCAGGGGATTGTCGGGCTCCTTGTCCAGGTCGATGCCCAGTTCCTTGAGCAGTTCCACGGGGTCGGGCGCCAGGGGCCCGTGCCCGATCTGGTCCATTCCCACCACGGCCAGACCGTACTTGGCGATGGCGTTGGACAGCAGGATCGCCTCGAAACGGGACGTGGAGTTGCCGTGGGCGTACAGCACCACGGGGAAGGGTGGCTTGCGGTAGGCGTTTTCCTTGGGAACCGCCACGATGATGGGAATCTTGAACTTCTCCCAGGTGGCCTCACCCGTCCGTGGATCCACGTCCCACACCCGGTCCTCGGTGGCCATGAAATTCGCCGCCTCCATCCAGCCGAAGGCAAAGTAGTCCACGGCCGAAAAATCGAACTCGGCGTTGGGGTCTAAGAACGGCGCCACGAAGTCGATGATGCCCTGCATGTACTCGGACTGGATGATCACGATGTTGTCGTTGACATCCAAGGGCATGCCTTCCCTGGTGCCGTTGCCGTCGAAGGGGAGGCCCGAATCGTCAAAGCTGACGAAACCCGGGGTGATGGCCTCGTCCAGCCAGGCCAGGGGGCCCCGGCCGTAAAGTCCCTCCCTCACGGCCCGCACGGTTCCCGTCACGTCCTGGGTGGTGAAGGTCCAGGCGAAGGCGATGTCGTCCAGGGCCAGTCCCACGCGGTCGAAGACCGGCAGCAGTCGTTCCAGGTCGGGGGTCTGGGCCGTGTGGTTCACGTAGGGAAAGGGACTCCGCACGGTGCCGTAGCCGTCGCCGGCCGACAGGCCGCGCACCCCCTTGGTCAGCACAACAGCGTACTGGGATTTTTCATCCAGCGGGAGAAGGGGACGGATCAGAAGGGTGTTGGTTTCGACCTCATAGAATTCCACGAACTCCAGGTCGCCGTCGCCATCCCGGTCCGCCATGTTGGTAGCCGGGAAGGCCATGTTGTCCACCGGGGCGGAAGCGTCGTTGGGGAAAAAGGCCAAAGGCGCCATGTTCATGGGATAGGCGCCCCTGCCCAGGTCCAGGGGGACCGGTTGGACCGTTTCGGCCTCTGCGTCGTCCACGGGGACCTTGATCACCAGGATCGTGGATTCGGAAAGCGAGGTGAGGTCCAGCGGGCCGTCGAAGCCAACGGATATGGGCCCGAAGGTGGAAAAGCCCGTCAGCTTGTTCACGTTTTCCTTGACCCTCGTCTCCACGGCCGTGGTCATGGCCGTGGACAGGTTGAGTCGGCACAACGTGGGGCTGTCCTCGTCGTAGGCGCAGGCGAAGTCGTTGGGGAAGGGGATCTCCGCGTCCGGCAGGCGCAGGGGGTCGAACACCACCGAGGGGCCCATGCCGTCCCCGGGTCGGTCCAGGGAAGGCGCCAGGCCCTGGGAGCTTTCGCGATCGCAGGCGCCCAGCACCGTCACGGCCGCAAGGACAATCCACGTGGTCAGGTTTCGTGCTTTCATCATTGCCTCCCTACCACTGCAGGTGCAGGCGACCCTGCACCAGGTGAACGCCATCGGGCTTGGCGCCGGTCACGTCCGAAAAGGACGATCCGGGCCGCCAGTAGGCGTATTCCAGGGCCGCCGTCAGGAGCACCCAGCCTCCCAGTTCCCACTGGGTCTTCGCGGCGATGTCCACCTCGTAGCCCAGGTCCTTCGAAGCCGGTCCGCCACGGGGCCCCGTTGCGGCACCCCCCATGATGGCCGCCTGGTAGGGGTCCACCAGGGGGACTTCCGCGCGGGCCACCAGGAAGCCCACGGACAGGTCCAGGTGGGGGAAGGTACCCGTGATGCGGGGGAAGGCATAGATGGCGTTGGACACGCCCCCATTCGTTGGAATCACGTCGAATCCCCGGGGCGGTGATCCCGCGTAGGTGGGATCGGCCATGTTGAAGGCGGTCACCGCCGTGGTGGCCTTCATCACCTCGGGGAAGAGCAGGAGCCCGACCCGGTAGTTGGGATTCATGGTGAAAGAATGATGGGTCCCGTCGAAGGCGTCCTGGTCGCCGCCGGCCCGGCCCACATCGAAGGTCACGTTGAACCACTTGTGGGTCAGCTTTGCGCGGGCCACCAGGGCGGACGTGCGGATGTCCACGCCCTTGTCGTAAACGGTGTTGCGGGGCATCTCGGTCCGGCCGTAGACGCCGGCCCACTCCCCGGCGATTCCCAGGGCCACATCCCCGGCCTTGAATGTCATGTCCAGGAATACGTCCACGATGTGAACACGCGTCTCGTCCCCCAGGTCGTTTTCCTGCCAGCGGCACACGTAATAGGCGCCCGCCTGTCCCAGGTCGCCGTGCCAGTGCAGCGAAACCAGGCCCTGCCAGGCCTGATCCCCGTCGTGCCGGTCGGCAAACACGTCGTTGGCCACGTAGTCGCCGGTCAGGTTGATGGACAGGGACTGGCCCCACTTTTCGCGGGTAGCGAACTGCAGGGGCTTGATGCTGATGACCAGCCTCTCGGCCACGTCGCCGCCGCTCCGGTAACCGAACTCGTCCCTTGCGTTGTGGCCGTTGTTGGCCAGCATGCCCAGACCCCAGTTGGACAACTGGCGGCCGACCCGGATTCCGAAGAAGGGGCCGCCAAAGGCCAGGTAGGCCTCGCCGAGGTGGATGTTGTCCTTGCTGAAGGCGTCCTGGGAGATGCGGGCCCTGTCCGCGTGTTCGAGGACATCGCGCCCGTCACCCGCCACGATGGTCCCGTCGAGGAAGTCCACCTCCGTGACGATGGCGACCTTTCTGATGATCTTGTGGTCGGGTTTCCACACCAGGGAGGGGGTCCATCGCAGCCGGTAGGTCAGGAAGCCCTCGGTGGGGATCCGATCCGCGCGGTTGGGGTCGGCCAGTTCAACGCCGATTTCACCGATCCGCCCGCCGATGAACCGCAGTTCGCCACCCAGATTCAGGGCGAAACGATCGAACAGGATCGTCGTTTTCGATTTCCACTCGTCCTCTCCCGATGAGGCTGCGGCAGGGGCGGCCGACATCAACACCAGGAGCAACGGCAGGAGCAACCTGACTGATCGCATCACCCTCTCCGCATCTGTTCGGGCGAGGATAGCAGAAGCAATGGGCGGGAAGTATGGCTTTTTTCAAGTATAATCCGGCCCGATGAGTGGATCCCTGTCAGCGAGGGTGGCCTTCGGACTCGTGGGTCAACTGGTGGTATTCGGTGCGGCCGTGGTGTACCTCGTCTGGGCCGCGGATTCCCTGTTCGATGACGTGTCCGTTCTCAAGGACGATCTGGAACCAGCCACCGACGATCTCAGGAACCTGGTGTTCGAACTCAAGAGCTACGAGGAACTGCTCACGAGCCCGTCCAGGACCAACCTTGACCGCGTGGGCGACTACCTGCCCCGGGCCAGGGTGTTCGAAAGGCTGCGCTCCGATGCCGTATCACTGGAAAAGGTGGCCCACTGGAAAGGCTCCGGGGAAGAGATCCGAACCCTCCTGGGCGGGGCGGCCTCCGTGGTCCGGGAACTGGTGGACGGGGACCGGCTGGTCTCCGGTGTGTCCGAGAACCCTCTCATCGGGAACGCCGCCGATCTGCCGGGGAACAACCAGGCCCTCCTGCAGATGCTGGTGGGGCGGCTCAACACGGCGCTGGGATACGGCCGCGAGGAAGAATCACGGGTCCTGGCCAGGGAGCTGGCCCGCATCATCCAGATCACCCGGGCCACGGTGATGAGGACCAGCCGGAAGGTCCTTGACGCGTCCCGCCGGGCCAATGACGCCCTGTTCAAAAAGCGTTCCGAGATCTCCTACACGGTGCTCGTGGTGCCCGGCGGCGCCCTCCTGGTGGCCCTGATAGTGACCCTGTTGACCCTGCGGGCCCTCCGTCCCGTCAAGGAACTGGCCATGGGGGTCCGACGCCTGGCCCTGGGCGACTACGACGTCACACCACCGTCACGCCTGACCGGGGAACTGCACGACCTGGCGGAGGCCCTGGGCGCCCTTGCCCGGGCCCTGAAGGCACGGGAAGCGGACCTGGAGCGCAAGAAGGACGAGTTGATGCGGGCCGAACGACTGGCCCTGGTGGGACGCATGGCCTCGGTGGTGGCCCACGAAGTGCGCAATCCCCTGAACTCCATCGCTCTCAACGTCGACCTCCTTCGCGAAATCGCCCGTCCCGGGGACGGGGAAGAGGGAGAGCAGCTGAACGATGTCCTCGGGGCCGTGCAGCGGGAAGTGGACCGCCTCGCGGAGATCACCGGGGAGTACCTCAAGTTCGGGCGTCTGCCCAAGGGCGTCCTGGCCCCCTGCGACCTGGGTCGGGTGACACAGGAAACCCGGATGTTCATGGACAGCGAGTTTTCGGGGGCCGGGGTCGACGTAGTGGTCAAGTCACCGGAAAAACCCCTCATGGTGGTGTCCGACGAGGCGCAGCTGAGACAGGCCCTGGTGAATCTGCTGCGCAACGCCGTGGAGGCCATGCCCGACGGCGGCGCCATCACGGTGGAGGCGGCCGGCAAGGGGGAAAGGGCGGTGCTGGCGGTCACGGACTGCGGCACAGGCATACCCGACGAGTTCCGCCCCCGGCTGTTCGAACCCTTTGCCACCACCAAGCAGCGGGGTACGGGGCTGGGCCTGGCCTTCGTCCAGCAGGTGGCCCACGAGTGCGGGGGCGAGGTCGACATTGAATCGGAGGTCGGACAGGGAACCACGGTCCGACTCTTTCTAAAGAGGTCGCTATGAAAACACTGTTCGTCATGTTCCTGGGCCTGGCGGTGTGCTTGTCGAGCCTGGCCTGCGGTACCGCGGGCAAGGCCACTGGAGGTGATCGGATGACTCTGGGGCAATCGGCTCATTCCCTCACGACGGCCGAACTGAAGGCGCGACGTGACCGGTACGCCAGCGTGCAGATCACGGTTGACGAGGCACGGATTTCCGCCGAGGACCGGGCCGTTCTCGTGTGGCTGGTGCGGGCCGCCGCGGTGATGGATCGCCTGTTCTGGAAGCAGGCCTCCAACACGGGTCTGGCCGTGCGGGCCGAGATCGCGGACCTTCAGGGGGAACGGGGAGAGGTGCTGAGGGACTACGTGGACATCAACTACGGCGTCTATGACCGGCTGGAAGAAGACGAGCCTTTCTACGGGACGTCCCGGAGGCCTTCGGGGGCCACCTTTTATCCGGAGGACATGACCAAGTCCGCGTTTTCCGCGTGGATCGAAGCCCATCCGGAAGACAAGGAGGCGTTTCTGTCCCCTTTCACCATCATCCGGAAGGATGATCGCGGGCAGTTGACGGCGGTACCCTATTCCACGGCCTGGCGCCACGATCTGGAGGAAGCGGCGGACTACCTCCGCAAGGCGGCCATGCGGACCGGGGACAAGGCGCTGAAGACGTTCCTGAACAGCCGCGCGGACGCCTTCCTTTCCAACGACTATTTCCAAAGCGACATGGACTGGATGGACCTGGGCACCGGGGGGGAAAAGGGCGGATCGGCCATCGACGTGACCATTTCGCCCTACGAGGTCTATGAAGACAAACTGATGAACCTGAAGGCGGCCTTCGAGGCCTTCGTCACCATCGTGGACCGCGAGGAAAGCCGGAAGCTGTCCCTGGTGGCCCGGTACCTGGACGAACTGGAGGCCAATCTGCCGGTGGACGACCGGCACAAGAACTTCTCCCGGGGGAAGTCCTCACCCATCTCGGTGGTGAACGTGGTGTTCACGGCGGGCGACACCCGGGCCGGGGTCCAGACCACGGCCTTCAACCTGCCCAACGACGAAAGGGTGCGGACGGCCAAGGGGTCCAAGAAGGTCATGCTCAAGAACGTGGGCGAGGCCAAGTTCAACAAGAGCCTGATCCCCATTGCCCGGACCCTGGTGGATCCGGAACTGACCCAGCGGATCGACTTCGAGGCCTATTTCAACGACATCCTGATGCACGAGATGAGTCACGGGCTGGGACCGGGCGTGATCGCGCTACCTGACGGGACCAAGACCACGGTGAACCTCGCCCTGAAGGAGACCTATTCGGCCATCGAGGAGTGCAAGGCCGACGTGCTGGGGGTTCACAATACGCTGTACCTGGTGTCCCGGGGCATCTTCCCCGCGGACCTGCGTCCCCGGACCGAGGCCACGTCGCTGGCGGGCATCTTCCGATCCGTTCGATTCGGGGTGGAGGAGGCCCACGGCAAGGCCAACATCGTGGAGTTCAACTTCCTGCGGGAGGAGGGCGCCTATACCTTCGACCCGGCTACGGGGCGTTTCGGCGTGAATTCATCGAAGTTCCCGGACGCCATCCGCAAGCTGGCGCGGCGGTTGCTGACCATCCAGGGGGAAGGGGACTACGAGGGCGCAAAGACCCTCCTCGACAGGTATGGACAAATGACGGACGAGGTCGAGGCCGCCCTGGGCCGCCTGGC
>JADHTP010000139.1 GCA_016784945.1 Deltaproteobacteria bacterium | reverse complement strand
AGTGGCGAAGCGGGAATCGTTGTGGGTCCGGGAGGCTCTCCTGGACAACACCCAGCGGCCCAACTCCGTCACTTTGAAGATAGCCATGTCGGGCAGGCTGGCAGCCCTCGACAGGGAGTCGACTGACGGCATGAGATCAACTGGTTTGGAGGACGACCATGAAACAGAAGAATGAGGTCATCGCAACTCTCGATCTGGGGACCACCAAGGTCACGGTCCTGGTGACCGAGGTGAACGAGGCCGGCCTGTCCGTTCTCGGCGTGGGAACGGCGGAGAGCGAGGGCCTGCGCAAGGGCATGGTCATCAGCATCGGAAAGACCGTGGAGGCCATCCGCAAGGCCAAGCACGACGCCGAGCAGATGTCGGGCTGCATGATCTCCGAGGTCATCGCCGGCGTGGGGGGCGCCCATATCGTGGGTGTCAACAATCACGGCATGATCACCACCAAGCACAACGAGATCCACAGGGCGGACGTGAAGCGCGTGCTGGACGCGGCGGCGGTCCTCAGCATGCCCATGGACCGCGAACTGATGAACGTGCTGCCCGCCCAGTACGTGGTGGACGAGCACGACGGCATCAAGGACCCGGTGGGAATGTCGGGTGTCCGCGTGGAAGTGGAGGCCCACCTCATCACGGCGGCGCGGACGGCACTGGACAACGTGACCAAGTGTGCCGAACGGTCCGGCCTTCGCATCGCGGAATTCGTGGCCAATCCGCTGGCCTCCGCCATGGCCGTGCTCGAAGACAACGAAAGGGAACTGGGCGTGGTGGTGATGGACCTCGGTGGCGGAAGCGGCGACCTGACCGTCTGGGTCAACGGCAGCCTCCTGCACACCAGCGTGATCGGAGCCGGTGGGAACCTGGTGACCCAGGACATTGCCACGGGCCTGAGAACGCCCATCGCCTGCGCCGACAACCTCAAAGTGAAGCACGGTGCGGCCTGCGGCCGGCTCCTCGGCGAAGGCGAGACCATTGACGTGCCGGACGTTGGCGGACGGCCCGACAAGGAGCTATCCCGTCACGTGCTGACCGAGATCATCGAGCCCCGGACCATCGAGATATTCGGCCTGGTGCGGCGTGAGATCCAGAAGACCGGGTTCGACGACCTCCTGGCCGGCGGCCTGGTGCTGACCGGTGGCGCCGCCCAGATGCCCGGAATGGCCGAACTGGGCGACGAGATACTGAACATGCCGGTGCGGGTGGGCGTCCCCATGGAAGTGAAGGGACTCACGTCCATCATGGGCAACCCGTCACTGTCCACGGCTTATGGCCTGGCGGTGTACGCGGCGATGCACCATCGCACCGAGATTCCCTGGCCCATGCAACCGGTGCGGAAAGTGAAGGGGCACAACGGGATCGGTGGATGGCTCCGAAGGGTAGCGGGATTCCTCTTCTGACCCCTGAGGGTCGGGAGATTCTTTGTATTGGTGTCGGAAGGCCTGTAAAGGAGGACTCAGTCATGTTCGAAGTCGTGGTCGACAATCAAGACCAGGGCGCCGCGATCAAGATCGTTGGTGTGGGAAGCGGCGGTGTGAACGCCGTCAACACCATGATCGCGGCGGGAGTTGGTGGGGTGGAGTACGTTGCCATGAATACCGATTTCCAGCACCTGAACCAGTGTGTCGCGGAAACCTGCCTGGAACTCAACGGACCCACCCGGGGGCGTGGAGCGGGGGGCGACCCGTCCAAGGGCAGGGAGGCGGCGATTCAGGAGCGGGAGCGGATCGTGGAAATGATCCAGGGGGCCGACATGGTCGTCCTTGCCACCGGACTGGGTGGCGGTACGGGGACCGGCGCCACGCCCGTGGTGGCGGAGGTGGCCCGTGAAATGGGCATCCTGACCGTGGCCGTGGTGACACTCCCGTTTGCCTGGGAAGGCAACACCAAGGGCGACAGGGCGCTCGAGGGGCTGCAGGTCCTCAAGGGAGTGGTGGACGCCTACACCGTGATCCCCAACGACAAGCTCAAGAAGATTGCGCCCAAGGACATCCCCACCATGAAGGCCTTCCAGCTCGTGGACCAGTTCCTGTGCGAGGCCATGACCGGCCTGGTGGAACTGATCTCGAGGCCCGGCTACATCAACCGGGACTTCGAGGACGTCAAGGCCGTGCTGGCCAGTTGCGGCATGTGCATCATGGGCACCGGCCTGGGCGAGGGCGATGACCGGGCCGAGGTGGCCGTGGAGGGCGCGCTCTACAACCCGCTGCTGGAGGACACCCCCGTGGAGGGCGCCCGCAGCATCCTGGTCAACGTGGTCCAGGGCCCCGATGGAACGACCGAGGAGAACGAGGTCGTGATGAACAAGATCAAGGAGTGCCTGGCCATCGACGGTGACGTGTCCTTCGGCCTGGCCTTCGACGACGGGCTGGACGGCCAGATCAAGGTCACCATCGTGGCGTCTGGTATGGGCGACATCGAAACCGTGGAGCCCAGGGTCACCGTGGAGATGGACGAACAGTTCGCCCACAACATGCCAAGCGATGCCCGCGGCATGCCAAACTACACGGGCCGTCCCGTGCTGTCCGACCAGGCTGGCCTGGACAGGGTGCGGGCTTCCCACAAGCTGCCGCCGTATTCCATCAACGAGGCGCCCTCGGGATTTGGCGAGGCTACGGACAACGAAAGCGAACTGGACCCGACCCCGGCCTACCTGCGTTACGGATCGGACACGCAGCAGACGGCGTCCCAGGGCGTTCCCGCGGAAGCGGGCGGTGGGGAGCGGCTCCATGCGCCGGGTTCAGGCCCGGATCAGTTGTGAGGCCCTTTGCGAGAAGATGAACCATGAAGAGCTTGACCGAGTACCTCCAGTTTCACGTCGACACCCGGCGTGCCTTCGTCAACATCACCGGGCGGGTGGAAGACCTGGTCCGCGAAAGCGGCATAAGGGAAGGAATCTGCCTGGTCAACGCCATGCACATCACGGCGTCCGTGTTCATCAATGACGACGAATCAGGCCTGCACGCCGATTATGAGGACTGGCTGGAGCAGCTGGCGCCCCACGAACCGGTTTCGCGTTACCGACACAACCGGACCGGCGAGGACAACGGGGACGCCCACCTCAAGCGACAGGTCATGGGCAGGGAAGTGGTGGTGGCCGTCACGGACGGTCGCCTCGACTTCGGAACCTGGGAAAGAATCTTCTACGGCGAGTTCGACGGGCGCCGGAGCAAGCGCGTCCTGGTCAAGATCATCGGGGAGTAGCCAGCCGGGTCAATCCACCACGAACGCCTCCGTCCAGTTCGGCCGCGGTGGCCGCTGGTCGGTCACCAGCATCTCCTTCCAGTCCTCGTCGGTCAGCCGGTTTAAGCCCGGCTCCAGGAGTTCGAAATACGAGGACGCCGGACCCGCATAGGCCTTCAGGCCGCAGGACGTGTCCGCCACCAGGACCATGAGGTTGGCCTGTCCAGTGCCCACGTGGAGCACGTAGGACGAGTTCGGGTCGGTGTGGACATCGGCGATGGTGGGCTTGAATTCGAAGGTCATTTCATTGGCCTGGAAGAAGAGGTCCGAATACCAGCCCGAGAACAGGGGCCCGCCGCACATGCCTTCGTGCTGCACCAGGGACTTGATGAAGGCCGTCTCCTCCGGTTCCCGCGGGAGGCCCTGGACCTCCTTTTCGGCGATGGCGCCCAGCATGTCGGCGGCGTACTTGAGGTTAGTGAAGTACTGGCCCACCGAGGTCTTCATGTAGCTCAGTTCCGGCATGTCGAGCCCTTCGAACAGGTCGCCGGAGACCTGGGCGAAGTCGGCGATCTTCCGGAAGAAGGCGGGGAAGGGCTCCACGTACCCGTCGGGGTAGTCGCACACTATACCCGAGTAGGACTGCTTCACGTACAGGATGGTGTCATGCCGCAGTTCGGCCCAGGAGGCCAGACCGGTGTGAAGGGACTTCAGGGCATAGGCCTTCGTCCGCACCGCCTCCGGGTATTCGGTGCCGGAGGTGTCCACGGCCAGCCCGCGAATGGCGTCGAGCCACACGTTGTACATGGACTCGGACCAGAAATCGTCCCCGTAGGAATCCACCAGGAACCGCAGGATGAACAGGTTTCCGGCGTAGAAGTACTGTTCCAGTTCAGGCCTCAGCAGGGGCAGCGTTTCCTGGAAGCCCAGCACGAACAGGGGGTCCAGGGGGCTGGGCATGAGCCTCTGGATCTTCTGCCCCTGGTAGACGATGCGGTCGTAGGTGACGTTGTGGAAGACGTAGCTGTCGATCACGAACCGCTGGCCCAGGAACAGGAAGATAGGGGGCAGACTCGTGGGCGTGTCGGTGAAGGGGTTGGTGGACATGATCTGGCTCATGATCTTCTGGTCCGCGTAGCCCCCGGATTCCAGGGCCTTCATCAGGTCCACCGCCTTGGTGGGGTCGGTCACGGTGGCGGCGACGGCGCCCTGGTCAGCCAGGAACTGGGCGAATCCCGGCAGGGTCAGGTTGTCGCTCTTGCCCACGAACACCCGGATGGTCTGGTCCATGGATTCCAGGCGGTCCATCTTCTTGGCCTGGTCCGTGGCGTGCAGCAGCAGCCAGCTCACCACGAAGTCCCGGTGGTGGCGGGTCAGCGCCAGTTCGGTCCGTCCCAGCCAGATCATGGCCTTGAAATAGCGCTGCAGTTCCTCGGTTTCGGTGTAGTGCCCCCGGGGCTTGAACTGTGAAAAATCATAGGCGCAGGCCGGGCCGGCACAGGGGTAGGGTCGCCCGAAGAGTTGGATCTGGCGGGGCTTGAGGTCCTCCACCATCTGCAGGAGTTCGTCCCGCAGGGGCGCGTTGTCGGCGAACAGGGGGGGCGTGGGCGCGCCCTTCAGGAGTGACCTGGCCACGGTGAAATACAGGTCGGCGTCGGACAGGGCGTCTTCCATGTTCAGGATCAGGCCGTCGTTGTTCCCCAGGGCGGAATGGGCCGAGGCCAGGATGTCGTCCAGCGCGGGGATGAGGCCCTGCTGCTCAACCTTCTTGAGCATTAGGTCATAGGAGTTGTGGATGGCGAACAGGATGGAGTCCGTTGTGATCAGCACGGGGAGGTCCTTGTCGAAGATCTCCTGGTAACCAATGGGGTGACTGCCCCACTGGACGCGGTCGCTGAGGAAGAAACCCTGGTCGGCCAGCCGCGTCATCTCGTCGTCGGTCAGGGCGTAGGCGCCGTCGATGAGGTCCAGGTATTCGGCCTTGGTGGCGTCCACTCCCAGGCTGTCCACGAAGGGCCGCTCCACGTAGTGCTTTTCCATGAGTTCGTCGGCGGTCATGTCCACGGAGGTCTGAAGGGCCTGCTGGAAGGATTCCAGGAAGGCCTTGTCAACGGTGGATACGTAGGTTTCGCCATAGTCCGGCTTGGCGATCACCACGTCCTGGGCGCCGGTGCCCGGGTCAAGGGGCTGTCCGGGATCCACCGTGCTTCCGGGATCGGGTGTCACGGCATCCGTGCCGCCCCCGCCCGTGCTCGAACACGCCATGAACGCCAGAACAACCGGAACCAGGAATGCCGATAAAGTCTTCATCTCATAACTCCCTGTCCATGCTGTGGTGATTATCCGAAAACATGTGCGCCGAGTCAAAACATGCGTCCACTGCAGGGCCTTGAAGGATCATCCTGTCCACTGTAGGGAGGGGTCCCCCGGCCCCGCCGCCGTAGCACCGGCGGGTCGGTGAGGAAGGCGATGACGACCACGGGGATGTGGCACCGGGGGCACTCCAGAGCTTCGATGTCCAGGACGCGCAGCAGGAGTTGTGCCCAGGCGGCCGGACGAGGGCATCCGGCCTACAGGTCTCCCGGGGATCGATCAACGATGAACGATCCACGATCAACGCTCCGCAAAGCCCTCGGCCATGAGGTTGACCAGTTCACGGACGGCGGACTCCATGCCAACGAACAGGGCGCGGGCAATGATGGAGTGCCCGATGTTCAGTTCCTCCACCTCGGGCAGGTGGCATATGGCCCGGGTGTTCACGTAGTCCAGGCCGTGACCCGCGGCCACGGCCAGGCCCAGGGACCCGCCTTCACTGCAGGCCGCCTTGATCCGCTCCAGTTCTGCCGCCCTTCTGTCCTCCGGGGCGTCGGCGAAGAATCCGGTGTGGATCTCGACCTGGTCCACCTCGAGGCGGTGGGCGCTACGAACGGCCTCGGGTTCGGGGTCGATAAAGAGGCTGATCTTGATTCCCCCGTCCTTGATGCGCGCCACGGCCGGCGCCAGCACACCCTCCTCAGCGGTGCCCAGGCCTCGCTCGGTGGTCAATTCCTGGCGCTTTTCGGGCACCAGAGTCACCATGTCGGGCTTCACGCGGCAGGCGATGTCCAGGATCTCTTCGGCCACCGCCATCTCCAGGTTGAGGGCCGTGGCCACGGTCCGGCGCAGGATCTCCAGGTCCCTTTCCTGGATGTGCCGGCGGTCCTCCCGCAGGTGCACGGTGATCTGGTCCGCACCGCCCTGTTCCGCGAGAAAGGCCGCGAACACCGGGTCGGGATATTTCGTCCCGCGGGACTGACGCACGGACGCCACGTGGTCCACGTTCACGCCCAGTCGAATCCGCTCCATGGGGGTTTTCCTCCGTTCAGCTCTGCAGGATTTCGTCCTTGGCCACGGCCTCCAGGATTTCTTCCGCCAGGGTGCGGACCCGCCCTTCGTCCTCGCCTTCCACCATCACCCGGATCTTGGCCGAGGTGCCGGAATACCGGACGTTCACGCGCCCTTTGTCCCCGAGGGCCTTCTCGATACGGCGGATCGCGACCTGTGTGTTCTCCAGGCTTTCCACAGGTGGCTTGTCGATCACCTTGGCGCCCAGGAGTACCTGTGGATAACGATCGAAGGCGGACGACAGCGTGGACAGGCTCTTGCCCGTGTCCTTCATCACCTCCAGGACCCGAAGGCAGGACAGGATCCCGTCACCCGTGGTGGCGTGGTCCAGGAACAGGATGTGGCCCGACTGTTCGCCCCCGAGGTTGTAGTCACCCCTGAGCATCTCTTCCACAACGTACCGGTCTCCCACGTCCGTGCGGATCAAGGACAGTCCGAGCCGCTCCAGGGCGACCTGGAGTCCGAGGTTGCTCATGATGGTGCCCACCACCGCATCCCCCTTGAGACATCCCTGTGCCTTCATCCAACCGGCGCACAGGGTCAGGATGCAATCCCCGTCAACGATTTCGCCCCGTTCGTCACAGAGGATGCAACGGTCGGCATCCCCATCCAGGGCCAGCCCCACGTCGCAGCGCATCTCCTTGACCTTCCGCGCCATGATCTCGGGGTGGAGGGCCCCGCAGTTTTCGTTGATGTTGGTTCCGTCGGGATCGGCGCTCAGTGGCACCACGTCCGCGCCAAGTTCCTCGAACACCATGGGGGCCACCCGGTAACCTGCGCCGTTGGCGCAGTCCACGGCAATGCGCAGGCCGTCCAGGGAAAACTCCCTGGGAAACGTGGACTTCAGGGAAACGAGGTAGCGTCCCGCAGCGTCCTTGAGGCGATAGGCCCTCCCGAAATCACGTCCCGCCGCGGCCGGGGGTAGCTTGTCGGGATCCAGCACCAGGGCCTCCACCCTTTCCTCCACTTCGTCGGGCAGCTTGAACCCGTCGCCGCCGAAGAACTTGATGCCGTTGTCCTCGAAGGGGTTGTGGGACGCCGATATCACGGCCCCCGCGTCCGCCCGCATGCCCACGGTCATGTACGCGATGCCCGGCGTTGGCAGGGGGCCCACCAGCAGCACGTCGGCCCCCATGGAGCAGACGCCCGCCGCCAGGGCCGTTTCGAACATGTATCCCGATAGACGCGTGTCCTTGCCGATCACGATCCGCGTCCGTCCATCACCCGCGGGAAAGGCAGTGGCTACGGCCCTGCCCAGGGCCATGGCGAGTTCCGGCGTCATGGGGTGAACGTTGGCCACCCCGCGGACCCCATCCGTTCCGAACAGCTTTCTCTCGCTCATATCGTACCTCTCCACCATCGGGCGGTCCCGCGGACCACACGGCTGTCAGGGCTTGGGTTTGTCGGGTTCTACGGCCCCGGACACCTGGTCGGGATTCAATATCAGGAAGGTCAGGCC
>JADHTP010000138.1 GCA_016784945.1 Deltaproteobacteria bacterium | reverse complement strand
CCCCCCTTGCTAGGGGCGACTCACCCTACAAGCGCTAATCTCGGGCCGGCGCTGGTGCGCGGCCCTGCGATTTGCGCATCTCTTACTCAAGGGGGGCGCAGCCCCCCTATGACCCCCCTTGTAGGGGCGACTCACCCGGGTCGCACTTCTGGACTCGACAAGCCGCCTACGGTTGACCGTGGACCTTGAGCTGCCTTCCGGGCTACACTGCGTCCGATTCGGGGACCGGTTCCAAGGGGAGCAAAGGGTTGAATCCGGATTTCTTCCACTCGGGCGAGTTCTACAGCCTGACCTGCGCCGTTTTGTGGGCCGTGGGCCTGGTGCTTTATAGTCGGAGCGGTGACTTCCTGTCGCCGCTGGCTCTCAACGTGTTCAAGAGTGGCGTGGGCCTGGTACTGTTCCTGGCCACCATGGTGGTGCTGGGCCACCCCTTCTTTCCCGAAGAACGCACCCACATGGACTGGCTGATCACCGTGGGCAGCGGTGTGGTGGGCATCGGGGTGGCCGACACGGTCCTTTTCGCCGGACTCAACCGCGTTGGCGCCGGTCGGTTCGCCATCCTGGACTGCGTGTACAGCCCGTCGGTCGTCCTGTGCTCTTTCCTGTATCTCAGCGAACCCATGCCCGCGGTCCTGTTCCTGTCCATGGGATTGATGATCGTCGCCATCCTGCTGGGCGCCTGGGAACCCTACCGGGGGCCTTCTGACAAGGGGGACTCCCGCCGCAGGCGACTGGGAATCCTGTACGGGATCATCGGGATCTTCCTGACCGCGGCGTCCATCGTGCTGGTGAAGCCCGTCCTGGAGAAGTCGAATATCTGGTGGGTTGCCACGATACGGCTCAGCGCGGGTTTCGCGGTGCTGCTGGTGCACGCCACGTTCTCGCGACACCGGGCCGAGATCGCCCGGTTGCTGACCCGGCCCACCACGTGGAAGGTGGCCTTCCCGGCGGCCCTGTTCGGGACGTACCTGGCCTTCTTCTTCTGGAACCTGGGCATGAAACACACCTACACGACGGTGGCCAGCGTCCTGAACCAGACGTCGATCCTCTTCATTCTCCTGTTGTCGTGGCTGTTCCTGAAGGAGCAACTGGGCGTCCGCCAGTGGGTGTCGGTGATCATCGGATTCGGAGCCGCCGTCCTGATCATCCTCTAGGCTCTGTCCATCAATTCCGAATCGGCTGCGCCGGGCCGCTCCACGCGCCGACTGCGTAGCCGACCGGAACGCGGGCCTCACCGTAGGTTCCAGCTACGCCTTCGGTCCACAACCCGGCCGTCTCCTTCCCGGCATCGGGGAACGCATCCGGGGCCGTGTCCGTTCCGCCCGCGCCACCGTCGGAGCCTTGAGGAAGCAGCGAACAGGACGGCCCAGACGAACGTTGAAAAGGTGACGAATCGTCCCATGGTTTCCTCCCGGGTCGGATGACGATGTATTGTAACGTAATGACGGGATGCAAGACATGAAACAGCCCGACGTCACCGTGGTTCTGCCCGTGAGGGACGGCGAGCCTTTCCTCGGTGAATCGCTGGACAGCGTTCGCGGCCAGACTCTGACCAACTGGGAACTGGTGGTGGTGGACGACGGTTCCACGGACGGCAGTCCAACGATCCTGGATTGCGCCGCGGCCGACGACCCCCGCATCCGGGTGCTTCACCGACCACCCAGGGGTGTGGCGGCGGCGTCCAACGAGGGTTTCCGGGAGGCCAGGGCCCCGCTGGTCGCCCGAATGGACTGCGATGACGTCTCGCTTCCCGGTCGCCTGGAAACCCAGGTCCAGTGGGCACGGTCCCACCCGGACTGGTCCGTGGTCGGCTGCCAGGTGGAATGTTTTCCCCGAAAAGCCATGACCGACGGCATGAGGAAGTACGAAGCCTGGCTGAACGGGCTGGTGGAGCCCGTGGACATCGGCCTGGAAATGTACGTGGAGTCCCCCTTGCCCAATCCCGGCATCCTTTTCCGACGGGAGGCCTTCCTGGACCTGGGGGGATATCGCGACGGTCCGTTCCCGGAGGACTACGACCTCTTGCTTCGGATGCACCGGGAGGGACACGTGCTGGGAAAGGTGCCCGAGGTACTGCTTCGCTGGAGGGACTCGGAAAAACGTCTTACGCGGAACGATTCCCGGTATTCCCGAAACGCATTCCGGCGTTTGAAGGCCCATCACGTGGCCACATCCTTCGCCGGTGGGGGCGAGGTACAGGTCTGGGGCGCGGGCCGGGAGGGGCGGCTCTGGCGGGCGGCGCTGGCCAACGAAGGCGTCCGCGTGGTCCGGTTCTTCGACATCGATCCGAAAAAGGTCGGGCGGGTCCTGGGTGGCGGCGCCTCGGTGCTGCACTGGCGTGAACTGCCGGACCACCGAGGCCTGCCCCTCTTGTGCGCCGTGGCCGTCTGGGGTGCCCGGGCCGAGATCCGCCAGTCCCTGGACACGATGGACTTTGCCGAAGGCGATGATTACCTGTTTGTTTCCTGACGTCCTATAATCCCCACCATGGAACGGGTCTACCTCGTCAGACACGGCGCCACCCCCTGGAACGAAACCGGGCGTTTCCAGGGACATTCGGACATCGAACTGTCCGATCTCGGGCAAACCCAGGCGGCACATGTGGCCAGGCGGCTGGCCCGGACCGCTATAGAAGCCGTCTACACCAGCCCCCTGAAGCGAGCCATGGAGACCGCGGCGGCCATCGCGAGCCAGTGCGGTTGTACCCCCCAACCCGATCCCCGCCTGCGGGAAGCGCACTTCGGTGACTGGGAGGGCATGACTTTCCAGGAGTTTGCCAAGGCCTGGCCCGACCGGGTGCGTCAGTGGGTGGGGGACCCCCTGGACACGCGGCCTCCCGGCGAGGGCGCCGAAACGCTGCGCGAGCTGGAAAACCGCGCCATGGAGGCCCTGAAGGACATCCTGGCCAGGCACGATGGTGGAAAGGTGGTGATAGTGGGCCACGGTGGATCCATCCGGGCCTTCATCACTCGCGCCCTGGGTTCCGACCTGTCCATTTATCGAAGGATCCGGCTGGACAACTGTTCCATCAGCCGACTGGAGGTCCACGGCGACCATTTCGTGATCGGCGGGCTGAACGACACGGAACACCTGGACGACGGTGAGAAGGAGTAAGGAAATGGGGTTGCGATACGACTGCATGTTACTGGGGATCCTGATGGTGACCATGGTGTCATCGGCCCGATCGGAGGAAAGAAGGATGGAACTGGACCAGGGGACCGTCGACGGCGTGGTGGCGACGCTGGTGAAGAAGCATGGGGGGACATCCGAAGAGTCCATTCGCCGGGGTGTGCAACAGGCAGCCATGTTCTGGCGGGCCGAGGACGGCACGGCAGAGGACTTCGATGGCTTCTGTCTGGCGCACTACGTTGCCGACGACGGCAAGAGGAAGGAGACCCTTGATCGTTTTGATCGGGCCATGGAGGCCATTGTCGGCCACGAGGTGGCCATGACACGGACCCTGCGGGAACCCATCGACCTTGATTGGGGCGACAACCTGCCCGTGGACCTGCTGCTGGCCTCGCTGAACCCCTTCGACCACTACTCTGACGACGTGTTCGCCACCAAGGTGGCCTTTGCCGGTCTGCTCAACTTCCCTCTTCTGACGGCCCGCGAGATCGATGGCCTGCCCACGCCGCCAACCCGCACTCAGTGGGCGCGGATGCGACTGGCCCAAGCCTTTTCCTCCCGGGTGCCCGGCGAGGTGGCCCAGGAGAGGACCCGGGTCTACACCGAGGCCAACCACTACATCGACGGCTACAACATCCACACGGATCGACTGATCACGCCCACGGGGGAGCGCCCCTTTCCCGGGGGACCCAAGCTCATCAGCCACTGGGGGCTGCGCGACCATCTGAAGGCCCTCTACGCCGATCCCGTGGCCAACCTGGAACACCAGCGGCTCATCGAACAGGTCATGGAGCGCATCATCCGGCAGGAGATCCCCGCCGCGGTCATCGACAGCCCGGACCTGGACTGGGACCCGGTCACGAACAAGGCCTTCACAAAGGAAGGAACGGCACCGACCGAACTCCAGGCCCGCGAGCCCGACCGTCGCTACGCGCAGATCCTGGACATCTTCCACGTGGAGCAGAAGGAGGACGCCCATTCGCCTGCCTATCCGACCTACATCGATCGCCGGTTCGACCGGTCAAGGGAAATGTCCCGCCAGACCGTGGAGGATCTGCTGACGGCGGTGGTGGAAGATCCCGTTGCCGGGGACGTGGCCGCCCTCATCGCAAAACGTCTGGGGCGCGACCTGCAGCCTTTCGACATCTGGTACGACGGGTTCAAGGCGCGTGGTAAGTACTCCGAAAAAGAGCTGAACGGCAAGGTGCGCGACAGGTACGCCACACTGGCTGATTTCCAGGCCGATCTTCCCGGTGTCCTGGGACGGCTGGGCTTCGACAAGGACACGGCCGCCTGGCTCGCGGACCGGATCGTGGTGGACCCGGCCAGGGGGGCGGGGCATGCCATGGGCGCCGGCATGCGCACGGACAAGGCACACCTGAGGACCCGGGTCCCCCGGGGCGGCATGGATTACAAGGGCTACAACATCGCGCTGCACGAACTGGGACACACGGTGGAGCAGACCTTCTCGCTGTACAAGGTGGACCGTGTGCTCATGGAGGGTGTCCCCAACACGGCCTTCACCGAGGCCATGGCCTTCCTGTTCCAGCGGCGCGACCTGGATGTGCTGGGTCTGGCGGATGACGACGAGACGGCCCGCGCCCTGTGGAAGCTGGACATCTACTGGTCCACGCGGGAAATCGCGGGCGTCGCGCTGGTGGACATGGCGGTCTGGCAGTGGTTGTACGACCATCCGGAGGCCACGGCGGCCCAACTGCGTCAGGCCGTGGTGTCCATCGCCAGGGACCTGTGGAACCGCTACTATGCGCCCCACTTCGGTGTAAAGGACTCGCCCCTGCTGGCGGTGTACAGCCACATGATCGCCTATGCCCTGTACCTGCCCGACTACCCCATGGGCCACCTGATCCAGTTCCAGATCGAGGAATTCCTCCAGGACAGGAACCTCGCGAAGGAAATGGAACGTATGTGTGTTCAGGGCCGGATGACCCCGGACCAGTGGATGAAGGGCGCCGTGGGGGCTTCTCTGTCAGCGAAACCCCTGCTCGATGCGGCGCGCGGCGCTGTGGGGTTCATCAGGGAAGCGGCTGACCGGTGAGCTTTTCGTAGGCCTCGCGATACTTGTTGGACGTGTTCTTCACCACCTCGTCCGGGAGGTTCGGGATGGGCGGTTCCTTGTCCCAGGCGATGGACAGCAGGTAGTCCCTCACGTATTGCTTGTCGAAGGAAGGCTGGTTCTTGCCCGGTTCGTACAGGCTGGCTGGCCAGAACCGGCTGGAATCGGGGGTGAGCGCCTCGTCGCACAGGATCAGATCGTCACCCAGGACACCGAATTCGAACTTGGTGTCCGCGATGATGATGCCCCGCTCCAGGGCGTACTCGGCGGCAAACTTGTAAAGGAACAGGGAGGCGTCCCGGAGCTTTTCAGCCATGGGCTGCCCCACCAGTTCGGCCGTCTGGTCGAAGGAAATGTTCTCGTCGTGGCCCTCGTCGGCCTTGGTGGATGGCGTGAAGATGGGTTCGGGCAGCCGGTCGCTGTTCACCAGCCCCGTGGGGAGCTGGATGCCGCAGACGGCGCCCGTCTTCTGGTAGTCCTTCCATCCCGAGCCGGACAGGTAGCCCCTCACGATGCATTCCACGGGGAGCATGTCGGCTTTCCTGGCAATGGTGAACCGGCCGGCGAGGATGTTGGACTGGTCCCGTACGGAATCGGGCAGGTCGGTGATGTCGATGCTCTTCAGGTGATTGCCCACGATGTGGGAAGTCTTGTCGAACCAGAACGCCGAAATCAGGTTGAGCACCCGTCCCTTGTCGGGAATGCCGTTGGTAAGCACGTGATCGAAGGCCGACAGGCGGTCGGTCACCACTATCAGCACGTCTTTTCCCAGGTCGTACATGTCCCTGACCTTGCCCCGCGAAATCAGGGGCAGTTCACTGAATTCCGTTTCCTTGACCACCGGTCGCATTCCTGCCGCTCCGTTCAGGGTGGGCCGATGTTAGCGCAACATCCGCCCAAGAGAAAGCATTGACCGAACCGGGGGCACGGGATACCTTCTTTGGACCATGTCGGACCATCGAACAGGGCAACGAAGGGCCTACCTCCAGGAGCGCCAGGGCCGGAGCCGGATCAGCGGCGTGCTGGGGTTCAGGCTGCACTACGACGAGCAGGGCAGGGCGGTTATGGACCTCCCCTACGACCCGGTGATCACCAATGGCGTGGACGCCGTGCATGGGGGCATCATCGGCGCCCTGATCGACGCGGCTGGCTGGTACGCGGCGGCCCAGCACTTCGACACCTGGGTCGGCACGGTGGAGTACAAGGTTCACCTGCTGGAAGGGGTCACAGGGAGTGATCTGACCGCCGTGGCCCGGGTTGTTCGTCACGGAAAACGGCTGGCGTCCACCGAGGTGGACGTGACCATGAGCAACGGGAGGAAGGTTGCCGTGGGCTCCACGACCTGCGTGGTCACCTCCCGGGCCTACGATGGATGGCCCCCGGCGCCGGGACCGTCCGGAACGGCAGGGGAGGGATGAACATGCCCGTTGATCCCGGGACCCTGGAAAAGCACCGTCGGGAGCTGGACTCGCTGTTCAACGAGCATGCGCCCATCGGTCGGGCCTACGGCATGTCCGCGTACTACGATGACGAGGGTTGCGCCGTGTTCGACCTGCCCTACAATCCCGATTTCGATCACGCCATGGGCGGTATCCACGGCGGCGTCATGGCCACCCTGCTGGACAATGCCGGCTGGTTCACCGCCGCCCCCTACTACGAAAACTGGATTGCCACGGTGGAAATGCAGGTGCGGCTGCACGAACCGGTCCAAAGAAAGCACCTCGTGGCGCGGGGCCGACTGGTCCGCGCCGGCAAGAGGATCAGTGTGGCCAATATGGAGGTCCGAACCACGGAGGGCACACTGGTGGCCTCGGGATCGGGCACCTTCACCGAAACATCGGCGCCCCGACATCCCGTCCAGGGCCCGTGATCTGCTAAGATACCCGGGGGAACGAGGGGGGCACCCGATGGGCATGAACCTATCCATTGACAAGGAACAGGCTGCGCGGACCGCCCGGCTCTGCCGTGACCGCGGGATCGTCATACCGACGTTTGCCCAGCTAAAGGACCCGGCTCTCATCGATCCCGGGATCGTGCAGCGACTGAAGGCCGTCGGCTTGTGGGACGTGCATCCCCTGAACCTGTTTCGCATCACATGGAAGAACGACCCGGAGACCGGCGGCTTCCACGGCGTCAACTGCCTGGAACTGCCGCCGCAGCTGACGGGGGTGAAGGCCCGGATCATCGGATTGGTGGGCAAGTACTTTCCCACGGGCGCCCACAAGGTCGGCGCGTCCTTCGGTTGCCTGGCGCCCCGCCTGGTCACGGGCGCCCTCGATCCCACCCGTCACAAGGCGGTTTGGCCGTCCACGGGGAACTACTGTCGGGGAGGCGCCTTCGACGCGGCCTTGCTGGGGTGTGACTCCGTGGCCATCCTGCCCGAGGAGATGAGCCGCGAACGGTTCGACTGGCTGCGGGACATCGGATCGGAGGTCATTGCCACACCGGGTTGTGAGTCCAACGTCAAGGAGATCTATGACAAGTGCCACGAACTCGAGGACACCCGGGACGACGTTGTGATCCTGAACCAGTTCGACGAGTTCGGAAACGGGATGTGGCACTACGAGGTCACGGGATCGGCCCTGCTGGAGGTGTTCGCGGACGCGGTGGGCTCGTCGGGACGGCTGGCCGGGTTCGTGTCGTCAACGGGATCCGCGGGGACCATTGCGGCGGGCGACAGGTTGAAGGAAGAGCACCCGGCCTGCCGGATCGTGGCGGCCGAGGCGCTGCAGTGTCCCACGCTGCTGAACAACGGTTTCGGGGGGCATCGGATCGAGGGCATCGGTGACAAGCACGTGCCCTGGATACACAACGTGCGAAACACCGACGTG
>JADHTP010000137.1 GCA_016784945.1 Deltaproteobacteria bacterium | reverse complement strand
GAGAGGCTCATCTACGCCGACTGCTTCTAGAATACGTTCGGTACTACGATGAAGACCGCACGCACCTGGGACTTGGGAAGGACACGCCCAACACAAGGCCTGTCATTCCGCGGCCAATGGATCAGGCCCAGGTAGTATCGATACCCCGAGTGGGTGGTCTGCACCATCGGTACGAGTGGCGGGAAGCGGCGTAGCTGTTTACTCTCGTGCTCCGCATCTATGCCTGCGTTCGACCCGATCGTGATGGCGTCGTCTGTCTTAAACCGACAATCGCTACTCATGGGCTGGTTAATTCGAGCGTCTTACTCCCAGAGAAGCCTTCAAATGCCCATCGAAATCCCATCAGGCAAGCCCCAAAACTCCGCAAACGACTCGGATGTAATTTTGGCTAGGGACAACCGGCTCCTTGTCCGGCAATTCAAGCTCGCGACGGCAGAGGGCTGCGAGGCTGTCCAGCACATCGGGGGACGGCAAAGCAACACCCGGTCCGACCTCTAGCCAGATGCCTTCCTCAGCCAGGAGGATCCTTCTGGCTCCACGCCGCGAGTCGTCCTGCCGGGGCACTGTACTTCCTTCACGCTGTTCCATCGACGCCCTAATGTCCTCGAGCTTCTGACCTGCACGTTTCAACTCCTGTACCCGCTGGAGCGCGGCGAGGTGCTCGTCGCCGTAGTGACGACCCCGGCCTCGGCCCGCCGCAGGCGGAACCAATCCACGCTGGACATAGAGGCGGACCGTTCGCGGAGTTACCTCCGTCAACTGGCTGAGCTCATCCATGGTGTAGCGGCGCTCGTCACTCATGGCGCAATTATGCCACCATGGTGTCGTAATTGGCAAGACCGGATTGCAGCGGGCTTTCACCAGCCGGAGAATGCCTGGAATCCGTCATCCATCTGGCCGATAATGGCGAGAGAGGAAGGTGGCCATGCCGTTGAATCCCCACGCCAGGCAGTGCAAGGGCAAATCCAGACGAACCGGGAAGCCGTGCCGGAATCCCGCCGTTACTGGGAGCGAGTACTGTCGCCTCCATGGTGGCGGGGCTGTTGGTAACCGATCGCGAACAGGAATGCCCAAGCCGGCGGGTTCTGGTGGCCCACCGCCCAAGGGCTCTCAGAACGCGCGCAGGCACGGGGTCTATTCCGAGCACCTTACACCCGAAGAGGAGAATACCTACGAGACGCTCCTGGCAGGCTACTTGGCGGAGTTCGACGGTCTGTCTGCTGAGGAACACGGGCTGGTCGAGCGCGTCGCTTTCCTTGAAACCAGATGGAAGACGGCAGCCAGGGCTGGAGCTCCCTACCGGGCCCTCAACCACTTGCACAAGCTCGTCTGGAGCGAGACGGAGACCTATTGCTGTCTGCCCCCGGTCATGGGCGAGAGGGCCGAAGCGGAACGTCGGAAGCTCGTCGAAATCGTCTACGCCCTGAGCCGCCGCATGTACACATTCATCTATATGCCACTGGCAGTAAAGGACGAGGATATCTGAGCCTTTGAGCCGCTGCCCCAAGGGGCCGAATTGCGACACTGGCGCTTCTGTCCGTGGTCGGCCTGACCGCGCCCCCAGTCAATGCAACACCATCGGCAAAACCCTTTGCATGAAAGGGCACTATCTCGGACGGATTTTGCGGGGGCGAGGGGGGGCGCGACGCCGTTCGAGTGCGACCTGCGCCACCTTCTCGTCGTCGGAGAAAAAGTCGGTCAGCGTGTTCCCAGCGTGGTCCATGGCCGCAACTATGAATCCGTGGCTGGCGAGATGCTCGGTGAAGGTGATGGATTGAACCGCAGTGCCCCGGAACCCGTGCGAGAACAAGACCAGTGGATAGGGTGCGTCGCCGAGGTCCGGTGAGGCCTGCGAGTACGCATTCCCCTGGATCACAACCAGGTAGGTGGCCTTCGGCTGGCCCAGCGGATTGGCCGGATACCACACGGTCGTGGCCACGAGTCGCAGGCGGGCCCAGTCGAAGAAATTGAAGGACGTCGTTCCAACCTGATACGGGCCCCACTCCCACGGGTCGGGAGGGGCAGGAATCGCGGTCTCCTCCAAACCAGGGTCAGGATTTCCCGTATCCGGATTGGTGTCGCCGGATTCAAGGTCACTCGGGTGGTCAAGGGCCGTATCGGCGATAAGATCCGGATTTGCACCGTCTTCCGCCAAGGTAAGTTCATGCGTAGCCTCAGCAGGTCCGTCGAGAGCGTCATCCCGACTCGCTTCATCAAGACCGTTTTCGACAACGTCCGGGATTCCAGGGGCTGGGTCACCTGGTGGCGTATCGAACGCTAGATCCGGTATCCCGGCACCGTTTCCGGTACACGCTACGGTCAACAGCAGAAACACGCCGCTCATCCATATGAATATGGAGCGGGACAATCCCGGATTTTCAATCACAGCCGGCTCCATGTAAATCTCTTAAGATTATAGAGCATTCCGCTGCCTTCAGTGAACACAATGATGACTTGTTCCAATTCAGCCCAGGACCGGCCAGCGTCGCTCGGCAGCCATCTCGTCCATGGTTGTCTGCATAGAGCTCACCACCCTATTGTACAGGGCATCGACCACGGCCGGATTGTCGGCGTCCTCGGGTTTGTGAGCGTCGACGGGGATAGGATCGAGCACACGCACCCGCTGCTTGGCCGGGAGCGGAAAGTGAAACACGGGGCCAAATCCGATGCCCCACGGGAGCCCCAGGAATACGGGGCACATGTCGCTACGCAGGATCTGTGGCAGGCGGAGAGCACGCGCAAGGGCCCGACCCTCGTGCAGTACCACGAAAGTCTCATGGCCGCCCACGGCCACCACTGGGATGATGGGCACGCCGTATTTGAGGGCAAGGCGCACGAAGCCCTTATGGCCGGCGAAGTCGATCTTGTTGCGCCGCGACCATTTCCTGAACGCCTCGATGTTACCACCTGGGAAGGCCAGTACCTTCTCACCGCGCTGCAGCACCCGCTCGCAGGTGTCACGGGACGCGCGCACGCAGCCGAAGCCGACGAGGAGTCGTCGCAGGCCGGGCAGCATCATCATGGCATCATGCACCATGCAGTAGATACGGTCGTCGGTGCCGCGCTCGCGGTACCAGCGCGCCGAGATGGCGAAAGGCTCGGTGAAACTGATGCCGCTGTTGTGGTTGCACACAAGTATTGCGCTGCCGCTCGGCACGTTGTCGAAGCCCTCCACTTCAAGTCGGAAGTAGGCCGATAGAAGGCGTTCGACGACCGGGTGAATCCACCGCACGACCCGCAGGTCCAATTGGGGTTCATCCACATAGTCGGGCAGCAGGAGTCGGGCGATGCCGTGGCGTCCGGACGAGTGTGCTTTATTCATGGCCTCTTCGGTTGTCCCTCCCAGAAACTCTATCTACCTCGAAAGCACAGCATCTGTCGATTGGGCAATGTAGTCTCCCCCCCCGGCTGTTAAACACTTTTCCCAATTCTCTACCGTGGTCGGTGGGCTGACGTGTGCCGTCAGCCGAAATGTGGAGGATGGGGGAAACCGCATTAGTCCCAGATGATTATAGCTTCATCGCCGACCGGAATCTGACGGGAGCGCAAACATCCAATTCCTCCTTGGCGAGTATCGCTAAATACTCGTCCTTCTTTTCACGACGTTCCCTGCAAGCCTTCAGATCGGCACACTGATGCTTGACAGCCCAACCGCCGTGGACTCTGGTCATTGTTTCAAAAGGCATTCGTGTCCTGCACTGCCGGCACAGGATGAGCCTTTGTTTCGGTGCTGCCACTGCTACTCCATACGAGGTTGCCAGCCCTCAGGGCCGGGATAACATCCTGCACCTTCGGTCTGGAGGGGAATTGCCGGGAGCAGGCTGGGTCGATAACCAGGGGGAGTCGCAGACCTGCCGCTCAATAATCCATGTCGTCCATGCCGCCCATGCCCCCGGCACCGGGCATGGCTGGTTCCTTCTTTGGCGCTTCGACGATCACGCATTCCGTGGTCAGCAGCAGGGACGCGATGCTGACTGCTTTCTCAAGGGCCACACGGGTCACCTTGGTGGGATCGATGACGCCCTGTTTGACCAGGTCACCGTATTTGTCCACCAGAGCGTTGTACCCGAAGGTCGTCGTTTTGGCCTCGCGCACCTTCTGGACTACCACCGACCCCTCGACTCCCGCGTTCCGGGCGATCATCCGGATGGGTTCTTCCAGGGCGCGACGGATGATGCGGACTCCGACTACCTGCTCCAGTGGAAGGTCCTTCAGGTCGTCGAGGGACTCCTGGCAATGCAGCAGCGCCACTCCACCTCCCACTACCACGCCCTCTTCGACCGCAGCCCGGGTCGCGTGCAAAGCGTCCTCAACGCGGGCCTTTTTCTCCTTCATCTCGACTTCGGTGGCCGCGCCTACCTGGATCACCGCCACGCCGCCGGCCAGCTTGGCCAACCGCTCCTGCAACTTCTCCTTGTCGTAGTCGCTCTTGGTATCCTCGCTCTGGGCCTTGAGCTGCCGGATGCGGCCCTTGATGTCCTCGGACTTGCCGGCCCCCTCGATGATCGTGGTGTTATCCTTGTCCAGCACGATCTTCTTGGCCTTGCCGAGGTCAGTAATCTGGACGTTCTCCAGCTTCATGCCCAGATCCTCGGAAATGACCCGTCCACCCGTCAGGATGGCAATGTCTTCCATCATGGCCTTCCTGCGGTCCCCGAACCCCGGGGCCTTGACCGCCGCGACCTTCAGTGTGCCCCGGAGCTTGTTCACCACCAGGGTGGCCAGGGCCTCCCCTTCAATGTTCTCGGCCACGATGACCAGCGGTTTACCCATCTTGGCGATCTGCTCCAGCAGTGGCAACAGATCCTTGATGTTCGAGATCTTTTTCTCGTGCAGCAGCAAGTAGGGATCATCGAACACGGCCTCCATCCTTTCGGCATCGGTCACGAAATACGGTGACAGGTAACCGCGGTCGAACTGCATCCCCTCCACAGTGTCGAGGGTGGTCTCCATGGACTTGGCCTCTTCCACCGTGATGACGCCCTCCTTGCCCACCTTCTCCATGGCCTCCGCGATGATCTTGCCGATGGTTTCGTCGTTGTTGGCGGAGATGGTTCCCACCTGGGCGATCTCAGTGAAATCCTTTGTGGTTTTTGACATCTCCTTGAGCCGGCTCACCACCACCTTCACGGCCCGATCTATGCCCCGCTTGAGGTCCATCGGGTTGTGGCCCGCGGACACCATCTTGATGCCCTCCCGGCAGATGGCCTGGGCCAGGACCGTGGCCGTGGTCGTGCCGTCACCGGCTTCATCCGAGGTCCTGGACGCGATCTCCTTGACCATCTGGGCTCCGATGTTCTCGAACTTGTTTTTCAGTTCGATCTCCTTGGCCACGGTCACTCCGTCCTTGGTCACCGTGGGCGAGCCCCATGATTTCTCGAACACGACGTTGCGACCGCGTGGCCCAAGCGTCACCTTCACCGCATCGGCCACGGTATCGACCCCCAGCATGATCTTCGCACGGGCGTTCGCTCCAAACTTCAATTGCTTGACAGCCATTTTCCTTACTCCAGTAGCGGTTCCGGCCCTCAGCCGAGGATCGCCAGAACCTCATCCTCGCGGACGATGATGTGTTCATCGCCCTCCACCTTGATTTCGCTTCCCGAGTACTTGCCGATCAGTACGCGGTCCCCTTTCTTCAGTGCTGGTTTCTGGATCTTGCCGTTCTCCAGCGTCTTCCCGGGTCCCACGGAAACGACCTTGCATTCCTGCGGTTTCTCCTTGGCGGTATCAGGGATGATGATTCCCCCTGCCGTCTTTCCCTCCATTTCGAGTCGCTTCAAAAGAACACGATCATGCAAAGGCTGGATTCTCATGACACCCTCCTTTCGAATACACGTCCCCCAGGCTCAGGCATCAGAAGAAGCGCCTGAGGAACACAACAGACCACCGAAACCGTGCCGGATTTCTTACTTTGCTTATGCAATATGTGGCCGGTTTTCCACGAGTCAAGGGGTGCCCGATGTTAGCAACAATGGCTCTTCTAGGGCCATCTGCTAAGTGATGGTTACTCCCTACCTCTGATTTCGACCTGCCGTAGGAAGGCGTCAGATGAACAGGCCCGATTTGTTCGGTCCCACCCGGCCCCGCCCGTGCATCACGAATTAATCAACTCCCTCAACACATGGCTCGTCTTGAACTTGCAGACCTTGCGGGCGGTGATCTCAAGAGCCTTGCCGGTCTTGGGATTCCGGCCACGGCGTTTCCGTTTTGACTTCACAGTGAAGGTGCCGAAGCTGGAGATCTTCACTTTCTCTCCATCCACGAGGGCGTCCTTCATGATGTCCAGGACATTCTCCACAATGCCTGCCGCTTCCTTCTTGGAGAAGCCGCCCAGTCGTTCGTAAACGCCGTCGACGATGTCAGTCTTGGTCATCGGGATACTCCATATTCCTTATGAAACGCCCTCTGACAGCATCCTGGCGAATCGTCCACGGGTGGAGTTGCGGCGTTTCTTGAACTCCGTTCTGACCACCCGCTCCTCCTTGTCAATGACCTTCAATTCTTTGGATAGTTCCTCATACAAGGTAGGGATGGACGTTGCCTGACATGCTGCATGTGCCTCGTTGAATGCCGCCCGCTGCCCCTCGTCGTAGAGTAGGGAATCATCACCGGTAATAACCGTTGCCTTGTGTTTGCACATCTGGCCCAGTTCTCCGGCCTGGCAGGTACAGGAAATGGCAACACGACCTCCGCTGGCATCACAATAGATAGTGTAGGGGTCGCCCGTGCTGGACATGACCAGAAACGTAATCATCGGCTCCTCCTACAACCCAAGTTCACCACTGGGTGCCGGTGCCTTTACCTTGAAGAGGTCGATGGGCGGCTCTCTTGTAATAGGCCAGACCACGCCAGTCTGGAGGAACAGGACGAAATCATCCTGCGTCGTCGTGTAGACCTCCCCATATTCAACCTTGGTCTTGTCAGCATTCGGACGGAGAACCTTGAATCGGACTGTGCCGGGGAGCCACCGGCTCCGTTCAATAGTCAGGCTTTCCAGTACCTTTGCCTTCTGCGGGTTCGTTAACTGGCCTTTTACTCGTTTCTGGTGTTTGACAACTACGGGGCTATAGAATGTGGAAGCCACCTCCATGACCTCATACATGGGTTGCGTGGCCTCGACCACCTGAACCCCGAGGGTTGTGTGTTTCAGTTGCTCCTCCCACGTCGGATAGATGGACTTGGAATCCCAGATCATGTCCCCCTGTTTGAAGCTGAACTCATTCCCCTGCGTCAACAATGCCTCTGCACGGGTGATAGCCTTTCCTTTTTCATCCTTTCCGATAATGACTTGTCGGGTCGTTGGTTTGATGTCCAGCGTTTCTTGGAATGCCTCTGAGACGGCCATCTTCCAGCCGGGGGCGTATCCATCCACGAACCTGACCATCAGGAACCCGGGGCGGGTGTCCCGCAGGTTCTGAACGTTGAAGGACAGGCTCTTCAATTCCTCGGCGGTTTCTTCGGTTGCGTCCGAGTCCTGTGTTTCCTCGGGTTCCATGGATTCCCCCATGTGCTGGTGGAGTTGAGGATACCGCAGGGAAGTGGGTTGCGGTAGGGGCAGGCCGCAGTGTGGGCTGGTTCGGAATGAGTTGGCCAGGATTTCCGTGAAGGACAACTCCGGTTCAGCCGGATCACGTCCATCAACGATCCTATCCCCCAGATCCTCCAGATCTCCAGAACCTCTCCATTAACTCCGAAGGGACTCCAGACTTTCTGAAAAAGCCATATTGAAATGCACTGAAACTCTCATAATTTTAATGATACCCGTTACTTAGACGCCGTTCATGCTCCGTAAACTTTTTTTCGCTTTCTACTCCAAGCGGTGGGTTCACTTCCGATCTCCACAGAGTAAAGAGGGGTAGGAGCCCGATTTCCTGATGACGGAAACAGGGATCAGGGCTTCGGCTGACATTTTCATGGGTTGATTACCCGGATAGGTGTGTCCAATGAACATGATCGATGATCTTCTGGCCGGAATGGAAACCATCGGAATCAACCGGCGGTTCCAGCACTTCACTTTCCAGAATCCCGAAGCATCGAAGCCGGAG
>JADHTP010000003.1 GCA_016784945.1 Deltaproteobacteria bacterium | reverse complement strand
GCGCCCCCCGGGATCGCTGTGATAGACTTGACCGCACGAGGAGGCCGCCATGTCCAGACTGCCCACGCGCGACGAAGCCGTTACGCTCCTGAACAGGTACCTGAAGGTCGATTACACGCGCAAGCACTGCCTGGCCTCCGAGGCCATCCTGCGGGGATTGGCACACCGACTGGAACACGACGAAGAGTTGTGGGGGATCACCGGCCTGCTCCATGACCTGGACCTGGAACTGGTGGACGGTGATCCGAAACTCCACGGACTCCGGACCGTGGCGATCCTCAACGACCTGGACTACCCCAAAGAAGGCCTGGACGCCATCCTGTCCCACAACGGCGACGAACTGGGCATCCCCTGCAAGACCCCCCTAGAATTCGCGTTGACCGCCGGCGAATCCATCTCGGGACTGGTGTTCGCGACCGCCCTGATCCTGCCATCGAAGAAGCTGGCGGACGTGAAACCAAAATCCGTGCGGAAACGCATCAAGGAAAGGCGATTCGCCGCCAAGATCAGCCGTGAGCGGATCGGCCAGTTCGAGGGTCTGGGGCTGACCCAGGAAGAATTCGTTAGTATTGCGGTGGAAGCCATGCTGACGGCGGACCTGGAATAAGGGAGGTGTCCTATGAAGATCCGGGTGTTCATGACGGCCCTGCTGATGGCGGTGCCGATGACGGCCATGGCCGATGACGATTGCACCGTTGACGCGGACTGCCCCTACGGATTCCAGTGTGAAGAGGTCACCTTGCCCTGCGCCACGGCGCCGGACTGCCCGCCCTGCCCCTGCCTCTGTCCCCCGGAAGGAGAGTGCCCGCCGTGCCAGTGCGACCCCTGTCCCGAACCCGAACCCTGTGAAACCAAGACGGTAAAGATGTGCCGGTACGACCCGGTGGAATGCACCAAGGACGACGACTGTGAGGCCGGGTTCGAATGCGTGGAAGTAGAATCCTGCCAGGGGTCGGGATGCGCCTGCTCGGCCTGCGCCTGTCCCACCTGCCCACCGGACGTCGAGTGCCCGCCCTGCGATTGCCCTGAAGTCATCGAATGTGACTGCAATCCAGACGACTTCCAGGAGCAGTGCGAAGTGGATGGTGCCTGGTGCATGCCCGCCCAGCAGGCCTGTGAAGACGTGTCCGACTGCCCGGACGGATGGGAGTGCGAGGCGATCCCCGTCCCCTGCGGATGCGCCCCGTGCGTGTGCACGGGGATGGTCTGTCCCGCCGACGACGACTGTCCCGAGGTCCCAGAATGCGACTGCCCGCCCTGTGAATGCGACGACCCGGGCGATAAGGCCTGCCTTCCCGGCGGCTGGTCCGGTGCGGGCTACCAGGGGTCCGAATCCTCGCCGGACAGTGCCTTTGCCAGCCTGGGCGGTTCCCAGAACGACGGCACAGGGAGCCCCCAGGACCCCACGTCCCCCGCCCCCGAAGAAAAGGCGGCAGCCGGTGACGGTGGCGACATCGGATGCACCGCCGGTCCCCGCCCCATGAGCGGCCTACCGTGGCTGTTCCTCACCTGGGTCGTGGCGGCCCTGGTGTTGCGCACCAGGTACGGCCGTCGTTAGACGCCAACCCTCAGTTTTCTGGATTCTCCTGCCGGACTACTGGCGACGCCTGGCCGCGGCTTCGTAGCCGAAAAGACCCTCGGCCCGGGCCGTCCAGACTCCCGGCGTATCGCCGGACCGCGTCGTCCCCTTCGGATTCCACGGTGTCGAAAATGGCCATCACGGCCTTTGACACGTCCGGGTCGGGCTTCGCGGGGGCCAGCAACCCGGCGTTCAGTTCGCTGTAGTGCACGCGCTTCATCGTTCCCTGCCCCGCAGCTCCACCACGATTTCTTCCAGGGCAACCCCGCGTTTCGCCGCGTAGGTCAGCATGAAGTACAGCACGTCCGCCGCCTCCCAGACCACGTCGTCGTGGCTCTGGGCCGTCAGCAGTTCGTACACCTCTTCGTTGAGCTTGCGGGGGATGCGGTCATCTTTCTCGAACAGGAAGGACGTGTAGGAACCGGGCCGGGGACTCTGCCGTCGCTCCATGATCACGTCGAAGAGAGTCCCGAGGTTGAACTGCTTTTCACCCCCGTCAAAGCACGAATAGGTGCCCCGGTGGCAGGCCATCCCCTTCTGATCCACCACGAACAGGAGAGCGTCCCGGTCGCAGTCGGCCATGACCCGGACCAGGCCCTGGGTATTGCCCGACGTTTCGCCCTTGACCCACAGGGATTCCCTGGACCGGGAGTAATAGGTGCCACGGCCCGTTTCAATGGCCTGCTTGAGGGACTCGGGGCTGGAATAGGCCAGTATCAGGACCTGACCGTTCCCGTCCTGGACCACCGTGGGGACCAGCCCCTTGGAAAAGTCCACGCAGGACACGAAGGCGTCGGACACGTCCATGGCGCCCGTGTAGATTGCCATGCCCACCTGAACGTCCACGCCCTCCTTGTCGATGGCCACCACTTCGTCCAGACCCTTCACGCCCCCGGCCACGGTGAGGGGCAGCTTGGTGGCGGAGGCCAGTTCTTTCACCCGTTCCATGGGGATTCCTTCCATGGTCCCCTCTGTTTCCACGAAGGTGCACAGGAACCCGTTGCAATGGGGAGCGAGGATCTGCATCTGTTCCACGGGTGTCTTGCCCGTGGACCGGGTCCAGCCTTCCGTGACCACGTCGCCCTTGATGGAATCCAGGGCCACGATGACCCGGTGGCGGGGCAGGCGGGACAGGAACTCCCGGGACGCCGCCGTCCCGATGATCACTCGGTGTGCCCCGGCCCGGAGCAGGCGTCGTGCGTGGTCTTCCGTCCGGATTCCGCCGCCCACCCGGCAGGCCGCCACGCGGACGATCTTCCGGATCAGTTCCTCGTTGTCACCCTTCTCCATGGCGGCGTCCAGGTCCACCACGGCGATTTCGCCCACGCGCCCGAACCGCTCGGCCAGTTCCAGCACATCGGTTCTTTCCAGGACCTTCTCCTTTCCGTGTTTGAGCTGGACCGCCTTGCCGTCCATCAAGTCGATGCTCGGAACCAGCATGAATACTCTCCTGCCTTACAGTCTCACCGGCACACCGCCACTGATCAGGTACTCTTTCACGTCCCCCACGGTGTACTCGCCGAAATGGAAAATGGAGGCCGCCAGGGACGGGTCCTTGACGGCCGCCGTATTCACGGACACCTTCTCGGCCCCGGACCGCAGCACGTCCAGGGTGATATCCCGACCATCCACGCTGGCGGTGATGTCCAGGAAGAAGATCTCGTCGGCGCCCTCCCGGTAATAGCGGGCCGCCAGGTCCACGGGATTGCCCGCGTCGCGCAGGCCCACGAACTGCGTCCCCTTGACCACCCGGCCGCCGGTCACGTCTGCGCCCGATTCGGCCACCCAGTCCCCACCGGTGAATCCCGCATCGGCCGATCCCAGGCCCACCAGATCCGGGATGTTCTGGGGCTTGAACATCTTGACGGCAATATCGGGCGCCGTCACCGAGGGGCGATAGGAACGGGCGTTCCGGCCCGGGTCGAGGCCGATGTCATCCAGCAATTCGAGGACGGCGCCTTCGAGCCGTCCCTTGGGAATCGCGAGCCGTAAGGACAAATCCATTGGCATACCTGCTGTACTCGGGCCCAGTTCGCCCGAACCGGACAATGATATTCCCAATTGCCCGATGGTGTCACCAGAAGGGCGGAAGGCGCTGGCCACGATGATCGTCGATCGTTTGGTCGCTCATCGAGAAATGAACTGCTATCATTCGAACTGGTCCATCAGGTGGAAAAGCATGATCGCATCGACAGGGAAGTGTGCCGTCCTGTCCCTGGTCCTGATCTGGGTCGGGTGCGGAGGTGGCGACGAAATCAACACCACGCCGGATCCCGGGCCACCGCCCGAGTGCCTGTCCATGTCACAGTGCGACGACGGCGATCCCTGCACCATTCCGTCATGCGTCGGCGGAAAATGCGAGTTCACCCTGCGGAACTGCGACGACAACAACCTGTGCACCGACGATGTCTGCGTAGGCGGCAATTGCGTGTACGAGCACAAACCACTGTGCTGCCTCGAACCCGCCGACTGTGACGACAAGAACCCCTGCACCACGGACACATGCTACTCCTACGCATGCCAGTACGATGTCCCGGACCCGGCATGCTGCACCAAGGCGTCCCAGTGCGACGACGGCAATGACTGCACCCTGGACGACTGCTTCAACAACAAGTGCACCTACACGGTCCTGGTGGGCGGCGACTGCTGCGGCAAGGACCTGGACTGCCACGACTCCAATCCCTGCACCGACGATTTCTGCCAGGACGGGAAGTGTATGTGGGTCAACACCGGTTGCTGCCAGATCGACGAAGACTGCGTGGACGACGACCCCTGCACAAAGGACGGCACCTGCAACGACAAGGGGGCCTGCGAGTACACCGAGGTCCCGGGGTGCTGCGCCGATGACCAGGAATGTGACGACGGGAACGCCTGCACGTCGGACGTGTGCGTGAGCCTGTACTGTGAACACGCGGCCGTGGGGGCGTGCTGCACCGGCGACCCGGACTGCCAGGTGACCGATCCCTGCAAGGTGGGCACCTGCGTGATCCCCGTGGGCAGTGACAAGGGGGAGTGCGTGATCACCCTCGTTTCCTCGCCCGAGTGCTGCACCACTTCGGTGCTGACCGTGGATTTCGACGACGGCAGCCTGGGCGGCTTCACCGTTTCTGCGCTTTACGGTGCCGGGCCCGGCTGGGTGGTGGACTCCCATCGCGCGGCCAGCCCACCGTCCAGCCTGTACTTCGGCGACCCCGCGGCCCACACCTACGACGTGGACGTCCAGACGCCCGTAGGCGGCAAGGCGGTTTTCGCGGAACTGGACCTGACCAAGACCCTGGAGCCCGAACTCCGGTTCCAGCTGTGGAAGGAAACGGAACTGGTGGCCTCATCGGACGTCCTGTCCGTGGTGGTGATCCTCGACGGGCAGGAATCAACGGTGTGGTCGTCGGCCCAGTACCCCCAGTTCGCCAACACGGCGGGGGCCTTTGTTCCGGTGAACGTGTCCCTCGCGTTCTATACGGGAGACACCGTGGCCGTCGCCTTCGTGTTCGACACGGTCAACGGATTCGCCAACACTTATGAAGGCGTGTACCTGGACGACATTCAGGTGGTGGGCAAATGCCAGTGAAGGCCGACCGGCACAACGTAGGCACCATGGTCCGTGCCGATGCGGACAAGATCAGGACCGTTCTGCCGACCCTCATCCACGGGCTCACCGCCATCGTACTGACCATCCACCTGGCCGCCACGTCCGCCCTGACCTGGATCGTGTTCACCGAGGCCTTCCCGCACCCCGTGATGTACCCCCTCATGGGTGTGCTTCTGTGGCTGTTCATCGCCCTGCGGTTCCTGGCCCAGTACGCCGGGCGCAACGTGGCCGCGGGAAGCCTGGTGGCGTTCAACCTGGCCCTCCTGGTGTTCTGGGTATGGGTCCTGCTGGACAAGGTTCCCGGGCAGGCGGTGATGGCGGGCCCCGTGACCCGGCGAACCGAACTCCCCATCCTGTACGTCCCCATCGCGCTGTACGTGACGGCGGGCGTCACCCTGATCGCCCAACTGGTGGTGGCGAGGATTCGACGAAAATGAAGCCCGTGGTCCTGGTCGTGGCCGGTTTCGACCCCAGCGGCGGGGCCGGCATCCTGCGGGATGTCCGTGCCGTGGAGTCCCTGGGAGCCCGGGCGCGAGCCGTGGTGACTGCGATCACCGCCCAGGACGAATACCGGTTCTCCGGGTTCCATACCGTGGACGCGGCATCGGTGAACGCCCAGGTCCGGGTCGCCGCGGGGTCGGCGCCACCGGCTGCAGTGAAGATCGGTATGCTGGGCTCCCGGGACAACTGCGAGGCCATGGCGACCTTTCTGGAGGGCCAGGGTGGGTCGGCAGCGGTGGTGCTGGACCCGGTGCTGCGGGCCTCCACGGGCGCGGAACTGATCGACGACAGCGCCCTTGATGCCCTGCGCGACGTGCTGCTTCCCCTGGCAACCCTTGTCACGCCCAACGTGCCGGAAGCCGAGGTCCTGACCGGGGCGACCATCAGGGGCCCGGGCGACATGATCGCCGCCGCAAGGGATCTCCTGGAGTCCGGTGTCGGCGCCGTCCTGCTGAAGGGAGGACACATGGACACGGACCCGGTGGTGGACGTGCTGGTCCGCCGGGGCGAAAAGACGCTCCGGATGGAGCACCCCAGGCAACACGGGGGAATCCACGGATCGGGGTGTCTCCTGTCGTCCACGGTGGCCGCCCACCTCGCCCTGGGCCAGGGACTGGAAGATGCGGTGCGGCAGGGCGTGAACGTGGTCGTCGAAGAAATCCGTCGGAACCCGTTACGATAGGCGACAAGCTATCGGCTATCGGCAACCTACTTGTGATTTCCCAGTGAAACGAATGTCTTGAGTCGCTGGAAGAGTCCGCGCCGGACGGCCGGGAGATCCAGGGGACTGGTTTCGCCGGGGTCTTTCCGCACGTCGTAGAGCTGGACCTCGTCCGAGGCCATGTCCCACATCAGTTTGTGGTCGCCCAAATAAATCGCCTTCCTGAACTTGACGGGCCCTTCGTGATTGACCATCAGCTCCGAATAGATGGGCCTGACGGGTGTTTCCAGGTCCGGTGACACCGCGTACAGGAGGCTGAGGCCCTGGGTCTGCCCGCCGTCATCCTGGAAGCCCAGGAGGTCCAGGAGGGTGGGAAACACGTCCACCAGCGAGACCCGCTCGCTGATCCGGGCGTGCCCCTTGCCGGGGACGTGGACCAGGAGGGCCACGTGCACGCTTTCGCGGTGAACGGTCCGGGAATGCCGTTCACCCCCGTGTTCCCCGAATTCCTCGCCGTGGTCCCCATAGACCACCACGATGGTGCGGTCCATCATGTTGGCGAATTCCAGGAAGTCCATGAGGATCCCGACGAAGTGGTCGGCATAGGCGATCTCGTGGTCGTACAGGTCAATTGGGCGGTCCCCGAAGGACGGAATGCCCTCGTGGCGGACGTAGGGGTGATGGGGCGCCTCGTACTGCAGGTACAGGAAAAAGGGTCTGGGTGATCGAAGCCTGGACAGCAACTGGATGGCCCTGAAGGTCGTGTAGGGCGCGGCCTGTTGCCCGAACAGGTGCCATTTCAGGTCGCCGTAGGGGACCTCGTACTGGTCGAAGCCCCGCCGGAAGCTGGGCAGGAAACGACGCAACCATTCGTCCACCAGCCCGATGGTCTGGTAACCCCGGGCCTTGAGCAGGGCTGGCAGGAGCTTCTCGTCGGCGGCCACCTGGTTGATCTTCGACCCCTTGACCCACTGGATGCCCGACGGGTACTTCCCGGACAGCAGGGCCGGGATGGTCTCGCGGGTGGTGGAAGAGGGGGCCACGGCCTCTTCGAAAACCCAACTCCTGGCCGCCAGTTCGTCCAGCCTCGGCGTGGTATTGCGCCCGTATCCGCCAAAGCCCGTGTGATCGAAACGCAAGGCATCCACGCAGAGGACGATGACGTTGAGTTCTTCCTTTTTCCCCTTTTCCGAAACGAAGGGGGCGATCTTCACCGCCACGTCCCGCCAGGGCCGATCGCGGCCGTCGCAGTCCTCGTCCACGCCGTTGGCGGGCACTTCCATGGCCAGGGGATGCCGTGTCCCGTCGAAATCGTCGCAGTCCCCCCCGCCCAAGACCCAGGCCACCCCGTCACCATCCACGTCCAGGAGGAGGCGGCCCGTCACCACCAGGTGCCCCGACAGACCACCCCTGGCGGCCAGGTAGCGGGCGGAACCACCGTCCACGGACACCACGATCTGGGACATCAGCAGGGACGCCAGAGGCACGGCCCACAGGAAGACCCTGAACCGGGCACTGGACAACAGGCTCGAGGCCAGGCGCCTAAGCCGGGGAACCAGCCCGCCCGCAACCAGCAACCCCAGGGAAACGATGGCAAAGAAAGCCGTTCCGGTGAGCCAGACGCCCGCCGGCATGGAACGCCGGAAGTTGACCCAGAGAACCAGGACGACCACGGCGCAGGCCAGGACCAGGAACGCCGCGACCCAGACGGTGCCGCGGGATCCCCATCGGTCCAAAAAGGCCGACGCAAAGGTGGACACGCCCCAGCCCGCGAACACGCAGAGCCCGCCCGAAAGCACCAGGGCGGTGACGAAGAGCAGGGAACGCAGGTAGGGCTCGGTGATGGACGCGAAGGCGCCGTACAGCACGGCGGCCGACAGGGCAAGGAGGGGCAGCGTCGTGGCGATGGTGACCACCAGGCGACGGGTATCAAGGGGGTTCGCACGGCCCGCGGCCCGCCACAGGAAGCCCGCTGGGACGCTGACAACCAGCGCCAGAACGCCGCCGAAGAAGATGGTCAGTCCCAGGGCTGTGGGGAAGGCGCCCGGCGCCCAGGCGCCCACGGCCTGGTGGCTCACGGTCACCAGGAGGTCCACCACGGTCACCAGCGGCGCGGCGACCAGGGCGATCAGCAGGCCGGTGGACAGCCATGACCGGACATGGGCTGCACCTGCCTTCCATTCTGTGGGCGTGTTCGCCATGCTCAAACGATTGTCACTCGTCGATCAGGTGGACCGTGAAGGTCGCCTGGACCTTGAAAGACGCGCCGTCGCGACTTCCGATGTTGCCCACGGCACTCACGGTCAGGGTGTAGCTGCCCGCCGGAAAGGGATCGCCCTTGGGCATGCCCGTGTCCGAAGGACCTCCCCAGTTGACCCCGTCCCAGGCAAAGGAACCAGGGTGCTCCCCCTTCTTCAGGGTGACCTGGTCGTCGCCCGGCCCCATGCACAGACCCGTGTCGCAGATACAATAGGTCTGGTCGTTGCCGGTCAGCTTTTCGAAGACGATGAGCCCGCTGGGTCCCTTCTGTGCGCACCAGCCCGCGTCCTGGGGCAGGGGGATTACGCCCTGGTAGTCATCGGCCACCGCTACCATCCAGGGGATCTCGATTCCCGCGGCGGCCTCGTCCAGGGTCCAGGTGCAGGTGTCGGATAGGAAGTGGATGGACACGCCCGGCAGGTCGGATTCCCCGTCGGCCTGGCACTGTGGGACCTTTTCGCACAGGACGTAGGAACCGTCGCACCAGCAATGGCAGCCGTCCACGGTCACGGGGCCCTCGAACCCGGTGCATTCCGGACACATGAAATCGGGGCACCACTGGTAGGCCCCGGTCTGATCCGGGTGGCACTCCCAGCCGCTTTCGCCGCAGATCTCACCGGGCGTGGGCGCACCCCAGCAGGTGCCAGGCGGGCAGTCGTCGAAGAGGACCCCTTCGGGGCAGAACCACTTGTCATCCTTGCACACGGCCTCGCCCACCAGGGCGTCGGAACCGCAGGACGAGGCGCACCAGGGCGTATCACCTGCGCAGCCCGTCACGGGCAGGTCTGAAGGAGTGTCCGCCTGGGTTTCCATGGAAGGGTTGGTCACCACGTCGGCGATGCCTTCCGAGCCCAGGTCCGTCCCCGTAACGTCTGTGGGAGATGTCCCGCCCACGCCGCTGCAGGCCAGCAGGAGGGCCAGGGCCGGCGCCAGGCCGATTCCCACGACACCAGTGAACACGCTTTGCAAAACCGATCCCCCCGAGGCCCCGATGGACACAAGGTACCAATCCACCCCTGTGTTCGCAAGGATTGGGAAGGGCCGAATCCCGGACAGTCGCCATTTCCAAAGGGCAATGAAACCAGTGGACGAAAGTTCCCACACGCCGGGGACAACCTGGGGACAGTCACCAGGTTTTCGTTGTAGACGGCAGGCATCCATCCGATCGACAATCAAAGAAATCTTTTTGCGGGTCCGGCCGTCTAACGAACTGCACGACGTCTTTTCACATTCATGGAGGTCGCCCCATGCGGTCAACACACGTCCTGCCGACCCTGTTGGGACTCCTGGTCAGCTGCGCCACCAACGGGCTCACGGCAGGGCCCACCCCCGACGCGCTATCCGTGCCCTTGGCCACCGATTCGGGCCCGGGGCAGGACCTGACCTGGACCGGCGCAACCAAGGCCACCGGAAAGGACTTCGACCAGCTGATCAGCGAACAGAAGTACGAAAAGGCATCCAAGGTGGTGGAGGGGATCCTGGCGGACGCGGTCACCACGGGTGACGACAAGGAATGGGCCCGGAGCCTCATCCGCTGGGTCCAGTTGCGCACGGCCCTACACGGCTACGAAGCCGCGGTGCGCTTCCTGAAGGACCAGGAATGGCCGTCACAACCACTGGCACACGCCGCCCTGTCCCTTTTCTATGCCCGCTCCCTGACCACCTACGCCCAGTCCTATTCCTGGGAAATCAACCGGCGGGAACGGGTGATGTCGTCGGAAGAAGTAGACCTGAAACGATGGACCATGCACCAGATCCACGACGCCGCGAAGGACGCCTACCTGTCCGTCTGGTCCAACCGGGCCGTCCTGGGCACCCTGCCGCGGGACACATTGAAGGAAATCATGACCCCCAACGGCTACCCCGAGGGGATCCGGCCCACGCTTCGTGACGCGGTGTCCTACCTGTTCGTGGCCACCCTTTCCGACACCCAGGGATGGACCCCAGAACAGAGCAACGAGACATGGCGACTGGACCTGGAAGATCTCCTGCGTTCCAAGCCCGGCGAGAGGCCCCGGATCGTGGGCAACAGGACCGCCCACCCCCTGGTCCGGGTGGTAGCGGTGCTGGAAGACCTCGAATCCTGGCACACCGCCTCCGGCAACAGGAACGGGGCCTTCGAAGCACGCCTGGAACGCCTGCGACGGCTCCACGCCGCCTTCACGGAAGGCACCGACCGCGCCGTGATCCGCGCCCACCTGGAAAAGCGGATTCCCGCCATGGCCGACCGCCCCTGGTCCGCCATGGGCAGGGCGCAACTGGCCGGTTTCGTACAGCAACTGGACGAGCCCGACGCCCTGATACGGGCCCGGCGCATCGCCTTGAAGGGACACGAGGCCTGGCCCGACAGCGTGGGCGGACAGCGCTGCCTGCACATGGTCAAGTCCATCGAGGCCCCGGACTACAACCTGGAGTCCATGAAGAGTGACGGGCCCCGGAAACGCAGCATGGGCATCAACTACAAGAACCTGAAGACCCTGTACCTGCGGGCCTACCCGGTGAACCTGAAACGCCAGGTGGAATCCTCCGACGACTGGAACCTGTTGCCCGACTACCGCAAGGCCAACCGCCTGGTCCATGGCGCCCGGCCCACCCACGAGTGGTCCGTGGACTTGGCCGCGACCCCGGACTTCCGACACCATAGGGCCTGGGTGACGCCCCCGATGGACAAGCCCGGCCTGTACGTGGTGGCGGTGTCCGCGGACAAGGATTTCCGCAAGGCCGACAACCGGATCGTGGCCGTGCCCCTGGTGATCGGGGATTTGGTGCTGCTGACCCGCCAACAGAGCGGCGAGGTGGAGGTCACGGTGCGATCGGGCGCCACCGGGAAGCCGGTAGAGAATGCGAGCGTGTCCCTGTACGCCTACAACTGGAACAAGGGCCACCGCCGGGTGGCCACGAAGAAGACCGGCGTCGACGGCACGGCCGTGTTCAAGCGGTTGAAGACCAACCAGCAGCACTTCACCTTTGCCAGGAAGGGCCCGCAGGTGGCCATCGACGAGAGCTACCTCTATTTCTATCGCCAGAACCCGCAACCGGAACGAACCGCCACGTTGGTGTACACCGACCGCAGCATCTACCGACCGTCCCAGAAGCTGCTGTGGAAGGCCGTTGTCTATCGTGGCCGGCACGACGAGGCGGACTACCGGGCGGCCCCGTCCAGGAAGATCACCGTGTCCCTGCTGGACGCCAACAGCCAGACCGTGGAGTCCCTGACCGCGGTCACCAACACCTTCGGAACGGCGTCCGGGGAGTTCAACATCCCGGCGGGCCGCATGCTGGGTCGATGGCGGGTCCAGAGTTCCCTGAGCGGGGTCGCCTGGGTGCAGGTGGAAGAGTACAAGAGGCCCACATTCGAAGCCAGGCTCCTGGACTCCGAGGATCCCCTCCGTCTGAACCGGCCCGCGAAGCTCAAGGGGGAGGTGAAGTACTACTTCGGCCTGCCCGTGACCAACGGAACGGCGAACTGGCGGGTGGTCAGGGAAGCCGTGTACCCCTGGTGGTGGTACTGGTACGGCTGGGGATCCACGAAAACCGCGGGTTCACAGACCGTGGCCACGGGCACTTCCCAACTGGATGAAAACGGGAACTTCCCCGTGGAATTCACGCCCGAGGCTGACGAAAGGCTGGGCGATGGCGCGTCCGACCTCACCTACCGGTATTCGATCTCCGTGGACGTGACCGACGAAGGGGGCGAAACACGGACGACATCCCGGTCCTTCCGGCTCGGTTTCGTGGCCGTGGAGGCCTCACTGGTGATGGACGCGGGCTTCCTCGTGGAAGGCCGATCCTCGGAACTCAAGCTGATCCGCTCGGACCTGGACGGGACACCCGCACCCGGCAGGGGCACCTGGCGACTGACCTCGCTGCGGCAGGACCGCAGGACCCTCCTCCCCGCCCACCAGCCGGTCCATACGGCGCCCGGAACCAGCCAGAAATTCAAGACCCCGGGGGACGGATTGCGTCCCCGGTGGAATCCCGGTTACCGGCCCGAGGCGGTGATGCGCGAGTGGAAGGACGGACGCACCCTTTCCCGCGGACGCCTGGAGCACGGCAAGCAGGGGGAGGCCCTGGTCACCTTGCCAGCACTGGACCCGGGCGCCTACCGACTGCATTACCAGACCACGGATCCCTTCGGCGCGAAATACGAGATGTCACGGGAAATCGTGGTGGCGGGCACCCGTTCACGGCTGTCCTTGCCGGCGATCCTCCTGGTGGAGAAGCCCAGCGTGAAAGTGGGCGGCACGGCCCGCATCCTGGTGGTGTCCGGTCTGTACGACCAGCCCATGACCCTGGACGTCTACCGGGCCTCCAAGCGCGTGGATCGACGCCTCCTGACATCGGGAAGGGACGCCACCCTCATCGAGATCCCCGTGACCGAGGACCACCGTGGCGGCTTCGGCATCACGTTGACCGCGGTCCGCGACCACCAGACCATGAGCTTCACCCAATCGGTCTTCGTACCCTGGGACAACAAGGAACTGAAGGTCGCCTTCTCCACCTTCCGCGACCTTCTGAAGCCCGGCTCAAAGGAAAAATGGACCGTGAAGGTGACCGGACCGGCCGGCCGGGACACGGCGGTATCGGCGGCCGAGGTGCTGGCCTACATGTACGACCGTTCCCTGGACCTCTTTGCGGCCCACTCCCCGGCGTCACCCCAGTCGATCTTTCCCGCCCGTACCGGCGCCGTGCAGGCGCGGTCAAGCCTGGGCCAGGCCCGCCTGATCTGGGTTCAAAGCAACGGGTTCGCACCGCTCCCCTCCTACCCGCACCTCCAGGAGGACCAGTTGGTGTTCTTTGGCGGATACGGCATCGGTGGTCCGGGAAGGCGGCGATATCGCGGGGGCGGGGGATCCGGGCGAGGCATGTTCCACGCCAGGTCCATGCCCGCGGCCGCCGCACCGGAAGTGTCCCGGCAGACCATGTCCATGGACATGTCCGTGGCCGAGGAGGCCGAGGTCTCCGGCAACCTGATGGCCGGCGAAACAAAGGCTGACGGACGGTTCGCGGACAAGACCAAGGCATCGGGTCACGGGGATGACGTGGACGGTCAAATGGGCGGCCCGCAACCGCCCGCGGTCCAGATGCGCAGCGACTTTTCGGAGACCGCCTTCTTCGAGCCCCACCTGGTCACGGGGCCCGACGGCTCCGCTTCCATCGAGTTCACCGTGCCCGATTCGGTCACCTCCTGGAACATCTGGGTCCACGCGGTCACCGAGGACCTGAAATCGGGGCTGGTGAAGAAGGAGGCCAGAACGGTCAAGGACCTCATGGTGCGGCCCTACCTGCCGCGTTTCCTGCGGGAGGGGGACGACGCCCTGCTGAAGGTGGTGGTCAACAACGCCTCCGACGCGGAGATGGCGGGCCGCCTGACCTTTGACATCATCGATCCCGACACCGAAAAGAGCCTGCTGGGGGAATTCGGCCTCAGGGCCGCCGACGTGACGGACAGGCCTTTCACGGTGAAGGCCGGCGGTGGGACCAGCCTGACGTTCCCGGTGAAGGCCCCCAACCGCGTGGGCACGGTGGCCTTCCGGATCTCCGCCATGTCCGGTGACTTCAGCGACGGCGAACTGCGTCCCATCCCGGTGCTGCCCGGACGGTTCCACCTGGCCCAGTCGCGGTTCGTGACCCTGAAGGACCGCGAAAAACGCGTGATGACCTTCGATGACATGAAGAGGAGCGACGACCCCAGCCTGATCCACGACCAACTGGTGGTGACGGTGGACGCCCAGATGTTCTACCAGGTCCTGTCGGCCCTGCCCTACTTGGTGAACTATCCCTACGAATGCACGGAGCAGACCCTGAACCGGTTCCTGTCCACGGGGATCGTGTCATCCTTCTATGATCAGTACCCGGCGCTCAAGCGCATGGGAAAGAAGCTTTCGCAGCGCGAGACCCGGCTGGAGACCTGGGACGCGGCCGATCCCAACCGCAAGATGGCCCTGGAGGAGATCCCCTGGCTGCAGCAGGCCAAGGGCGGCCCCGAGGACCCGGGCGACCTGCTGAACGTGCTGGACCCGCGCATCGCCAAGGCCCAGCGCAACGGGGCGCTGGCCAAATTGAAGAAGGCCCAGACGTCCAGCGGCGCCTTCCCGTGGTTCCCGGGTGGCCGGCCCTCCCCCTGGATGACCCTGTACATCCTCCACGGCTTCTCCAAGGGCCTGGAGTTCCAGGTGGACGTGCCGAAGCAGATGATCCGGAAGGCCTGGGCCTACATGCACCGGCACTACGTGAACGAGCTGGTGAAGAACATGATGACCCACGACTGCTGCTGGGAGTTCATCGCCTTCCTGAACTACGTGATCAGCGCCTACCCCGACGATTCCTGGACCGGCGGCGTGTTCACCGCTGCGGAACGCCAGACCATGCTGGACTTCAGCTTTCGCCACTGGAAGGACCACGCGCCCTACCTGAAGGGCTACCTGTCCCTCACGCTGGCGCGCATGGACCGGAAGAAGGACGCCCTCCTGGTGTGGGAAAGCGTGATGGATTCGGCGAAGACGAAAAAGGACCAGGGCACCTTCTGGGCCCCAGAGGACCGGGGATGGCTGTGGTACAACGACACCATCGAAACCCACGCCTTCGCCATCCGCACCCTCATGGAACTGGACCCGAAGAACGCCAGGCTGGACGGCCTGGTCCTGTGGATCTTCCTGAACAAGAAACTGAACCACTGGAAGTCCACGAAGGCCACGGCCGAGGTGGTGTACAGCCTCGCCCACTACCTGCAGGCCACGGAACAACTGGCCGTGCGCGAGGCGGTGGACGTGACCGTGGGCGACCGGGTCACCCACTTCGCGTTCGAACCCGACGAATACACAGGGAAGAAGAACCAGATCGTGATTCCCGGCGATGAGGTGAACGGGGCGAAGCACCACACCGTCACCGTGGAAAAGGCCACCAGGGGACACCTGTTCGCATCGGCCACCTGGCACTTCAGCACGGAAAAGCTGCCCGAGGAGGCCCGGGGTGACTTCCTGGCCGTGACCCGCACCTTCTTCAAGCGGGTCAAGACCGGCAAGACCATCACGCTGGAACCTCTGGAGGACGGGGCGAGCCTGCAACCCGGCGACGAAGTGGAGGTGCAGGTGTCCCTGCGAGCGAAGCACCCCATGGAATACGTCCACCTGCGGGATCCCCGGGGCGCGGGATTCGAACCGGTCAGCCAGATCTCACGGCACCGGTGGGACCTGGGCCTGTACTACTACGAAGAGGTCCGCGACAGTGGCCAGAACTTCTTCTTCGAGTGGCTGCCCCAGGGCGAACACACCTTCAAGTACCGCGTGCGCGCCGCTCACGCCGGTTCCTTCAAGGTCAGCCCGGCCACGGCCCAGCCCATGTATGCTCCGGAATTCAACGCCTACAGCGCCGGTCACCGCCTGAAGGTGGAAAGGGACTGGCAAGACTAGATTTCGATGGTGTCCTGGGCCACGCCGGCCAGACCGTCGGTCTCAATTGTCTTGGCGACGCAAAACACCTATTCTTTTCGTGCAGTGGGAAGAACGCCTCCCCGGGGCCAGTGGAACGACTGTGGGTCGGGGTGCGGCCCCTGGACCTGCGGCAAGCCCGTCCAGACCATCTGCCCGGGTGTGTGCATCTCCCAGTGCGAGTGCGGCGCGGGCCAGGGATGGGACCCGGTGGAGGGTTGCGTGACCTGCACCTGCGCCCAGTGGTTCGAAACCTGGCAGTCGCTGCTGGCCCAGGTGGCCCAGTGCAGCGGTGCCGACGACTGCCCCGCCGCGGACGGCTTCGCCTGCGTGGACGGGAAGTGCGCCTGGAACTACCTCTAGTTTCGACAAAAGGACGACCATGAAGTATTCGACGCGATGTGCCGTCACGGCGATCACCCTGCTGGCCCTGGCCTGTGGATCCGACAGCGACGCGGTTGACCCCGCGGACGCGATGATGGACGGGGCCGACGACATCCCGGCCCCCGGCGAGGACGTGACCACGCCGGAGGTGCCCCGGACCACGCCCGAAGGATTGCCTCTGTCACTGCCCTTCGAACTCTCGCGGCAGGACCCGGGAGATCCCCTGTCGACGGCCGAGATCGCGGACTTCACCCGGGCCATGACCGGGTTCTGGAAACAGGTGGACCTCTTCACCTGGCTCTACGAGACGACCCACGGAAACGACGCCTCCACGGGCAAGCCCGACTACCTGATCTGGTGGCACGATGTGAAGGCCGTGAAGGTGGGGGACACGGTCACCTTCACCAACAGCGCCGCCGACGGGGGCAGCCACAACAATGCCGAACCCACCATGCTGCTGCTGGGACAGGCCATCGGCGGCTACCTCACGACAGGGGACCCTGCCATGGGACTGGTGGTGGACCAGTTCACCAAGTCCATCACAGCCACCATGAAGGGGATGGTCTACGACGACAAGGACACCATCGAGCACCTGATGTCGCGGAACATCATCACCCTGAATCACGCATTCACGCTGCCCAGCGGCAAGAAGAAGGCCGTGGACTACACCGAGTGGTACTTCCCCTACGAGGGTTGGAACGCGGATCGGTTCCGCTATGAGAACAACCCCACCTGGGGGGACATCTGGGTCACGAACAAGCGGTCCAAGGACGATGTGCCCTACTTCTACCGGGTGGCGGCCTGGCTGCCCTACGTGATCGAACTGGCGCCCGATGAAGGCATCAAGGCGTCGGCCCGGGAGGCGCTGGACCTGCTGGTGCTCTTCGCCCGGGACATCGTGGACCACGGGTGGCTGATCCGGACCAAGGACGCCGACGGAAAGCCCGTCCACGTGGATGACCAGGACCTGGACAGCTTCGTCAACTACATCGATTTCATTCCCGACGCCGAGTGCGACCCTCGCCTTGCCACGGCCCTGCTGGGATACGGCGACACCCGGGACCAGGAGTGCGGGTCCGGCCAGGGCAGCCCCTACGACGCCATTGCCGGTGCGGGCAACTACTTCAACTACGACATCATCGACCAGTTCCACATGGCCGCCGTGGCCCTGGCGCTGACCACGGGCCACCCGGTGGTTGCAAAGGCCCTGGTGGAGGGGCTGATCACCCGGATCGAGCGCTATCGGGACCCGGCATCCAAGGAACCCGGTCGGTCCAGCGACAACTGGGAAAGGGACATGTCGCGGCTCCTCCTGATGGCAGCCAGCCTGGGCTATCCGCTGACCGCGGAGGAGGCCCGGCACATCCAGACCGTGCACCTGGCCACCGTGGAAGCCTATTCCGACTTTCCCCGCTGGGACCTGTGGGACGACTCGGTCCCCGACGGGGTGTACAACTTCCGCGACGGCGGCATGTACCCGAAACACGAGTCCCACCTGATCCGCATCGAGGACATGGCCCACCTCCTGGAATACTGCTGGTCCCCCTTCAAGAACCCGGCGGGCATCGGCTTTGTGGACTGTGAAGCGGTGAAAGACCCGTCGAGGTGGGGGGAGTAGCCGGCCTTTGGAAGACAGGACCAGAGCACGTGTGGAGAAACTCCGCCCCTTCATCGCCCTGGGCGTGGTGGGGGTGGTCTTCGTGGCGGCCCGCATGGGCGGGTTCCTGGACGAGGCTAACGCCGACGGCGTGCGGGCCCGGGTGGAGGCCGCGGGAGCCTGGGGTTACGTAGTCTACCTGGCCCTTTTCTGCGCCAGTCAGTTCGTCCAGGTGCCGGGCCTGATATTCGTGGCCACCGCCTTCCTGCTGTGGGGGCCCGTGACGGGCTTCATCCTGGCCTTCGGAGGGGCCCTGGTCGCCCTGACGGCGGGATTCTGGTTCTTCCGGGCCATCGGCGGACGGGCGGCAAGGCACATCGAGTGGCCCCTGGTGAAACGGATGCTGGCCCGCCTCGACGCCCGACCCGTGGCGTCGGTGGCGCTTTTGCGCCTGATCACTCTGCTGGCCCCGCCCGTGACCTACGCCCTGGCCCTGTCGGACGTACGCTTTCGGGATTACCTGCTGGGGACCCTGCTCGGACTGCTCCCCCCGGTCCTGGCCGCGGCCTTCCTGTTCGATGTCATTGTCTAGGCGGGGCGGGCGGTTCCAGGAAACGGGGCCGGGTCAACAGGGCCACAGCAGGCAGCAATTGCAGGGCGCCCAGCAGGCACATGCCGATGGACACCACGATCAGGAACCCCGAATAGCGGACCGGCAGGAAGGACGAACCGAAGGTCACCGTGAATCCCACGATGACCGACAGGGCGTTGAACACGATGCCTCGGCCGGTGGTGGTCAGGGTGGTCACCATGGCCGTGACGGGGTCGGACCCACCACGCCTTTCTTCGCGATAGCGCCACAGGAAGTGGATGGTGTAGTCCACGCCCACCCCGATCATGATGGACGACAGCATGGCCGTGATCAGGTTGAGCTCGATGCCCAGCAGACCCATCAGTCCGAACAGTGATGCCGCGGCCAGGCCCAGCGGAACCAGGGTCAACAGCCCCGCCGTGGGGGACCGCAACAGGAGGGAGACCATGAGAGCCACCAGGAGCACGGACAGGGCCAGGCTCAGCAACTGGCCGTCGATGACCGCGTCCACCAGGTCCGCATAGACCACGGCGAACCCGCTCACCCTCGTGAAGGTGCCGCTGTCATCCCGGTTTGCGGCGTCCCGGGCGAATTGCGCCACGTCGGCGAAGTCCCGGCTGCTGGCCGTCTTGATCCGGGCCGTGACCAGGGCGTGCTCGTAGGGAAAGTCCACCAGCCGCTCGAAGTCCTCGGGGTCCCCGCTCATGGAGTACAGCAGGAGGTACTGCGCAATGGCCTTGCGGGAGTCGGGCACCTTATCGAAGGCCGGGTCGTCCCCGTTCATGACCCGGTTCATCTTGCGCAGGGTCCGCGCCAGGGAACTAGTGTGGCCCACGATGGGCAATCTGCCGAACGACCGTTCCAGGTCGTCGATCCGCGCCATGACGGCCGGATCCTTGATGTCCCCCTGTGCCACCACGGACACGCTGTTCACGCCGCCCAGGTGACGGTTCACCAGGTCGGCGGACTCCACCACCGGGGAATCGGCCGTGTAGTAGTTCACCGGGTTCGTGTCCACCCGCAACCAGAAGATCCCCACCGCGAAGACGGCCAGGAGCACCGCCGACACCCCGGTCACCGCGCCCGGGTGTCGCGTCACCAGGCGGGCATTCCAGATCAGCAGTTTCTCCAGGCCCGATGCGCCGGCTTCGCCGCTGGCCGCAGTGGTCACCGGCGCGGCCACTGGCAACAGGGACAGTACCGCCGGCACGAAGGCCAGGCTGGCCAGCAGCGCGAAGGCAATGCCGGCCGACGACAGGATGCCCAACCTCTCGGCCGGTACCACTTCGTGGGCCATCAGGCACAACAGGCCCGCCATGGTGGTGACGCCCGTGGCGACGATGGGCTTGCCCAGGGTCGAACCCACCACCAGCGCCAGACCCTTGCGATCCAGGCCCCTGCCCGGCTGGTTGTTTTCCTGGTAGGCCGCCATGAGGTGGATCCCGTAGTCGTTGGCCACGGCAATGAGGATGACGGGCAGAATGATGGTGACCATCTGGATCTTCCAACCCAGGAGGGGTATCAGACCCAGCCCCACCACGATGGCCATGCACACCACCAGGAAAGGCAGCAGGACCCCCCTCAGCTGGCGGAACGACAGGAACAGGAACACCAGCATGATGGCGAGGCCCGCCGGCAGGAACAGCCGCAGGTCGTGGCGCATGTCCTCGCTCATGGTCTTCCGGATGAAGGGCATGCCCCCGTACACCACCCGCTCGTCACCGGGGTTCTCCTCGATGGCTTTCTCCACGAGGGACAACAGTTCCTCGTCCGATGCATCCATCTTCTTGAACACGATGATGGCGGCCGTGGTGAAGTCTTTCGACACCACGTTTCCGTAGACGAACTCGTTGCGTTCGAGGGACTCACGCAGGGCCCGGCGGCCCGCCTCGTCCTTCGGGACCCGTTTCACAGCGGGGTCCACGATCATGTCGCCGCCCTCGGCCCGGATGTCCTTCAGGGTGAACAGGCTCATGACCCGGTCCACGGGCCGCAGTCTTTCGAATCGCCGCGTCAGACGACGAATGCGGCCCAGGGTGTCGCCGGTCAGGACGTCGTCGGACTGCAGGAGGACCAGGGTCATGTCGGTGCCGCCGAACAGTTCTTCGATCCGGTCCAGGTCCAGCCGGCTCGGCATGTCGGTGGGCAACTGGTTCTTGACCTCGGGGTCCATCCGGGCGTCGGGGATCTGGGCGGCGAAAAAGGCGGTGATCCCCACGAAGGCCGCGATCACGACCCAGCGAAGGCGCACGACCCACCCGGTGATCCGTTCCATTGGTCCCTTCCCCGGCATGTCCGGGGCGCGGGTCTATTCCCCGCTCACGGGCACCTGGACTTCGCCCTTGGAGTGCAGTCGCATCCAGTCCACGAGGCCCATGAAAAAGTCGTTGGTTTCGGCCACGGCGAACACCGTGTCGATGTGCTCCCATTCGGGCTTCCACAGGATGTCGAAGCCGTATTCGGACCGCGGCAGGTCCTGTCCGCGGACCGGTGCGATGCGGTCGCGGTAGTCGGTCACTCGTTCGGGTTGGCCATGAAGGATGTGGGAGCCCAGGTTATAGACCGGGGCGTCCATGTCCGAGCTACGGAAGGTGAAGTACTTGTCACGCCAGGCGCCCGCCGTTTCCAGCTTGTCCGCCGCAAAGAAGTCCAGGTCCAGCCGCGAGGCGTAATAGGGATCCGTGGCGTTGGAGGGCCCCTCCCAGAGGGATTTCAGCAGGTCCTGTATCTCGCAGAAATCCACGGGATCCACTTCGTCCCAGTGCTTCCATGTGTACAGGTGGTCCGGGTCGCTGGGGTACAGGCCCACGGTGTCTTCCGCCACGGGTCCGTCCATGGCGCCCAGACCGGCCCGCAGGATGTCGATGACGGCGGAGTCGGTGTCCGTGGCGAACCCGAAGAAGGCCTCGTTGGTCATCTGGATGTCCTCCTGGCGGAACAGCAGGGGCAGCAGGGGCTCCAGGGGACCGAATTCAGGAAAACGGCCATCAGGTCCCAGTTGCGGGTCGGCGGGGTCGCCGAAGCCCTCGGACGAGGCCATGGCCAGGATTTCCAGGAAGGTATAGATGGGGGGCCCCACCGGCGGCACGGTGACGAACCGGGCCTTGTCGCCGGAACGGATCGCCTGCAGATCCTCCAGGTAGGTCTCTTCGCTCATCCCCGACTTGTACTGGGAATCGCCGTCCACCAGGACCAGGCCGGCCAGGTCCTCGCAGCCCAGACGCCCGTCCTCGAATTCATAGGCGGCATAGGCCCTCACGTAGGCCACGCCCCGGGACTGCCCGCCCAGGAACACGGTGGCCTGCCGTGCCGATTCCGGCACCTGCCGGATCACGCTCCGGATGTCCTTCATGGCAATGTCCAGGCCCCACTCGCTGATGATGGCGCTGTCGGGGCCGTTGCCGTCGATGAACCCGGCAAAGGTCTTCCCGTCGACTTCCTGGCCCTCGAAGTAGTAGCCGTTGGCGATCCAGGGATCTCCGGCCGCCTCGGCGGCGATCATGCCCGTGGGATCTTCCAGGAGATGGTGCCTCCGTTCCGCCAGCCAGACTTCCATGCGGCCGCAGGACATCCGGACCAGGCTTCGCGCCATATAGGTGAGATATCCCGTTCCCACGGTGAACCCGGGCAGCATGACCAGGATGGCGTCCACGGGGCGGGGTGTATCGGCACCGGTGTCGGCGCGGTAGCGGATGTATCGGACCCGGTTGAATTCCGAAGGCGTCCCGTCCCCGGTAACCGGGTTGTCCGGTATGGGTTCACCCGCGATCTCCAGGTACTGTTTGACCACGGCGGGACAGGTCACCGACGTTTCCTCGTCCACCGAATCGCCCGCGATCGCGTCGTCCGGATCGGACGAATCACCGCCGGAACAGGCCCCGGCCAGGAGCGCCGGAACGAGGATCCAGACCATGGCCATTTTGCGCACTCGGATCATTCCCCCTCCTGCCCGGAACCGGGCTCGTGGGCCGCCGTGAGTTCCCGTACGAACCGGTCGACCAGTTCCCGCGCCTCGGGCTCCCGGAACCGGAAGCGGTCGGCCACGAAGTTCAGGTACATGCGTCGCTGGTGGATACGGACGGCCAGGGCGAGTCCCACGCTACGCCCGGCGGACGCGCTCGAGTGGATGTCACTGATCACGAAGTCCCCGGCGCCGAGCACCTCCGAGTCCAGGGTGGGGCGACCGTTTTCCATGCGAGGCCAGACCACCCCCAGGTTCGACAGGGAGAAGGTGCACGGGATGCTGTTCACCACCGGATTCAGAAGCCTCGAACGCTTGCGCAGCGGCAGCAGCCGCGCCGCCCCCACCATGCGGCACATGGCCTGGTTGAACCGGATGTCGATCCCCCGGGCGAGCTGGTCGCGCCTGACATCCCGGAAGAACTGCATCAGCGTGTCGAGACTGGCGCCCCCCTGGCCGGTGGAAACGAAGTTCAACCCGGAAACGCCCGCCCCCGCAGCCTCGGACTGCCGGGTCCGGCCCTTGATGCTGGTGATCAGCATGAAGCGGAACCGGTCGTCGGACGCGCCGTGATCGCGGTTCCAGCGGGACAGGACCCGGCGGGTCACCGCGAAAAACAGGTCGTTCACCGTGGCATGATGGGCCCGTGCTCGATCGAAAAGACCCTGGAGCACGGCCGGGTCTTCGATCACGGCCCGCAGGCTGTACCGTCCCCGGACCTCACGGTAGTCCCGCACTTCCTCGGAAGCGATGTTGGACACGCTCCCGGATCGGTTCCGCCAGAACACGTCCGCGAGCTGTTCCCGGATGAACCGTCCGGCGGACACCGGCTTCACCATATCGCCCTGCCGGGTCAGTGCGGCCATGCCCTGGGAGTCGGCCCAGTCGGGGGCCTTGCCCTTGATCCTTTCATGGTAACCGGCCAGGAGCCGGGTCAGGTACAGGTAACCCTTGTGGGCATCCATGCAGCTGTGATGGAACTGAAGTGAAAGGATGTGCTCTTCGTCGCCCACGCGCAACAGCGAGCAATTGCAGGGAAATTCACGCGTCAGGTCCATCCGCTGCCGTATACGGAGCTCGTAGTGCCTGGTGCTGAAATCCATGGGGTCGAAGGGATCGCCGGCCACGTGGCGACAGTCTTCTACCCGCAACCGGTTCGGCACTTCCCGGTCGAAGACCCAGCGGGGCCGGTATAACAGTCCCCGCCGCCGCTCCACGAGGTGGCTGCTGAAAATAGGGACCAGGGCGATGGCATCGTCATGGGCCTCGGCCATGGCGGCCGGATCCACGGGACCGCGGAACTGCAACTGGGTGAAATCCGTCTTGGGGTAGTCGTCGTTCTCCACGGCCATGGCGTATTCGGAAAACGCGTCCAGTGGTGCTTCGAAGTCTTCGGGTTTCATCGATGCGCCCTATCGTTCGATTCCCAGGGCCCGCTGGGCATTGAGGTGGAAGAAGACCGCTTGGTTCTCTTCCCTGACGACCTTCTTCCATTCTGGCACGATGTCGAAGGTGATGCACGGGTAGTTGGTGCCGAAGATCGCCTTGTCCCGCAGGATACCGTTGATGGCCTTCACCATCTCCGTCGGCAGGGCACTGGGATGGAGCCCGGAGAAGTCGGCGAACAGGTTGGGGTGACGCGCCACGATGACCAGGCCGGCGTTGCCGAAACCGAATCCGGCATGGCACATCACGATCCGCAGGCCCGGGAAATGCACGGCGATCCGGTCGATGTGGACCGGCTCGGAGACCTCCAGGGGAAACTCCTGGTTGAAATGAACGGCCGAGTGGATCTGGACCACCTTCCCGGCCTTTTCGGACAGGGCATACAGGGGAAAATAACGCGGGTCGTCCGCGGAAATCCCGGTCATGAACGGGCTCAGGCTGAGCCCTGCCAGACCAAACTCCTCGTAGGCCTGTTCCAGGTCCTTCATGCCCTTCGTGACGCCCTGGGTGATGTCGATACCGGCCATCCCGAAGTACTGGTCGGGGAACTGCCGGCAGGCCTTGTACACCTCGCGATTGCCTTCGGCGTTGCCCGAAAAGATGACGCCGTGGGTCACCTCGCCGGAAACCATCTCCTTGACGGAGTCTTCCAGGGACACGAGGGTCAGCCGGGGCTCGATGTTGAACATCCGGACGTAGGTCTGGTACGCCGGAATGACATCGGGCACCAGGTCCTTGAAGAAATAGGCCGTTCGGGGTCGCACCCTGAAGTCGATGACTGCCATGTAGTTGCTCCCACCCCCGCGAGAAAGTAGCGGTACCCGGGTACCGATACTCCGGAAATCGGTTCGTTAAGTCAATTTCTTTACGTTTACAGGTACTATTCGGAATCGCACGGAAAATGTGATGAAAAACACGTCATTGGCTTGCCGCGTTCGTGCTGCTTTTCGGTTGCAGCGGCACTGCCGGGACGCCACTGGACGTGGTAGAGGTCGAAGTCCGGGATACTGACACAACGGTCGAGCCCTGTCCCACCATGCCCCTGTACGCCCACGTACCGGATCCGGTCCCTGGGAAAGGCCCGCAGCCGCTCGGCCGGGTCATCGGCGAACTTCATGGATACGTCGAGGTCCGGTGACTCGATGGCCACGGTCAGGGTCCGGTAGGACGTCACCCGCCCCTTGAGCTGTTCGGGGTTCAGTACGGAGGGGGAGTCCGTGGGCAGCAGTTCCACAAAGTCGATCTTGAGGTCCAGGCGGACCGCGAAGAGCACCGACGTCCAGAAAACCAGCGTGGCGATGCCGATGATCCGCCAGAGGTGGCGCAGGGACAGGTCCACCCACCCCTGCATCAGACCCTGGACGCGCGACCGGGAATCCATCAGGGACATTTCAAATGGCAGTGTTCCACCGCGGCCCGGACCGGGGCCATGTCAGGGATTCACGATGGTGACGTAGTACTTTCCGTTGCCCTTGTAGCGTTTCTTCTGGCCGTCCTTGTCCACGGTCTCGATGGTGTACAGGCCGGAAAAATAGTACATGATGGGCTTGACGAACTTGGACACCACGAAACGGATGGCAGGGCTCAGGGCCGCCAGGAAATCCTCCCGGTTCGTCATTTTGCGGGCCTTCACGGCGCCGTGGATCTTGAGATCGCCTTCCTTGTGCTTCATCTCCACCAGTCGGGCCGCCACGTAGCCGCTCTTTTCCGGGTCCACGTATCGGCTCCCGAATCCCAGGTCCAGGTCCAGGCTTTCGAACACCTTGCGGCCCTCCTCGAACAGCACGGCGTACTGGATCGTCTCGTCGCCATACAGCTCCGGCGGCCGGATATCCGCCATGAGGAAGGTGCGCTTTGGATCGATGCTCCTGAACCGAAGCCAGCGCTTCGACTGCTCGTGCATGCCGATGGTGGCCATGGAGTGATCCACGTACATGATGCCCTTGACCGGGCGCCATTCGTCTTCGCCCTCCACCTTCACCCGGCCCGTCATTCGGGCCACGGGGGCGATGACCTGGAAGTCGTAGTGGCGTTTGCCGGACTTCCCGTAGTGGGCCCGACCGCTGCCCGGCTTCCAGGGCGGGGCGATGTTCTCCAGATTGTATTCGGCCTCGAAGGACTCGTTCTTCAGCCGTATCTTCAGCCCGTCCAGGGGACCTCCCACCACGTTGTCGCCCAGCCGGATTTCGAACTTGTCCTTTGCGTAGTCCCACTCCCCCGACTCGTACACGGTCTTTTCGTTCATGTGAAAGCCGTCGGGGAGAGCCAGGGTGGTGCGGACGGCCGCCATGCCGTCACCGGGTCCCAGGTTGTAGAGAAGGAACTGGGCATAGGCCCCGTAGCCGTCTTCCATCTGGAACACGAAGGACCACCATTCGCTGTAGAACTCGTTGGTGGCGTTTCCGTCCTCGCCGATGTGGGGCCGGACGTCCTCCACCGTCACCGGTTTCGACTCGCCCCTGAAAGGTGTGAAAGGATCGGATCGGGCCGCCGCCGGAAGGGTCAGTGCGACCAGGAGGAACCCTATGGAAAGCAGTCTTGTCTTGTTGCTGTTCATTGCTCTCGCCGGTTGAATGACACCATCGGCCGCAGACCGATTTCATGCTAGCACACCTTTGCGCCAGCCCCCCCCCTCCGAAGAGGGTCAACAGTTTGACGTTGGTCACGAATCGTTATTCGTGGTCTTCGATGGATCGGTCCACGTGGGACTCCGCCGCGAAATTGACCACCGCGTGCAGGTCCCGCTGCCCGAAAACCCCGTCCACGCAGTCGCGGTCTCCGGTGTCGCCCTTGACTAAGGAAAAGCGTGATTTCTGTTCCGGGGTCAGGGCCGACAGGTTGTCCAGGTTGCAAAGCATAGGTCAGCTTGTCCAGGACCACCACGTGGAACCGGTTAGCCGATCGCCTATCGCGGGACGTTGATGGTCTGATCGTACATCGTTGATCGTGGGGGAGGCGTCTGCCGTCTGTCGTCTGTCGTCTGTCGTCTACCGTGTGACGAAGATGGCCATGGCAAACGCATCAAAATGTTGAAACAGAAGCTACGCACGACCACGAATTAGATGCGTTTGCCCTGCGAAGATGGCTTATCGCCTATCGCCTGGCCCCGCAGATGAAGTATTCTTGCCCCCTAAAACGCAACGAGGGAAAAATCCATGAACGCAAGGCCCTTCATCGTTGCCCTGGTGTGTACCGCCCTGCCGGCCTGGGCGGAGGCATCACCCGCCGACAGGCCCGACCCGGCCCGGTATCGCCCTCACGTCGAGGACAAGGTCATCAAGGCCATCAAGGACCGGAACGAGGCCCGGGACGCGGATGAAAAGAAGGCCACGGCCAACATCCGGGAAAACCAGAAGACCGAAAAGAAGCTGAAGAAGGACAGCCGGAAGGACCTCATCGCCGACCTGCCCGCGTCCCGGAGACCCGCCTCCCTGGAGATCTTCGGGGCGCCTTTCCATTTTGCCCCCGTGGCGCAGTACTACACCGGCACCTGCTGGTCCTTCGCAGGCACGTCCTACCTCGAGTCGGAGATTCACCGAATCAGGGGCCGCAAGGTCAAGATGTCCGAAATGTTCACCGTGTACTGGGAATACGTGGAAAAGGCCCGGCGGTTCGTGGCCCGGCGGGGCGACTCGGCCTTCGGGGAGGGATCGCAGCTCAACTCCGTCACCCGGATGTGGAAGAAGCACGGCGCGGTCCCACACGAACTGTTCCCCGGCATCCTGGCCGAAGACGGCTGGCACGACCACAGCCGCATGCACCGGGAGATGAACCAGTACCTGGAACACGCAAAGGCCACGGACCTGTGGGACGAGGCCCTGGTGCTGGCCAACATCCACGCCATCATGGAGCGGTACCTGGGCCGGCCGCCGGCGGAGTTCCAATGGGAGGGCCGGCAGTACACCCCGGTCACCTTCGTGACGGACTACCTGGGCCTGGACCCCGACGCCTACGTCCAGTTCATGTCCACCACCCGGGAGCCCCTGTTCCAGACCGCGCTCTTCGACGTGCCCGACAACTGGTGGCTCGACGACACCTACCACAATGTCCCGCTGGAGGACTTTTACGGCGTGGTCGGGCAGGCCGTGGAGGCCGGGTACACCGTGGGCCTCGGCGGTGACGTGTCCGAGCCCGGCAAGAACCCGGAGCAGGACGTGGCCTTCGTTCCCGACTTCGACATCCCGCCCGGACTGATCACTCAGGATGTGCGGGAATACCGGATCCACAACAAGTCCACCGGAGACGATCACGGCATTCACCTGCTGGGGCGGGCCACGGTGGACGGCAGTGACTGGTACCTGATCAAGGATTCCGGCCGCAGCGCCAGGAAGGGGAAATTCAAGGGTTATTACTTCTTCCGTGAAGACTTCATCCGCCTGAAGATGCTCACGGTGATGGTCCACCGGGACGTGGCCCCGGCCCTGCTCGAACGGTTCGGAAAGAAGAAGTAAAAACGGGTGAGGCTCAGGCCAGGGGGGCGGCGGACCAGACCAGCAACCATTGCCCCCCGTAGTAGAAAGGCAGGCCCCAGGCCCGGTTCACGAAGGCGGCAATGTAGGCCACGTGGGCCAGCAGGAAGGAGACGATGCCCAGGCGGAAGACCAGCGGTTTTTTCGGGATCAGCAGGACGTCGCTTACAAAGGACAGCACCAGCCCGGCGAAGAGCGTGGCCCCGTAGCATCCGTCCAGTGCCCCCAGGTACACCGCGCCGCCGAGGAATCCCAGGGAGGCCAGCGGCTTGGCGATCCAGATGCCGGGCCGGAATCCGCGGTACTCCGCCAGCAGGAGCGCGACCAGGGCAGTCAGTGTCAGGACGGGGAAGACACAGGTCATAGACGTCATCACGATCCGGGTGGAACCGGGACGACCTCCGCTTCGAAGTTCACCACGAAATGGTACCCGGGATCCCCGTTCACCTCGCAGTTCTGGGGCACTTCGATGGTCTCGATGAAGCCACCGAGGTTGGTCCACAGGGGAACGCCGCCTTCACCGCGCCCGCACCAGCGATCACAGAATTGTGGCAAGCAGGGCTCGGCCGGGTCCACCGAGGGGTCTTCCTCGGAAACGAACGTCTTGTAGTCCGGCGACAGGATGAAGACACAGATTTCACAGGCCCTCACGGCCCGGATGCAGGCGTCGATTCGCCCGTTCATGATCCGGGTGCACTGGTTGTCGAAGGTCCCCCAGGTGATGGCCTTTTCGAAGGGCAGAACGTCGGCGGGAGCCACCAGGTCCGGACGGGCCGGCGAGCACATGTACCCGAACTCGGCGGGTCCGGACTTGAACCACAGGGTCGTTTCCTCGCTGGTTCCGAAGGTGCAGTCCTTCTTGACCACGGCATCGACCTCCGTGGTTAAACCGTCCATGAACTGATACCAGGACGGCGTCTTGTCCCCCCCGTGGATGGCCAGGACGTCCGAGGGATCGAGGTCATGCCACGTCGTACCCGCAGTCAGCTGGACGCCCAGGGTGCCGTCCGGCTTCGGGCTGATTTCGTTGATCCGCAACCCGATGTTGATGCGGTAGTCGTTCACGTCGGGCTGGATGATGTTGTTCAGGAATTCCGGCAGACCCGCGGGCACGGAAGGCTCCACGAGGTCGATCTTGTGCCAGCGCAGCATGAGCCCCGGCTCGATGCACTGGAGGCAGGTCTGGTTGACGCCGTCCTCCTGGGCGCCGTCGTCCACGGCCAGGTCCGGGCCCTGATCGCCCGAATCGGACGCGTCCGCCGGATCCGGGACGCCATCGTCGCTGCCACAGCCACCCGCGACACAGAGAAACACGCCCGCCGCGAGCAGGGCCCCCCGCCTTCCCGCTGTCATGCCATCGCTCCAGAATTCCTGGACGGGATTCTAGCAAAAGGGTTAGTCGATAGTCGATAGTCGATAGTCGATAGTCGATAGTCGATAGTCGATCAAGGTCCCAGGTCCCCTCCCGAGATCCGGACTATTGACTATGAACTATTGACTATTGACTGCCCCCTACCCGGCCGCCCTTTCGTGGAGCCCGCAGTCGATGAGATCGTACACCCGGGCCTTTACCAGATCCTGGCACTCCTCCAGGATGGCCGGGTCGCTTTCGGCCTCAGGCGGATAGGGTAGGTGGATGGGTTCGCCCACGTACTGGGTCATCTTCACGGGGAAGGGCAGGATGCCCATGCCCACGGGCAGGCTGATGGGGAACAGGGCCTTGCGGGTCCGGAACAGGTTGTAGGCCGTGGTGTACCCGTTGAAGAACAGGTGGTAGGTGTCGTCGGTGCCCACGTTGGCGGAGGGGATGATGGGGCACCGGTTCCTCAGCGCCAGGCGGATGAAGCCCAGGCGGTCTTTCCAGATGAGCCGGTAACGGTACCGGGACGACTTCCAGGTCTCCCTGGCGCCCCCCGGCATGATGAAGATCAGCTCTTCGTCCTGGAGCAGTGCATCGCCGTTTTCGTGGGACCCCTGGACCATGCCCATGTCCATGAAGAACTGTCGGATCCAGGGAAGACGATACAACCGCCAGTCCGTGAGACCCCGGGGCCACCGACCCATGGTCCGCAGGATCTCGTAGTAGAGGAACCAGCCGTCGATGGGCAGGAAGCCATGGTTCGACACGATCATGGCCCGTCCCTTCCGGGGGATGTTCTCGATGCCCTTCACTTCGTAGCGGAAGTAGGTCTTGAGCAGCCACTCCAGGGGCTCCAGGGCGTTGCGAAGGTCTTTCTGGAACAGGTCCCGCCGGTTCTCGTCACCCGGCTGGTAGGCGTCCATGGGCAGGGCCCTGGACAGGACGCTCACCGTGTCCTTCAGGAAACCGATGATCTGGTCCGAAAAGGGCTCGTACTGGTCCTCCGGCGGAATCCGCCCCTGGCTCAGCAGGCGCTTTGCCTTTTCTTCCCGGACTTCCCGGGCGTGGCGGTCCACTTCGTCCCTGGCGGCCCGCTTCATGATCTCCCGTCGGACCCGGGCCTTGACGTCGGGATCGAGCTTTTCGTAGAAGTCGATGGCCCGATCGAGGTCCACGACGGGCTTTGGACCGGCGGGGGGCTTCCTGGGCATCGGTCCTCCTCGCGATTCGCAAGGCTTTGACCCCTATGGTATCGGAACCCGTACAAATGTGTAACATTCCCCTGATCGAGGCACGGGGCCGTGAGACACCGGAGGTGGAGGCGCATGATGAAACGGGCACAAGGAACAGGTTGGCGCACCGTGGCGCGGGCCGCGGCAGCGGGACTCTTGATTTTCGCTGCGGCATGCTCGGGAAACGGTTCCAACGGGACGCCGGACACGGGACCGGGACCGGACGGGAATTCCCCCCTGGACGTGTTGACGGAATCGGGGCCAATGGACTTCCCGGACAACACCGCCGTACCGGAAACCACCGATCCCGAAACGGGGGTCGAGGACACGATCCCCGAAACGGCCATGGAGACCGTGGCGCTGGAGGTCATGGTGCCCGCCAGCCCCTGCGACCAGCCCGAACTGGCCACCTGCCCCACCACCACGCCGCCCCCCGAAGGGCAGCAGGCCGTCAAGGCGTTCGTGTCGGCCAACGCCATTCCCCTTCAGTGCGACGCATCCGGCGGACAGTGGGACTACACCGTGTTCATGCGGGAGTTCCAGGGCCGCCAGGTCATGGTGCTGGGCGAGATACACGGGTCCAACGAAATCGGCCCGGACAGCGTGGACCTGGCGGAGCACCTCGCGCGCCACGCCGGGGTGGACACCTGGGTCCTGGAAATCGGCATGGACACCACCGACGCGCTGAACGCCTATGCCAGAACCGGGGACGCCGCGGCCGCCCAGGCCATCGGCTTCCAGATGTACGGAGACAACATGTTCCGCCGGGTCTTCCCGCAGAGGGCGCTGGAATTGCGGAGTGAGGGCCTGGACCTGTACCTGGCGGGTATCGACGTGCCCCAGAGACTGGCCTGGGTGAACGAGCAGATCGAGGCCCTGGTCGACGGACTGGCGGCCCCGGCCAAGGCCATGGTCCTGGACACGCTGCCGCCCCCCCGGGAAGTGGACAGCTACGGGATGTTCGGCCTGGAAACGGCCTACGTGAATCAGGCCAAGGCCTACCGCGAACACATCCTGGGCAGCCTGGACACCGTGTGCCAGGCCATGTCGGCCGAGGACTGCGAATGGCTGGAGAAGCTGTCACTGGCCCTGTGGACAGGGGCCATCATGGCGTCGCAGGACTTCATGATGGCGGCCATGACGGGACAGGACATGTCCGCCATGATCGAGATGCTCAAGCACCGGGAGGAGCTGGTCAAGTACCTGTTCCACAAGGCCATCGAGGCCCGGCCGGGACGGGTCTATGCCCACATGGGCGCGGCCCACGCGGGAAAGGGGACCTGGACCGTGTCGTCGTACCTGGACGAGGAGGTCTTCGCGGGCCAGGACGCCGTGTATACGGTGACACCCGCCATCGGAAACGGCAGCCAGGTCTTCTACGGGATCATGTCCCAGCCCGTTCCCGCCGAACCGCCGATAATCACCAGCGCCCTGGATCCCCTGCCGGAGGACCGGTACTTCCTGGCAGCGGACGAACCGGGCCTGGACTGCAACGAAAGCCCCTTCATGGATCACGCCATTCCCGACCTGGACGGCAGCTTCTATGGCGTGGCCTATGACGCCTTCGTCTGGTATCGCGAGCTCACCGCGGACACGCCCACGGGCATGTTCTATTCGGCGCCGCCCTGGAAGCAGCAGTTCTTCCGGGACCAGGTCAGGCGCCTTCAGTACGGGAATCGTCTGATGACGGGGCGGGATGCATTGTGAGGCCCGTATAGCCGTAGAACACCGAGATCACCGGGTTCAGCAGATTCACGAAAGCGAAAGGCAGGTACAGGAACGGGTGCACGCCCAGGGTCGCCATCATGAAGGCCCCGCAGGTGTTCCAGGGGATGAGGGGCGATGACAGGGTGCCCCCGTCTTCCAGGGCGCGGGACAGGTTCTTCATGTGGAGGCCCCTCTTGCGGTAGGCGTCCTGGTACATGCGGCCAGGCACGATGATGGCCAAGTACTGGTCCGGCGCCAGCACGTTCATGGCCATGGCCGTGGCCACGGTGGCCAGGACCAGGCTCCCCGTGGACCGGGCCAGCTTCAGGATGGCACCGGCAATGGCCGCCAGCATGCCCGTCTTTTCCAGCACGCCCCCGAAAGACAGGGCGCACAGGATCAGGGCCACGGTGGAATACATGCCCGTGAGGCCGCCGCGGGTCAACAGGCCGTCCACGGCTTCCACGCCGGTATGGGACACGTAGCCCCCGTAGGCCGCTTTCATGACGTCGCCGACCCCGGTCCCCTGCATCACGGCGGCGAACAGGCCGCCCAGGACCGCGCCCCCAAGCAGGGCGGGCAGCGCCGGCAGACGCAGCACCACCATGCCGATGACCAGCAGCGGGGGGATCAGCAGTCCGAGGTTGATGTTGAAATGCCCCTGGAGGAGGGTGGTGATGGACGCGATGGATTCCAGGGGAACGGACTCGCCCTGGTAGAAAAGACCGATGGCCAGGTAAGCCGCCAGGGCGATGAGGAAGCTCGGCCCGGTGGTGTACACCATGTGGCGGATGTGGACGAACAGATCAGTGCCGGCCACGGCGGGAGCCAGGTTCGTGGTGTCCGACAGGGGGCTCATCTTGTCCCCGAGGTAGGCCCCCGACACGATGGCGCCCGCCACCAGCGGCAGGGGCACCCCCAGTCCCTGCCCCATCCCCACGAGGGCAATGCCCACGGTGCCCGCGGTGGACCAGGAACTGCCCGTGGCCAGGGAAACCACGGCACACAACAGGCAGGCGGTGAACAGGAAAAGGCCCGGTGACACGATCTGCAGCCCGTAGTAGATCATGGCCGGCACGATGCCGCTCACGATCCAGGTACCGATGAGGGTACCCACCACCAGGAGGATCAGGCACGCCTGGAGGGCCTTGGTGATCCCGCCAATGAGGCCCTCTTCCAGTCCCTTCCAGGTGTGACCGAGGCGCCAGCCCACCAGGGCCGCCACGGCCGTGGACAGGATGAGCGGGATGTGGGGGCTCGAATCGAATGCGAGGACGTTGACGCCGAGGGAGGTCACCAGAAAGACCACGGGGACCAGGGCGTGGGCCAGATTCGCCGGCCGGACCGGGCCCCTGTTCCCCTCACCCATGGATCAGACCTCCGCTAGAAACTGAAGGCGACGCAGCCCTTGATGTCCACGCCGCCGCCCTTGTTGTAGCCGGTGAAGAGGTACTGGTAGCCCAGGGTGACGAAGAGGCCCACGTTGGGAGTGAAGAAGTGGACCACCCCCAGTTCCACGGCGCCCAGGTATCCGTTGGAATTCTTGTTGCTGTCGAAGACCGTATTTTCACCTTTTTCGTCCACCACGGTCTGGTCGTTCGAACTAGGAAGGCTCTCATTTCCTTCCGCGTCTACCAGTTTGTCGAACGGCGTTTCCCTGAACACCGGCGAGTCGTGGTTTCCCATGCCCCACAGGTACCCCAGCCGCACACCGATGAAAGGCAGGGTGTCCGGTTGCTTCATCTTGATGTAGTACCGGCCGAAGGCCTCCAGTTGCAGGGTCTTGAACTGGTAGGCGTAGTGGACCGCGGCCCCGATCATCCAGTTGTCCACCACGGTGTAGCCGAAATGACCAGTGAACGTGATCCCGTAGCCGCTCCCCCGGTTACCCGGGTCTTCGTTGGTCGGGAACAGGGTTCCGGTACCGTCCTGGTTTTCTATCACGGAGATGTGGTCATCGCTGACACCCTGTACCGCGAAATAGGTGTACCCGATGCCAAGGCCCACGGTGAAATCGCCCTGGCAGATGTGGCGGCAATGGTTCTTTTTCCTTGCAGCGGCCACGGCCTCCTCAACCGCATCCTCGGTCCCGTCATCGGGTGTGACGACCTCCACCTCGTCCGGGGGCGCCTCGGGCGGGGCCTCTTCCGGGATCGGTTCCGGTTCCGCGACGGGTTCCGGTTCGGGCGGGGCTTGAGGCACGCCATCTGTTTCCGGCTCCTGGGCCAGGCCGGAGGAACACAGAAAGGAAGTCAGGATGGCGGGCACTAACAGGATCGGTTTCAAACCAACCTCGCCGGCAAAGACATCGGACGGCGTAGTTTGCCCCGTAAACCCCGAAACTGCAATGGAAACGTCGATCGTTGATCGTGCGGAGAGTCCAATCTCAGAGGGACGAGACCACGTAGAGGTGTTTTCCGGAGGGTGACGGGGGGATGTCCCCCACGAGACGGGCATCCAGACGCACCGAAGGACCCAGGGATTCTTCGAGTTCCGCGATCACCGCCCGCAGGCCGCTTTCCCTTTCCCCGGGGCTGGAACCCTCCCGGGGTACCAGGGCTATCCGGACCTCGTCTTGCTTGTCCTGCACCACCTGGAAGCGATCGAGCCATCCCGAATTCAACACCACGCCCAGGAGGTGGACGAAATACAGGGAATCCAGGATCCGGCCGTCGGGTGTACAGATGCGCTCCGTGACCCGCCCCAGCAGTTTCTTCAACACCCGGTGGGGGCGCCCGCAGGGACAGGGCTCGGGGTCCATCACACCCCGGTCGCCGATGCGGTAGCGAAAGAGGGGCATGCCGTGGTTGTGCAACTGGGTCAACAGGATGTCGCCCTCGGATCCGTCGGGCACCTGTCGACCCTTTTTGTCCACCACCTCCACGTACAGCGTGGGCTCGCACACGTGGAGGCCCCGCCTCAGTTCACACTGGTTCGCCGTGGCGCCGCCGTCCCGGGACCCGTAGCGATCGAACACCGGTCCGCCATAGACCGCCTCCATGAGTTCCTTCATGGGGGCATGCAGGGTCCCGGCGGAGGAAATCACCCGTTGCAGGGGCCTCACGGACAGACCGGCCCCCCGGGCAAACCTGGCCAGGGTGTACAGGGTGGACACGTAGCCTTCCAGGGTGGGCGCGTCGGTGCGCCGGTTGATGGTTTCGATATGACCGCGCATGGTGGCTTCGTCCATGCGGAAGGACGGCAGGATGATGCCCCGTTGGAGCCAGGACGACAGGCGCGTGGTCAAAGGGACCTTCACCCCGCGGATCTCCTGGGTGCCTCCCCAGATCTTGAGGCGCTTCTCACGACATGGCCAGGCGCCTGACAGCTTGTCGCACCAGAGAGCCGCGGCCCGGTTCCAGGCCTGCCACGTGCGATCCTGAAGGTATTCGACGGGCTGACCCGTGGACCCGCCGCTCTTCTGGACGGTCCAACCGGCGGGCAGGGCCCGACGTTCCCGCCACGCCCGCCGCGCATCGGCCGAGGGAAAGGCCACCATGTCGTCGAAGTGGGTGCGGATGTCCCGACGGTCTGTCACCGGCGCAGCGGCCCAGACATCGGGTCGCAGGCGGCCAGACCCGTCCAGCAGGGGTCCCGGGGGCAGCCATTCGCGATAGAAGGGCGTGGCGGTCCGAAGGCGCTCCCAGACGGCCGCGAGGGCCGCGTCCCGGGACCTGAACAGGGTCCCGGGCGACTGGTCTTCCGCCGCCAGCAACGTACGCCAGGCCTGCGCGGTTCCCGTGCCCAGGAGGCGATGGACCGCGAAGAAGATCAGTTCGTGATACCGCATGCCGGCCCCAGGTTCGACCAGGGGGATTGTAGCGCGACCTGAGGGGAAGGGAACAATCCACCGCCGACAGGCGATAGGCGACAGGCGGATTATTCCCCTGAGGGCCGGTTGTGCCTTATCCTTGTGTCATGACCTTCGACAACCCCGCCGAGATCAAAGATCGCATCGAACGGTTCAGCAACCGCCGGGTGCGCGGTCCCGTGGAGGTGCTGGAGGACGCCTCCAACTACATGGCCATCCCCGGGGGCTGTGTCCTGCGGCTGGAAGGCAACGACTACTTCATCCTGGGCAATGCCAGCGAGGGACGATTCGGCATCGACGACCAGCCCAAGTTCTGGGTGAAGTACGCCGTAAAATTGGAAGACGGGGCCGAAAAGATCATCAAGCTGGTGTTCCACGAACAATTTTCCACCACGGTGGGGGACTTCACCCTGCGTTTCCGTCGCAATCCCGACAAGGAAAGCGACTTCATGGACCTGGTGCGGGGCGATCCCCGGTTCATGCAGGGCGTAACCCGTCGGGACGTGAGCGGGGATCCCATCCGGGTCATCGACCGGATCCGGGGGCGCAGCCTGTTCAAGCACATGGAGAAATACACCATGGGCCACGAGCAGTATTTCCACGAGGAACTGCCGGGCCTGATGAAGAAGGTCGTCGACTGCGTGGAGGCCCTGGCCGGCGTGCATCGCCGGGGTCACCACCACGGCGACATCCGCAACGACCACATCCTCATCGACCGGGACACGGGAGTATTCACCTGGATCGATTTCGACTACCACGTCAACTTCGCCGACTTCGACGTCTGGAGCATGGGAAACGTGCTGGTCTACGTGGTGGGCCAGGGCCACCACACGGTCCACGAGGTCCGGCGCGAACCCGATCGATTCCCGGGTCTCGAAGGGCCCCTCGCCAAAGAAGACGCCATGCTCCTGTTTCCCCACCGGGTGGCCAACCTGGGCCGGCTCTACCCCTGGATACCCCCCGAACTCAGCCACATCCTCCTGCGGTTTTCGGCCGGCTCCGATGATTTCTACGATGACCTCGACCAGCAGGTGCGGGACCTGAAAAAGGTATTCGGCCTCCAGGCCTAGTGTCCTGTCTTTGGAAGTTCGTTGCAGAAGTCGTCGAGTCAATCGCGGGGCTGCCAAGGCACGGCGACGAAGGAATACCGGTGGTATTTTGAGGAGGCGTAACGCCGGCAGCGTCGTGAAGGGCCGACGAATTATGTGACGAAATAACGGGACAGGTCACTAGTCTTTCCGTACCATGAGGCTGCGGATCTCGCTGTCCAGGTGCGTGGGCAGCACCTTCATCATCCAGGTGTCGGTCCGGATGGCCCCGGGATCGGCCATGACCTCGGGATTGACGGCCATCACCTGACCACTCACGGGCATGGCCACGCCATGCTCCTCGCCGGGTTCGTTGGTAAGTCGGATTCCAACGGCGCCCTGGTCCAGCAGTTCGGATTCGTCGGGAAACGTGACCGACGCCACCCGGCCCACGGCCGCCAGGAAGGAATCCTCCACCCCCACCTGGAACACCCCGTCCTGCTCGAACCGGGCCCAGGAATGGTGAGGCAGCACATAGACCGTCCCCGGTCCCAGCGCCTCCAGCTCATGCATCCCCGACTGGCTGTCCAGGGAATCGGAATCTTCT